>JBGSTX010000157.1:0-15148 GCA_041736305.1 Oligoflexus sp. | reverse complement strand
AGATTTAAGACGAAAGGCAAAGTCCATCGAACAGGATCACGATCACGCACAGGGCTAAGGCTAGGTACAGGGCAAAGGCTAGGTTTATTTAGCCTATGGCCGACGCCGTAGGTGAGGCCAAACTTAGGCTTTAAGATTACGCGAATGGGAGTAAATAGCAGCTGCTATTTCCGCGGCTCAGTTAAGGCCCTTGACATTAGCTAAAAGCGACCCATTTTTAGGGTGTTGGTCGTCTGAAACAGGAGTCACAAAGTATGGACTTTCATCGTCTTACCGAGCGCACCCAATTAGCCCTCAAAGAGGCTCAGGGTTTGGCTATTTCAAAAGGTCAGAATCAGGTCGACATTGAGCATATGCTCCAGTCACTTCTCAATCAGGATCAGGGACTCATTCCAAAACTAATCCAGAAAATGGATATGCCTCTCCAGAGTCTGCAACAATTGGCCGAGCAGGAGATTGCCCGTAAGCCGCGGGTTTCGGGTCCAGGCTTCGACCCTGAGAAAATTCTCCTTTCCCAAGCGCTCTCCGCTTTGCTCGTCAAAGCCGAAGCCACGGCAAAAAAATTTAAAGATGAGTATGTGTCAGTCGAACACGTATTTCTCGAAATCATTCGCACCGGCGAAAGCACCCCAGCAGGGCGTCTGCTGAAAGAATTTAACCTCAGCGAAGAGAAATTTCTCGCTGCGCTCAACGAATTGCGCGGACATCAGCGCGTGCGAAGTGCCAATCCTGAAGCCAGCTATGACGCGCTCAATCAGTATGGAACAGATCTCGTGGCCGCAGCTCGCCTCGGCAAACTCGATCCCGTCATCGGCCGCGACCAGGAAATCGCCCGCGTTATCCGCATTCTCAGTCGAAAATCAAAGAACAACCCGGTCCTGATCGGCGAACCCGGCGTCGGCAAAACAGCTATCGCCGAAGGCCTTGCGCAGCGCATATTGCGTGGGGACGTACCTGAGGGGCTCAAGGATAAATCAATTTTCTCGCTCGACATGGGCTCGCTCATCGCAGGAGCCAAGTTCCGCGGCGAGTTCGAGGAGCGCCTTAAGGCCGTACTGGCGGAAGTTAAAGGCGGTGAAGGCCAGGTCATACTCTTCATCGACGAAATTCACACGATCGTAGGTGCCGGCAAGGCCGAAGGTTCTATGGACGCCGGCAATATGCTCAAGCCTATGTTAGCTCGAGGCGAACTGCACTGCATCGGTGCGACGACTCTCGACGAGTACCGCAAATATATCGAAAGCGATCCAGCCCTCGAACGCCGCTTCCAGCCCGTTATGGTCGATCAGCCCGACGTCGAGGATACGATCTCGATCCTGCGCGGGATCAAAGAACGTTTCGAGCTCTTCCACGGCATCCGCATCAAGGACAACGCTCTGGTAGCAGCAGCCGTGCTATCCGATCGCTATATCACCGACCGCTTTTTACCGGACAAGGCTATCGATTTGATCGATGAATGCAGTGCCATGATCCGCACGGAAATCGATAGTGTCCCGGAAGAGCTCGATAAAAAGCGCAGAAATCTCATGCGTCTCGAGATCGAAGAAGCTGCTCTCAAAAAAGAGAAGGATGATGCCAGCAAAAAGCGTCTCGATCTGCTGCAGCGCGAACTGCAAGATCTCAAGAACGAGGCTCAAGTTCTCGAAGACCAATACAGTGCCGAGAAGAACAAAATCAAAAAAGTGCAGGACGTCCGCCGCGAAATTGAGCAAATGAACCTCGCTCTGCAGCAGGCCGAGCGCAATTATGATCTCGAAAAAGCGGCGCAACTGCGTCACGGTACTATCCCCGACATGGAGCGGCAGCTGCACGAGGTCGAAGCCGAACTGCGCCGCGGCCAGGGGCCGACGCTCCTACGGGAAGAAGTAACCGAGGCCGAGATCGCCCAAGTCATCAGTCAATGGACCGGCATCCCCGTTGAAAAACTCGTTGAAGGCGAGCGAGAAAAGCTCATGAATCTCGATAAGATTCTGCACGAGAGAGTCATCGGCCAAGACCAAGCTGTCGAGGCGGTTACCGCTGCTATTATACGAGCCCGCGCTCACATCAAAGATCCGCGGCGTCCGATCGGCTCCTTTATTTTTCTCGGTCCTACCGGGGTAGGCAAGACCGAGTTGGCAAAGACGCTGTCCGAAACCCTCTTCGATACTGCGGAGAATCTCATTCGGATCGATATGTCCGAATATATGGAAAAACACTCGACCTCACGTCTGATCGGAGCGCCTCCAGGTTATGTCGGCTACGATCAGGGAGGACAGCTGACGGAAGCGGTCCGACGCAAACCCTATTCGGTGGTGCTATTCGATGAAATCGAAAAAGCCCACTCCGATGTATTCAACCTCTTGCTGCAGATACTCGACGATGGGCATCTCACCGACAATCAGGGACGTCGGGTGAACTTCAAGAATACAGTTATCATCATGACGAGCAACATTGGATCGCAGCATCTCATCGAAGGGATCAGACCTGACGGCTCAATCAACGAAGCGGCCGAAGCCGCAGTCCAGCGTGAACTGCGCGCTGCCTTTCGTCCAGAATTTCTCAACCGGATCGATGACATCGTGATCTTTAAACCCCTGCAGCTCGGCGAGGTGAAGCAGATCGTCCAACTACTCGCTGCCGATACCCAGAAGCGCTTGACGGAGCAGGATATCAAGCTGCATATCTCTGAAGAAGCCAAAGAGTTCATAGCTCGTTCAGCTTACGATCCGATCTATGGAGCTCGACCGCTGAAGCGCTACCTCCAAAAAGAACTCGAAAACCGGGTGGCTCGGCGCATCGTCGGCGGCCAAATAAAGCCCGGTGATACGATAGAAGTCTCCTTCGATGGCAAAGGTCTTGCCTTCGAAGAGCGTTCCCAAGTGTGACTCCGTTTTCCTTTCCCTGAATCTTTCTCCTAGCGCGCTCCCCGCAAGGCTTTGTGGGGAGCGTCTTAGCTCTTGTTCGACCCCTGGAGAGCCGTTATAATAGGAGCGACTCACAAAGGAGCTCGCCGTGACGATTGCCAGTGTATTCCATCTTGGGCTCGAAGCTTCCCAGCTAGCAGGAATCGATATCGCGCTCGTTCCCGGCGATCCCGCCCGCGTCCCCAAGATTGCTCGCCATCTCGAGTCGGCTAAATCTCTAGCCCATCATCGCGAGTTCTGCTCGATGCGCGGTCGCTACAAGGGCAAAGAGGTCTTGGTTTGCTCGACGGGTATCGGCGGGCCTTCAACGACGATCTGCATCGAAGAACTGGCGATGCTGGGCATCAAACGTTTCTTGCGTATCGGCACGACGGGGGCTTTGCAAGAGTCAATCGAAGCAGGGGACATCATCGTCCCGACGGCTGCCGTTCGCTATGATGGAGCGTCAAGACACATTGCGCCTATCGAATTTCCAGCGGTCGCTGATTTCTCTCTGGTCCAGAAGCTGGTGCAAGGGCTCGATCGCCATGGCTTTCGTTATCACCTCGGAATCTCAGCCTCCAGCGATACCTTCTATCAGGGACAGGGTCGCAGCGATTCCTTTCTCAAAGGCCATGTGCATCGAGAGCTGCACAATCGCTTTGAGGAAATGAAAGCTCTGCGCGTCCTCTCTTTTGAAATGGAAGCTGCAACTCTCTTCACGCAGTGCGCAGCCTACGGCCTCAGCGCTGCGGCGGTGCTCGGTGTTCTACTCAATCGCAATCGTCAGGAGTTTCCTAGCCCCGATACTATCCTCAAGACCGAGGAGCGGGTGATTCAGGCGGCTCTCACATGCATAGAATCCCTCTAAAGAGGTCTTAGCTCTCGGGGATCAAAGTTCCATTTAAATTAGCTTGCATAGGATCGTCTTTTTTCATCCAGCCGGCGATAGAGAATCGCGTCTTCAGGGGCGGTTCAACTTCGTGGAGCAGCATCCCGCTGCGGAAGATAACGAAGGTGCCTAGCTCTGGAACTATAGACACCGGCTGCGCATCGACCTGGTCGGGATGAATGACTAGGGCCCCACCATCGCTCGCTTTCCAGTCGGGATTGAGATAAAGGAGCGTCGAAAATTCTCGGCTGTTCTCGCCTTGAAAACGATCGAGATGCCGGCGGTAGAACTGTCCGGCTTCGTAGCAGGCGAAGTGGGCCTCGTAGGCATTGAGAGAAAGAAGAAAAGCCGATTTCATGGTTCGCACCAGAGCGTGCATAGCGGTGAGAAAAGCCTGTTCTGCGGGGCAGGCCGAATCGAGACTGAGCCAGCGGATAGCGTCTCCTCTGATGCTGCTCTGGCTCTGAGCCCCCTGCCCTACCCCCGCAGGTCGAAACTCACCCTCGGCCTTGTGCTCCAGAGCCGCGACATAGAGGGCTTCGCAGAGGGGCTGCATAAGCAGCTGAGGGCTGGCAGCCCATCCCTGACGCGTGAGATCGTCGAGCATCGTCTCTAGTACCCGTGAATCGAGAGCGTGCATAGCTCCCCCTTCCCGCCTTAATAAGGCCGCGAAAATCCGCTAAAATCCTGCGGTCGTTTTTCGAGAAAGGCCCGTCTGCCCTCTTCCGCTTCATCGGTACCGTAAGCAAGTCGCGTCGCTTCACCAGCAAAGAGCTGCTGCCCCACCAGTCCATCATCGCTCATATTGAAGGCATATTTAAGCATGCGAATTGCGGTTGGTGACTTGGCATTGATGATGCGCGCCCATTCGAGAGCTGCGACTTCGAGCTCTTCATGGTCTACCACGCGATTGACCATACCCATAGCCGCAGCTTCTTCGGCGGAGTAGTTGGCGCCGAGAAAGAAAATTTCCCGCGCCCGCTTTTGACCGACCATTTTAGCAAGGTAGGCAGACCCGTAGCCTCCATCAAAAGAAGCTACATCGGCGTCGGTTTGTTTAAAAATTGCGTGCTGTCGACTCGCAATAGTCAAATCGCATGTGACATGCAGACTATGTCCACCACCGACAGCCCAACCAGGCACAACGGCAATTACCACTTTTGGCATAAATCGAATCAGACGCTGGACTTCCAAGATATGCAGCCGCCCCATGGCAGGGGTGCGTCGCGCCTCAGCGTCCTGCGGGTCACCTTCGTAGAGATAACCATCTTTACCCCGTATCCTCTGATCCCCTCCAGAGCAGAAGGCCCATCCGCCGTCTTTGGGTGAGGGCCCGTTGCCACTCAATAAAACCGTCCCAACATCTGGGGAACAACGCGCATGATCGAGAGCTACATAAAGTTCGTCGACGGTCTGGGGGCGAAACGCGTTGCGGACCTCAGGTCGATTGAAGGCTATGCGAACGGTCCCCTGGTCCAGGGCCCGGTGGTAAGTAATGTCCTCGAAGGACCAGCCAGCTACGCTAACTGCCGTCCAGCGCTGCGGATCAAATATAGGCGAGATCATAGGGGTTTGTCCTCGTTCGGAAAGATCAGAAGGCCTTTATCGACCATAGGTCCCGAGCGGTCAATCACATTTCGGAATGGGTCAAGCAACGACCCGAGCTATCGCAGATAGCTTTGCAGAGGAGATCGTAATCGACAGGTTTGTTGAGGAGATCTGCCGCGCCTAAAAGCTTGGCCTCTTCAGGCGTGACTTCTGAATAGCCGCTCACCAAAAAAACCAAAGGCTTAGCCTTATCGAGACGACTTATATTCTGGAGTAAGTCAATTCCACTCCCATCAGGCATCCGGATATCGCTTACGACTACATCGAAGTCCTGATCCTGAAGCTTCCTCAAAGCTGCGTTGCCGCTCTCGGCTTCAGTGACCATGAAACCTTTGTCGAGCAGGATAAATGCAACAAGTTCACGCAGGACTGGCTCGTCGTCTACGACCAGAATCGAGAGGGGTTTGTTGTCGGTCGCGCAGTTCAATCCGTATTTCCGTCCTATCACCACAATGGAATGAGCCGGCCCTACTCTTCTGACCTACTTAGCTGCCTTGGTGATGAAGTCTAAACCTTTTGCATGTAACCTACCTTACGCCGCTTGGCAAGTTCATATCTAAGCATTTTTTTTGAAGAAATCTTTTGAGCCTAGCGTAGAACTCGAAGGCTATGAGGGACCTTGGCCAAAGGCTTTCGGAGAGCGCTAACTGCTAAGATAAGACTGTTTATAAGCAATCTTGACGGGTCCCATCTGAAGGAAATGGGCAAGACTGAAAAATTCTTTCTCTGGAAGAGGTCGCTCACGCGTCTGATTGAGAACTTCCAGGATCTCCTCCCGACGAATCGGCGGCAGATCGGCTTTTTGCTCAGCGCTCATGCTAAGGCGCGTTTCTTCTAAAAAGTCGATCGTTTCCGCAGCGAGGAGTTTCCCGCGCTTTTGCACGAGCTTTTCATAGCGCTTGGCTGAGCGTTGGTTGCTCGGGTTGTGATAACAACCTATCCATCGCTCCGAACAGCGGCGTACGATGAAATCCCCGAAGGTGTCGAGGAGGTAGTCGACCTGTTCAGCAGGCAAAAGCATCTGTTTTGGACTATTGTTAAAACCTGCCCTATGGTAGGTCCAGTTGAGTTGCATGACTCCAACGTCGACGTTGGTATCTGCCTCCCCTTTGGCTAATCTATCGAGATACTGGAGGGCTTCTTCACCGCGATACACGCGTTTTCCTGCATTCTGTCGAACGATTAGAAAACGAAAGTTGGATTCCTGTTGAACTATTTGCCAGATAATGTCCGGATTATTGGTTTGACAAGCAGCGATCGCTAGTTCTTGGAGATAAGGCTCTTCCGCTTTTAGCACAGTTCCTGGGTTCGCTGTGCGCGCCGTTTCCTCGAACACCTTCTCACAACTTTGACCGGAATGGATCGCGGCATAGAGAATGACACTAAGGGTTACCGAACTCATACATCCTCCTCGCATCACCACTGAGAAACTGCTCAAAAAACTATCGATAAACACGGACTCGAGAACTTAAGAGTTAGGAGTTGAAAGATCAAGCTAAGTCAGCAGCACATCTAGTGACCGAGCGACCAAGCGATGGTACGCGATACCAGCGGAAAAGAAAACTAAGGAAAGGTACGAAGCCTTTTAGACCTAGGCAGGGCGCGGTTTTTGTGGTGGAATGATAATAGCAAGTCAATTTTTTTTTGTAGATGAATGCGAGCTGCCAAATGCAAGCAAATTTTGCCGAGGCACTGCCTTCCGCGAGGTCTTTTCTAATTTCATGAGCACGGAATTCGCCTGGCATACTCTTTACTTCGACAGTTTGGTGATTTCGCTCCAGGTCTTCGCTGATGCTAATCTCGAGTTCGACCGGCATTTTACGGAGCATGCGGCAGCTGCGCCTGAACCACCGCTCTACGGCTGCCTTTGGCCTTCGGCGATAGGACTGGCTCAGTATTTGTGGACGAGGCGTAATCAACTTGCTGGGCAGCGCGTGCTCGAGTTGGGCTGTGGCCTCGGACTGCCTAGTCTGATCTGTGCAAAAGCTGGAGCCCAGGTCGTCGCTTTGGATCATCATCCTGACTTTGTCGGGCTCTTCGAAGCCAATCGCGAGCGCAACGGTCTTTCCTCTGCATTAGAAGCTCTCGTCGGATCGTTCACCGACCCCGATCTCGACCTCGGCCCTTTTTCGTTGATCGTCGGCAGCGACATACTCTACGATCCCAGCTCTTACCGAGCCCTGGAGAGTTTCGTTCTCAAACATTCTGCGGCTCAGTCGGCTCAGCTCATCCTCGCCGATCCAGGGCGCTTTGCAGTGGCTAAGTTTGGTAGTCAGATCGCCGAGCGTTCTCGCTTTGAGATTCACCACCAGCAAGTAGCTCAGCATCCTCATCCGATTGAAATTCGCAGCTTCGCTTGGGACAAAATCGAAATCCTGCCGCGGGCGGTTTAATAAGCCGTAATCCCCTGATTGATAGTCCTGATACGCCGGCTGTCTCCCACGACCCAGAGGAGGTCTCCGGCCTCAAGCACTGTCTTCGCATCGGGGTTCAGAATGCGTCTCCCGTTGCGTTCGATGCCAACCACCAGCCCACTGGTAGACTCGCGCAAACCGGAGTCGCGGATAGTTTTCTGACAGTAGGGAGAGGTCGGAACCAATTCGATCTGCTGGAGACTGAAGTTAAGCTCGAGCTCGCCCTCGGTCGCTGTCTCGCCCTGCATTTTCTCCGGCAGCTCCAAAACCTGCTTAAAACTAAGCAATTCTTCATCGCTACCGATCACATAGACCTTGTCGAAGGGATATATCTTTTCGTTGCGACCCGGTGCCGGTATCTTCTTGTGACCGCGTTCAATCATGGCAATGATCACGCCAAACCTCTCGCGGATATTCAGATCCAGCAGAGCCTTCCCTATTAATTCCGAATCAGGATCCACAATGAAGCTCGCTAAATGGCCATCCCAGGGCACCAGAACCGGAGCTTCGGCTTTAGCCTTAACTTCACGATCACGCTGCGAGAGGTTCTGGATGAAGTGTCGCTCGATCCAGTTATAAACCGCATCGAGGTGCCTGGAAAAAACCAAGAGCACGAGCACCGCCATCGATCCTGTAATGATAATCGTCGCCCGAAAAGAAATAAGTTTCGGCGCTAAGAGCCCAAACAAAGCCAGTGTGCAGCCGATCCTTAACATCTCTAGCAGCATGACCGGGGCTCGATAGCGTCGACTATTCAATACTTCGAGGAGCTCAGGTTTTTTAGGCCGTCCGACAGCCATGGCCCAGAGAAAAGGGGCTGCCGGTCCAAGGGTACCCAAGAGTGTCAGCCACTGGGCCCAAGTATCACCAAACCAGGGACTCAGAAGAGGTGGCAGCAGCCGCGAACTCAAGGCAAACATAGCGAAGACGATAATGCCGTTGGAGACCATCCGCGTGAGATAGCTGCGCAGCAGCAAAGCCCACTTCCCTGTCAGAGAAATGCTCTTCATCGAAGCTTCGTAGCGAGTCAGCTTCTCCAGCCAACGCCGAGGTAGATTTTTCTCGAGCCAATCGCAGACGCGATCCGCACTGCGGATAGTATAGGGTGTGGAAAAAGTCGTGATAGCGGAGACTCCAACCGCAACCGGATAGAGGAACTTGCTGGTCACGTTCAAAGACTCTCCGAGGCCAGCGATGATGAAGGAGAATTCTCCGATCTGCGCAAGACTGAAGCCCGATTGAACGGAATGTCGAAGACTTTGCCCAGCGAGCAGAGCACCGACGATCACATGGACGGTTTTGCCGAGAATTAGAATGCCACTGATCAAGAGCACAGCACCTGCATGCTCCAGCAGCAGTTCGAGATTGATGAGCATGCCGACAGAGACGAAAAATATGGCAGCAAATAGATCTTTTACTGGCTTAATGAGGGCCCCAATCTTTTCCGCTTCAGTCGTCTCAGCCAAAATAGATCCCATGAGAAAGGCACCTAAGGCGGGTGAGAAACCGGCGTTAGCGGCAGATACCACCATGAAAAAGCAGAGACCAAGCGCGACCACCAGCAGGGTTTCTTCGTTGAGAGATCGTCTAAAAAAGCGCAGCAGCGAAGGGACTAGAAAAATTCCCGAAAGAAACCAGAGGATGAGGAAAAATCCCAGCTTCACGATAGAATAGGCCATCGCGATGCCTTCGAATTGATTACGCAGGGCGACAGTTGAAAGCAGAACAAGAATCAGGACGGCTACGAGATCCTCAACGATGAGAACGCCAAAAACCAGATCGACAAAACGTCGACCTTTGACTCCCAGTTCCTCGAAAGCGCGGATGATAATCGTAGTCGACGATATCGCGAGGATACCGCCTAGAAAAAGGCTGTCCATTGTCGACCAGCCGAGCAACTGTCCTGCCCCATAGCCGATGAGCAGCATGGCACTGACTTCGACCATAGCCGTGATACTCGCTGCACTGCCAATGCGGACGAGTTTCTTAAAGCTGAATTCAAGGCCCAACGCAAAGAGCAGGAAGATAACGCCGATTTCGGCCCACACGCGTACGTTAGGAGTATCGCTGATGGTCGGCATCCAGCGAGCCTTGCTACTCACAAGGACTCCGGCCAATACGTAGCCGAGAACAATCGGTTGACGAATTTTACGGAAAAGGACAGTTACGAAACCCGCAACGGCCAGAATCAGAGCCAGATCGACGATCAATGGCGGCAGCTGATGCATCCTCACCCCATCGGCAGGAAAGTCTTAGTTCCAATGAGCTTACCTTAAGGCTGGCTCGCTGGGTATGAAAGGCGTAAATTCAAGCCATACTAAGTCGAAAATATGAATGCAAAACGGCAAAATTATCCCTAAGGATCCTGATCTTTTATACGTCACTTTGGACGCAATGCTCAGGCCATTCCCAGACTTGCCGAAGGGGATATCGAGCTGTTCCGTCTCGCGAGGCAGCTGCAGCTTTATTACGAAAGGTAAGGACCGATGAATGCTCCCCGCTTTTCAATCGCACCGGCGATTCGAGCAAAATATAGAGTCTTTGCCATAACCGAGAGCGATCTTCGGAAATTTTCCAATCTCAGCCTCGAACTCTTTACCTATTTGAAAGAAATCAAAACCATTGATTTCAAAATATACTTCCGAGTCGACCAGGAAATGATCGAGCTAATCAATCCAAAGAACTTTGCTCAAGAGCAGGTTGATCTCATTATTAGCGCCCGTAATAAGGACTACGGTAATCTCGACATTTGTGTGGAAAGGAAAGACTATCCTCGCTTCGAGCTTCTTATCAAGGAAGTACGGGATAAAAAGATCAATCGCTTGCTCGAAAAAGATCCGCTACTCGATCGACAGACGATCATGACTTTTGCGGACCTCAGTTCGGCTAGTCAGATGATAGTTCGCGGAGGAATTAATAAGACCGTCGCTGCGCATGCCAAAGAATCAGCGAATAGACTAATCGATAACCTGCTCGACAGTCATGTGGCGATCGGGACTTTGAGTCGAATGATCCTGGCCGACGGCACTCTCTACGATCACAGTGCAGCCGTCGCGATGATAGCGGGCATCATGGCTCGCTCGATGCTGAAGAAGTCCAAGACTGAGTCCGAAAAAATTGCCCGCGCCGGCCTCTACCACGATGTAGGTAAGACCTGTGTGCCTGGGCATATTTTGAACAAGCCAGGCAAGTTCACTCCAGAAGAATTTGACATCATTAAGACTCACACCACGCTAGGTTTCGCAGAACTCGAACAGGCAATAAGCGCGGGAGCTCCGATCGAGCCTGAAGTGGCTCAGGTCGCTCTCGAGCATCACGAAAAATTCGATGGTCGGGGTTATCCCCATGGTAAAGCAGGTCGAAGCGAGGAGCAAGCTAACGGCATACACGAATACGCGCGCATCGTAACGATAGCCGACATTTATTCGGCTCTCCTTATGAAACGCGTTTACAAGGAAGCCTACGATCAGGAGCACTCGCTCGGTATCATGAGAAACATGGCCCCTACGGACTATGATCCCCTGATTTGGGTGGACTTCGAGAAAACCGTGACCCAGTCCAAGGACTATTATGCGGCGATGGAAAAACATGTGCACAAAGACAAAGGGCGCATCCTCGTCTTTGACGATAACGGTCGTTTGGCTGATTTAGCCAACAAATCAGGCAAAAAAATAGCCTCCTGAAAAGGAGGCGACGGGTTCGAAAAAATTATTTCTTGAGTGCAGCAACGAGGTCAGCGGCGGCAGCGCCAGTTGGCCACTTAGCTCCGACAGATGCGTGACTGGGGTTTTTTGCTGGGGCATTGGCGTCGATCTGGGCCAGAGTTTTGTTCGGTTTTGCCGTAGTCGCCAAAGGCTGATGACAAGCTGCGCAGAGGTCAGCATAGGCCTTTTGACCAGCCGCGAGATTGGCTGTCGCGGGAGTAGCATTGCCAGTTCCGGTAGTTGTAGCTGCAGTCGCGGCTCCAGGTGGCGCTGCAATCTGCTTTTTGTATCCGGTAGCGACTGGCTCAGGAGCGCCGCACCCTGTCATAGACGAGAGCAGAACAAGGCCCGTAAGCAGACGAGTAATCATTAACAAAACCCCCATTAGTCCCGTTGACGCTCATGACAACTATCATAGTTACTATCGGCACGAACCTGCCCAAGCTTTAGAGCTTATTTCTTATTTTAGGTAAAAATCCTAGGGTACTGAATCGCTTGCATTTCGGGACTGTGCGACGAAGATTTTGGCTTTTTTGGAGATTTATTTAAAGTTTCCAGAGCGAGTCAAACGGAGAGGTTCCCCAGCAGGATCCCGCTCTAGCTTTTTCGGCAAGATAAACAGCAAGTTCCGCATCCCATGCGACAGCTCCGGGACGATAAGGCAAAACCGCGGTGGCAACCTGCAGATCAGACTTTCCGTGAACCCAGAGAGCTTCCAGGATGCCGTGTCCAAATACCTGAAATTGCTGACGATTATCCTGGCAGAACCGGGCTTTGCGAGCATCTTCGCGAGAATAGAGGAAAGCTAGGATTTCGCCGGGGTCCTCCCCCTCTCGGCAGCGGTAAATGACTCCGCCTTCATCAAAGCAGGTGAGACCATCGGCTGGTCGCAGGCGCAAGGTACCGGTATTGCTTTGTTGCAGCTCGTAGGCGATCTGATGGAGGGTTTTCTTGCTCAGGGGGTAGCGTAGCCAAATCATCCCATTGAAGAAATCGTGTGGGTGATCAGGGCGAGTTGCTATTTCACCCCTTTCGATCACGCGCGCCTCATAGCTTCTTTGCCCCGGAGGCGTGAGCTTCTTTTCGCGGCGTCGCTTCCGAGCTCCCGGTCGGATTTCTTCGACGAAGCGAAGACCGGGATTATGGGTCTGAAAGCTTTGGCTGGCTTCGGCCCAGTTGTTCCATTCCTTGCAGTTCGGATAGCTCGCAGCGAGAGGCAATGCGAGTTCCTTCAAAAATAACAAGCTCGGATGCTCAAAGAATTCCTGCAGCGATGCCACCTGGCCAACCTCTTTTTACTAGGAGGCCAGGCTTAGCATAGGAAAGGGAGGTCTGTCGACCTCCCAAGTTAAGGGCATTTTACCAGATCGAGTCGTACGCGAATCTCGTCGAGTTCAGCCTGGGCGAATTGTCCTTCGGCCCCCTTGAGCAAGAGAGATGTGTTGAGGGTCAAAGCTCGCGTAGGATTACATTCCGACCAAACCTTCTCACTTGGACTCAGCTTGTAACTGAACTCAAAGCCTTGGTTTTCAGGTCCCTTCGCGCTGAAGCTGATGGGATAGTCCTTGCCTTCACCTTGGATGAAGCGATCGAAAGTGAGCTTAAGCTCGTCGCCAGAGCGTAGATCCGTCCAACCGCGCACCCGCACGCTGCGAACGGCAATCTTATTATTCTGCTCGCTGGCGAGAGTGAGCGAGCAGTTTTTGCGCTTAGCGCTAAGTTCGATATCGTTGCCTTTTTTAACGTTCATATCGCCAGTCGGGATCACCAGTTCGTCACCATCGTAGTATGCTTGAGCATCACCGCTGATCGGACAGCCTGAACCATTGACGGTAACAGCAATCCCAAAGGCAGACCCACTGAAGCTAAGAACGCCCAAGAAGGTCGAGACGATTAATTTTTTCATAGCAATTTCCTTGTTTGTTTTTCGTTTGAGTCCGCGCTCGGAGCTCTCATTTATATTTTTAGATCTCTCTTTGTTTCCTGACTAGCATTAAGGAACGAAGTGTTCTGTAAGCCCAGAGCTGGCCGAACAGCCAAATAGAGTCATTAAGACATAGTTCCAAAGATGTTATCCACAGGCTCGGTGGAAAACTGTCGACATCGATCTCTAGACATCTTGATAGGAAAGGGCTTGGCCGATTTGATTAATTTTTAAGCAGAGAGTGAAATTTCAGGGAAAGCGTTGCCAAAGAGCGACGGCTTTATAGCCAAATCGTAGAGTTTTTAAAAAGACTGGACAGCTTCCTCACTGTCATTTAGGAAGAGCAGATCCTCGGCTCTGCAATTTTGGACATAGGCCACCTGAGAGAAAGAGATAGCAGTGGAAGCTTACAACTTACGATTCAGCGGCATAGCTCGCCTTTACGGCCGACGCGCCGCTGGAATATTTCAGACAGCAAAAATTGCCGTTGTTGGTATCGGTGGTGTCGGCTCCTGGGCAGCCGAGGCTCTAGCGAGGAGTGGCATTCAGCACATCACGCTCATTGATCTCGACGACATCTGTATCACTAACACCAACCGGCAGATTCATACTCTGCATCACACCATCGGCCAACCCAAGGTCGAGGTCATGGCTCAGCGACTTCGGACGATCAATCCAGAGGCTCACGTTGAGCTCATTCAAGACTTCTTTACCGGCACTACCGCCGAGACCCTCTTGGCTCCCCGCTACGACCTTGTCATCGATGCGATCGATAGCCTCCAGAATAAAGCTCTGCTCATCGCCAGCTGCCGACGTTTGGGAATACCCTTGGTCAGCGTCGGAGGAGCTGGCGGTCGCCGCGATCCGAGTCTCATTCGGGTAGCTGATCTTGCTCTTAGCCAAAACGATGCTTTGCTCCGCAAGACTAGACGGATCCTGCGAGCAGACTACGGCTTTCCAAACTCGGGTACGCTCGACATACCCACAGTCTACAGTATCGAGATACCGGTATTCCCTGGCAGTGACGGCGAAGTATGCGAGCGTCGTGAGGAAGGCAGCAAAACCAGACTCGATTGCGACGGCGGCTTCGGCAGTGCGAGTTTTGTGACAGGATCTTTTGGGTTCGCGGCTGCTTCCGCTGCTCTGCGTTATCTGGCAAACTCCGCACATTCAGTGCAAAAGAGTGAGGCTCAAGAGAATAGTTGAAGCTGAAGCTGAGCAGGAGACCCCAATGCAAAACCGATGGATCGATAGTCACTGTCATCTAAGTGATGAACTCTGGCACGACGAGAAAGATATGCAAGCTCTCTTGACCGCACTCGCTGCGCAGGGTTGTGAGGCCCTCATTCAAGGAGGAGTTGATCCCGAAGATTGGGAAAGACAAAGAAGGCTACCGAGCAGCGGACCAAAAATCATCCGAGTCTTCGGATTGCATCCCTGGACCGTCCTGAGCCGCAGCGAAGAAGAGCTGGAAAAAAATTTAAAACAACTCGAGCACTTTTTACCAGACGCAGGTGGACTAGGCGAAATCGGCGTTGATTTTGTACGTGGACCTGATCCGATTGCGCGACAGAAACAGCGCGACTATCTGGCAAAGCAGCTCGAACTAGCTGCGGTTCATCAGAAGCCCTGCGTTTTTCACGTAGTCCGAGCCTATCCTGAAGCGTGGCAAGAAGTTAAAAAAACTTTACCACCAGCGCGTGGCATGATTCACAGTTTCT
>JBGSTX010000112.1:0-11269 GCA_041736305.1 Oligoflexus sp. | reverse complement strand
AAGGATAGCCCGCACCTCGACTTTTTCGTCGGGAATAGCGTGAATGGCTTCATTATAGAGGGCCGTGCCATCCTCATAGCGCTGACAGCGAATGAGAGAAATAGCCCGATTGTTGGTGAAGGAGACGATATTGAAGAGCGAGGGTAGCGACTGCATAAGAGCCTTGGCCTTGCTGCTGTCCTTATGCATGAGAGCGGCTTTAGTCTCGACTTCTATGATGACGGGGCTCTCCGGACTGATGGCCTTGGCCTCATCGAGCTTAACTTCGAAGAGTTCGTCATTTTCCATCTCGAGATGAACCTCAGCGAGATCGCATATTCTCTGGACGTTTTTAGGTGAAACAATTTCGGCGTTTTCAAGACAAGTCAGCGCTGACTCGAAGTCGCGCAGTTTCATCAGAGATTTACCGAGCAGATTGAGTGTCTCCACGCCTACCGGCCCAAGTTTGAGGGCTTCGATGGCCAGAGACTTGGCGTTGCGATACTGTCCGCGAAAGTAGGCCAGTTCGGCCTGCAAAAGGATTTTGTCGGTAGCGCTAGCTTTGGGGCTATCCATAAAGCGTTTGGTATAGGTCGCGAGATGCTCGAAGTCCTGCTCTTGCATGGCCTGGCGAATCTTCTGCATGAGAATGAAAGGTTCGCTCGGCGTGCGGTCCTGGTGAATGAGCCAGATAATATCCTGAAGAAACTTGTGAGCCTCGATCGGTTTTTTGATGCGGTCGGTGACGCCCATTTCGCGGAGAATCGGCATATCGCGTTCGGTAAGATCTTTATTCATCACCGTGAGGGGTTTGCCGAGGCCAATCAGTTCTCTGATTTGCTGCACGAAGATAGGCCCCGGAATTTCTTTGAGGCCCCATTCGAAAATGACCAGCTCGGGCTTGTTGCCTTGCTTAACCCACTTAAGAGCGGCGTCTGCGTCGCTAAAAGGCTTCAGTTCTTCGATCCCTAGCTGCAAAAGCAGCTTTTCAACCGCAGCCCTCGTCGCCGCGTGCGGTTCGACCAGAAGACAGCTCTTGATTCCGAGTAAATCTTGTTTGCTAGCCGGGGTCTGAAGTTCTTCAATGTTGCTTTTATAGTGAGCGAAGAGCGAGGTGAGCTCCGGCTTGAGCTCGGGCGCCACAAGGAGGCTTCTCTGTGCCAGTTGATTGGCCGCAGGATATTCCTCGTTCATGAGGTGGGCTTCCGCTAGGGATAGGAAGAGCTTGAAGTGTCCCGAGTGTAAGCGAAACAAACTCTTCTCGAAGCGCAGCAGATCTGCCGTCCTTTTTTCTTCGATCAAGAGGCGACGCAAGAAAGTGGCGGCCACCAGGCTCGAACTTCTCTCGAGGTTTTCGTAGAGTGCTAGAAGCCCGTCTAACTCTCTCTCGACGTCGACTTTGGTCTGTATGTTCCGGTGATAAGAAAAGAGCCCTAAATCAAAGGCTTTGCTCAGATAATGAGCCGGAGTCTGTGAGTCGAGGAGGAAGCTGACGTGCAGGTCCATTAGCGAGGCCTGCTCGGTGACTAGACGCAAAATTTGAAAAACGTTGAGATTCTCATCGCTAAGGACCGGCGTGATGAGCCAGTGAATCATATCTTTTTCAAGTATATCGAGGACACTCTGCAGGTCTGGGACGCCTGTTACATCCTGGTAGCCCCTGTTACGCAGCTCCGTATTGATGAGCTGGCGCATGGAGGCACTAGGATGCACTGTAACAATTTTGGTTTTGGGATCGCTTAAGTTCATCTGCAGGCCCCATGCTGTCATCGGCGTTCGGCTTTTAAGCAGATCGGATGAAGAGGGGCATCCCATGAAGGGCTTTTTGCAAAGGCTTTGACGGGACTCGATTAAGCAGAACAAAGGACGTGATTACGGTATTTTATTAGGCACGAAAGTTTCTTACATTCAGGTAAGGGCAGCGAAAACCTAGGTGTTCTCGGCTTCAAGCAGCGAGACGGGGCATGAGCTGGGATGGACCTTCGGCCCTAGAACCGCGAAGACGGCTCTAGGTTCGATGATTGAACTAGAGGAGCTGCCTAAGTGCGAGCCCCTTCAGGGTGGATGAGACTATGCAAAGTAGTCAGGAAGCTCGGGCGTTCCTCAGGCTCGTTTTCGATAATGAGATTCCACTCACCATTATCAAAGAACACGCCATTGCAACCTGAGCATTTATCCACATATATTCCTTTGAGACTCACTTCATGCATGCTGTGTCCGCACTTAGGGCACTTCATCCAGTGGAGCTCTTTCTCCTCCTGAGCCAGTCGGATCGCTCGCTGCTTGTCGAGTTCCTCCCGGCGCTTTCTATTGATCTCTTGATCGAGACGAAAAAAATACTCATCCTCACTGCGAGTTCTGGGGGTTTCAGAGTTCATGAAAACGCCCTCCTTTTCTGATGATAATACAGCAATATACATGCCAATGCTAAAATCCAATCAATGAGAAAACATTATGAGTCATTCTGTAAACGAAGAATAAGAAGCTTCCCCTCCGCGTATCCGCATGGCAGAATCTTTGCAAGTCAGGCACATGTCACATCGCGATAGGGAGGGATCTGTATGCTCGAGCTATTCAGTCCGGAAACTACCTTGGTCGTTGGTTTGGATCTGACCGACGATGAAAAGAGTCTCATCGATACTGCTGTTACTATGGCCCAGCGCACAGGGGCCCGCTTGATTCTGGTGCATGCTGCACCACCATTTCGTTCTTACTCGCTCGCGGGCGAAGGTTTCACTCTGCCCTACGAAGAACTCGAACGTGAGACCTACGACAACGATCTTAAGCTGGCTGAAGCCAAGATAGAAGCCATTCGAGAAAACATGCCTTCCGACGTCGTGGTCGAGACAGAAGTCTTTCGCGACTTTCCGGAAGATGCTCTCGAATCGGTGGCTCAGGAGAGCCATGCGCAGATGATCCTTTGCGGTTATCGCATCGAAAAGCACCAGACTCTTCTCCGCGGGATGTCGACGGCCTTATCGCTTATGCGACACGCGAGCATTCCGCTGATGACGGTGCCTATCGGAACGCGCATCGACTTCACCGATGACAAGCATATCTGCCTCGTGGCCGACAACTTGAAGAGCGAGGGTTTCTATGCCCTCAAAGCTGCGATGGGTTTCTGTAAATCTATCGACACGCAGGAGCTTGTCCATCTGCACGTCAATCCCATGAGCTTCAGAGAAATCCATGGCATGGTGTCCAAAATCAAAGTCGCCATGCTCGAAGGACGTTTCCCCAGCGATCCCGATTTCAGCAGCGACCTCTACATCGAACGCCTAAACAGCGAACTCCTCATGCGTCTCCGGCAGCGTCTCCATGAAGCTGATCCCGAATTCGCCCAGGGAACCAACTATCGGGCTGTCGTTAAATTTGGTCAGCCGGCTGAAGTCCTGCATCGCACAGTAGAAGAAACACACGCCAGCATCCTAGTCTTCGGCAAGCACCATTTCTTCCGTCCGAAAGGCTTCTCGCTCGGCAAGGTCCCCTACCAAGCCATGGTCGAGCGGAACGTAGCTACCCTCGTCGTCCCCGATCCTAGCTATGCGGGAAGCGCCCTTTAAAAAAAAGACCAGGCTCTAAGGCCTGGTCAGCTGTTCTTAATGGTACTTGCGATCAGCGGTGACGACGGAAAGTCCTTAGCCAGCTGAAAGCGCCGAAGAGAAAGGGTGCTTCACCCGTCAGACCTTGGGCAGCTTTTCGTTTTGCAAGTCTCTCCTTCATTTCTTCGACCACACTGAAAGCACAGGGTACAACGACCAGAGTGAGGAAGGTCGACATCAGAAGACCACCGATAACGGCAACTCCCATGGGCGAACGCGCTTCACCACCTTCACCATGACCGAGCGCAATCGGAACCATACCACCACCCGCAGCGAAGGTGGTCATGAGGATGGGACGCAAACGGATAGGACCCGCTTCCATCAAGGCCTCGCGAGTCGGCAGCCCTTCTTTCATCTTCTGCACCGTAAAGTCGATCAGAAGAATACCGTTCTTCGTTACCAGACCCATCAGAAGGATAATACCGATCATCGTATAGATCGACATCACCTGTCCGGTGAGGAGCAAGGAACCGAAGGCACCTGTGAGAGAGAGCGGTAGCGCGGCCATGATCACCAGCGGTGCTAGGTAGCTTTCGTACTGGGCACAGAGAATCATGAAGACCAGAAGGATCGCGATCAAGAGCGCCCGTAACATGGCCCCAATCGCGTCGCGCATGGTTTCGGTCTGGCCGGCGAGCTGCATGGTGACTTCAGGCGGAATATTCTTTTCGATGAAATCCTGAATCTGACCCGAGGCCTTGTTCAAATCTTTTCCGGTGAAGTTAGCGACAACTGTGATCTGCCGCTGGCGGTCGAAACGCTCGATGACCGCTGGAGCTTCAGCCGTGGTCACTTCCGCAATCGAACCCAGACTGACGATCTGGCCTTTAGTATTTCGGACATTGAGGCCGCTCAGACTCTGGGCATCGAGACGGTCTTTATCCGCGATACGCATACGGATGTCGATCGTCTTGTTATCAGAGACGATGTCCCCGACCTTGTCGCCTTCGAAGAGAGCCCGCAGACCTGCACCGATCTGTCCTGCACTGACGTTGAGGTCAGCCGCTCGGCCCTGATCGATCACGACTCTGTACTCTTTAGCTGGATTGGGTTTGGTCGTGGTGACGTCGACGGCACCTTCGACATTTTTGCGCGTAAAGTCAGCGACCTTCGCGGTAAAAGCCACCAGGCTTTCCCAGTTATCCGACTTGAAAATAAACTGAATAGGCTCCGTTCGACCACCGCCGGCACCAGCCTGCTCCGTCACGGAAAATTCGGCACCGTTGACGTTAAAGAGTGGCGCCAGTTCAGTACGCATCCGGTTCATAAGATCCTGCTGGCTGAAATCCCGCTCGTCTTTATTGATGAGAAGGACCTCGATGCGCGCCTTGTTGACCTTCTGGTCACCGCTAGCGGCCAAAGCCGAGACCACCTTGTCGACTCCCGGATACTTCTGGAGTACGCCGATGAGCTCGAAAGTCTTGGTCTTGTTGCCTTCCAGACTTGTTCCTTCAGGCAGCGTGTAGTTGACGACGATCTGTGAACGGTCTTCTTTGGGGAAGAAAGATACCGGCACAAAGCGCAGCAGCACGATACTGAGAACGAAGACCAGAAAACCACCTATGAGCGTCAGCAGCCGATGGTTGAGACACCAGTCGAGAATGTGGCGATAGGTATTATCCATGCCAACGAAAAAATGTTCGAGGGCATAGAAGGCTTTCCGCAAGAGCGGCTGCTTCGGGGCATGCTCACCAGGCTTCAGCATTCTCGCCGACAGCATAGGTGCGACGGTGAAAGCGCAGAAAAGGGACACCGCTACCGCAAAGGCGACCGTAAGACCGAACTGGTAGAAGAAGCGACCGACGATACCTTCCATAAAGGCAACCGGCACAAACACCGCGCAGATCGTCAGAGTGGTTGCAAAAACCGCCAGACCGATTTCTGAGGTGGCATCGTGAGCGGCCTGTACTCCTGATTTACCCATAGAGAGATGTCGGTGAATGTTCTCAATCACTATAATCGCATCATCGATGAGGATACCAATAGCCAGGGACAGACCGAGGGTACTCATCATATTGAGAGTAAAGTTCATGTACTTGAGGAAGGCGAAGGTCGCGATAACCGAAATCGGCAGCGCAATCGCACTGATGAGGGTAATGCGCCAGTCGCGGAGAAAGATGAAAACGATCACGATAGCCAAGAAAGCACCGAGGACCAAGTCGAGCTTCACGGCATCGATCGAGCCCTTGATATACTTGGAGTTGTCGCTCACGATTTCGATGACTGTACCTTCGGGCAGCTGTGTCTTCAGGCGCTCGATGATCTTACGCGAATCATCAGCCACCTGAGGCGTGTTAGCGCCAGACTGCTTCTGCACCGCGAGGAGGATAGTCGGCGTAAAGCCCACGAAAGCCGCCGAGGTTTCATCCGCGATAGTGTCCTCAACGCTGGCTACGTCGCCGAGTCGAAGACTGCTACTGCCGCTTCCGCCGTTGAGGACGGGGAGATTCGCAATCTCGGACGCGCCTGCTGCCCTACCTTTGAGGCGAAGGTTCCAGGTGTTCTGAGCGTTCTGCAGCTTACCAGCCGGAACGTCGACGCTCTGCGCCTGAATAGTCTGGACCAGATCCTGAGGCGTCAAACCAAAGCTGGCGATCCGATCCCGGTCGACGAGAACGTGAATCTCACGCTCGCGCACACCCGCGGGATTGACCGCAGCAACACCCGCCACGCGCTCTAGCTCGGGCTGAATTGTATCCTTGACCAGCTGGGAGAGCTGACCGTAGGAAATATTCTTGTTGGTGACGGCGATGTTAAGAATCGGGGCGCCACCGATGTCAAATTTCTGGATAATCGGCGTCTCGGCCTCATCCGGCAGACTCGAGAGCTTGGCGAAGATCTTGTCGCGGACTTCTTGAGAAGCCTGATCCGAGTTCTTGTCCAGCTTGAACTGCAGAATGATCTGCGCAATGTTCGGGTAGGCATTCGACGAAACCTTGTCGAGACCCGCGATACCGTTTACCGCTTCTTCTAAAGGATCGAGAATGCGCTGCTCGACAGTCTCAGGGTCGGCACCAGGGTAGACCACGGTCGCCGTAACTACGGGAAAATCGACGTCAGGAAACTGGTCAACCGCCAGGCGCGGCAGGGCAAAGAGACCAAAGACCACCAGCACCAGATTGAGCATGGTAGCGAACACGGGTCGCTTAATGGAAATATCGGCAAGTATCATACTCGAATCTCCGACGATTGAGGGGGCACTGCCTAGCGCAGTGTCGCTTCCGCGTAAAGACCGGGAACTATACGCTGGTCATCAGGCGCCCGCGTAATGACTTTAAAGGTACGGCTGCTCTCTTCGACCACAGGCACCAGGCGAATGATGGCGACTTCGCCCGAAAAGCCGGTAGCTGGAATTGATATCTGCAGATTGTCGCCGACTTTGAGCTTGCCGGCCATTCTTTCAGGAACTGAAAAATTGAGTTCGATATCGGTCGTGTCGTAAATTTCAAAGACAGCATTTCCCGACTGAACGTTCTCGCCCGTATACTTCAGCTGCTTACTCACTACACAATCGTAGGGAGCCGTGAGCTTCGTATCTGATAGAGCCTGCTCGGCTTTAGTCAGATTGAGTTCGGCTAACTGAAGATCGAGTCTGGCTTTGTCAAAACCGGCCTTGAGCTTATCGTACATAGCCTCGGTAGAGACCTTCTGCCGACGGAGTTCCTCTTCGCGCCCAAACTCGCTCTTGGCGTTGGTGAGAGCGACCTGGGCCATCTCCTTCTGGGAGCGAGCCATGTCTGCAGATAGCTTATAATCCCTGGCGTCGAGGGTTGCCAAGACGTCACCTTTTTTACAAGCATCGCCTGGTTTCGCCCTGATTTCAGCGACAAAACCAGTCACGCGGAACGCCAAGTTCGTCTTGCGCTGCGAGGATACTTCACCCGAGAGACGCGTTTGCACGCTCTGCTCGGCTGCTTTTGGAGCAGGGGCTGGAGCAAGAGGCTCACCGCTCGTAGCAGGCACCGCATCAGCCGCCGCGGGGGCAGCCGCTGTCTGCTCCTGAGCGCCCGCTGAGCTGCCCACTTCGCTGACGACTGGTTTTTCGGGAAGGGCGACCTTCTCATCTTTGTTTTTAGTGCAGGCACTCATACTCAGAGTCAGAGCACTGAGACTGAGGGACAGGGCGATATTCACGCTCGTTCGGTCCATATACTAGACTCTCCTTTCAAGAAGACGTGATTTCACAACGTAGGTTGATTCAGTCCAGTGGCTTTCTGCAGGCGAAAGAGCCAGGTCATAAGCTGGGTTTGCGCGGCTACCAGCTGACCCTGGGCATTCGACTTCGCAGTCTCCGATTGAATCAAATCGGTGGCCGAAAGCTGACCGTTCTTAAAGCGCGTTTGATCTATTCTATAGGCTTCTTCGGCCTGAGCGACAGCGCTGGTCGCCAAAACCATCGATTCTTTAGCAGCCATATAGTTTTCATTCGCCTGAATCACATCGAGACGGATCGCATCGCGAGCCGACGTGAGGGCAGCTTGTGCTTGACCACTCAAGGCTACAGCCTCGCGGATTTCGAAAATGGAACTGCCGTTGTTCCAAATATCCCACTGCACGCTGAGGCCTACGTACTTGGTGTCTTTTTCACCACCGAAACCAGTGAGCTCACCGAAGTTTCTATCGTGCTTGTAGAAGGCGTTAACGCTTGGAATCAGCTTGGCATAAGCTAATTTCTTGCTATAAGTCGCTATCTCAGCTTGAAGTTCAGCTTGGCGAAGCTCGGGCCGACCCTTGGCTTTCTCTACGCCCTGCTCGATATCAGCGCCGGGATCTGTAGGCTTAGGGAGCTCTTTTTCGAGTTCGATCTGTTCACCGGGAGCCGCCTGGATAGCCATCATCAGGCCGGCGAGCGAGATCTGCTTGGCGGCGCGAGCCTGCGCTGCGCGAGCCTCAGACTGACTGAGCGCCAGCTGAAATTTGAGCAGATCACCCTGATTGAGTCGACCAACGCGCTGCAAAGCCTGAGCATCCTGAAACGCGCTGCGAGCTGCTGCGATAGAAGCCTCCGAAATCACCTGCTGCTCTTGCGCCTGATAGGCTTGCAGATAGGCTTCAGCAGCGCCGTAAGCAGCGTCGCTGCGGGCTTTTTTCAAGCCTTCACCAGACTGCTCGCTGGCGAGACTGTTATAGCGTCCGAACTCAATAATTCCATAGAGACCGGTGATAGGCTGGGTGACGGTCAGACTACCGTTTTTAGTCACATCGTCCCGGATAACAAAACTGGTGGGTTCAGCTCCGTTGGCGCCAGGCAGAGCAGCCGTCTGCTGCTCGCCAAAGCGGGCCTCGTTGTAGGTCGCCGTTACTTTAGGTCCGATGTTGGACCAGGCGCCGCGCTTGCGCTCGACCGCAGCCTGATACTCGGCTTCGGCCCGCGAGACATTAGGCGAGCGATTCAATCCTCTATCGATAGCATCCTTGAGAGACAAGGGAGCTCCTAGGGCCCCCGTGGAGCCGAGAGCTGCGCTCAGACAAAGCACAGCCCAAAGGCGCTTTGATTCCGACCCTATCGACATTTGATCCATATCTTTCTGCTCCTTGGTCTAGATAGCAAATAAATGAGTAGTTTCTCAGCCACGCTTCATCAAGCCGTGCAGGTAGAGCTCGAAGAGCACATCGACTTTGCCTTCCAGCTTCAGCTCTTCGTCCGCAGGCCATGGCCGACCACAGGAGTGCAAGCTAGCGTAGATCGCGTAAGCGGTAATCCGCGCATTGCCGGTCGCAAACAAGCCTGCGGTGACTCCCAGGCGAACGATCTCCTCGATCATCCGAACTTCAATGTCGCGGAATTCACGCATAAGCGGCGCCAAAAGCGCACTGTGTTCGCTTTCTTCAAAGTCCCGCATCGACTCCGCTGTATACATGTTCTCCGCGAGGTGCTCTTCCGGAAAGCGCAGCCTCGTCACCAGCAGCTGGCGCAGTTTCTCCGCAGGACCTTCGACAGATGCTGCAGCCTCGCGCATGGCTTGCATAAGAGCTGTTCCAAATCTTCTAACTATGGCCAGGTAGAGCTCGTCTTTGCTGCGAAAATAAAGGTAAATCGTTCCTTTACCAAGACCAGCCTGCTGCGCAATCTCATCGATAGAAGTCTTCCGATGCCCATAGCGGGCGAAGAGTTTTTCCGCCGCCTCGAGAATTCGTTCCTGCTTTTCATTCATCAAAGAGATAACCAAGCATTTTTGACCTACATGACCGAGTGACCAGAAATGTTTTTCAGTCATTTATAGAGTAAACATCCACGAGCCATTTGGAAAGGGCTAGGAGCGCCCCGCTGTAAAATAAATTTCAAGGGAAAGCATTGGGGGGCAAAGGCTTCGGCAAGAAGGATTCAGTGAGGTGAAGCTTCGCCCAGAAATACAATTTCGTCGGCCGTTGAGACCCTATTCAGAGCTTCATTGCGAGTCGGGAAACGACCAAAACGCTTGATAATGTCTCGATGACGCAGCGCTTCGGCCACGTTCTGGCTGAGCTGATCGCCTAGAGGAGTATGAGCATGAAGAGCCTGGAGTTCTGTGAAAGCTTCAAGGCTTTGGTTCTGAATAAGCAGATCTTCAGCATGCATCAGCGGCATTAAGGCAAAAACTGCATGCATCGCTGCCAAGCTTCCTGTCCTACCCCGTGCTCTCGCATCCAGTGCAAGTGAAAGGGCTTTTTGATCGTAGTAAAAAGCCCTAGCCTGCCCACGGTATATATTCCGCGGGATCTGATCGACGAGAAGAATGAGCGCCACTAGACCGACGTCCGTGCTCAACCAGCGATCGAAAGCTCCCATAAGAGCTGGATCGGTGTACTCCCCGTAGTGTTTGGCCAGCAGCTTGTCAAAAGCTGGATCAAGCTTGAACCAACGCTGGCTTTTCTCGGGCGCGGATAATCCGTTTGCTTCTAAAGTCCCAAACCAAAAATCAAACAGACCCTGTGCCAAAACTTCGGGCATTACGCTTGTCATGAACGGCCTCTGCTCTAGACTTCAAAATGAACACGAAGGAAACATCTGAAGGTTGAGCCGTACCACACATTCAGGGGCAGTGTCACCGCGTCCACGCTCAATCTCGAGCAGCTTTTGCTGAAATACCTTGATTTCCTGGCGCATCTTCTCCATCTGCTCTTTCGTTACCGACAGAACCATAGATGAGAGAAACCGCTGATCAGGTGTCAGCTTTGACAGGGCTTCGACGCCGTGCAAAATAGAAGTCTTCTGGAAACGATCCTTAATCGCCCCCTGGATCTCAGAACCAGACGCCAAAGTCTGCTCGCGCTGCACAAGGCGCCCACTCGCGGGATCGCGGGAGATCAAAGCCAGTTTTTGCAGAAGCGCGAGCGAAGCCGCAGCCTCCTGCGCACTGATCGGAGGACTGATATGTTGGGCTATCCATTCAGGATCTTCCTGAAATTTTTCAAGCAAGATCATCTCGCGGACGATGGGATGGTACCATTCGCTGAAATAGGCCTGCTCCTCCTCACTCAGCTGGGAAGCTAGCATCCCTTGGCGGATGTCCAGGGCAGCGCTGAATGTTTTTGACGCTGAGGATGGCTCTTTGTCACGGGTAAGTTGGGCAAGAGATAGGAAATAACGCTTTTCTTCGCGCCTGAGGTCGAGGGCGTCCGAGATTTTAGCCGCAGCCTTCTCGGTCACAGGGCGCTTACCTTGCACAATAAGGTGCACAAGATTGGTAGGCGAAAATCCTAAATCG
>JBGSTX010000066.1:0-9979 GCA_041736305.1 Oligoflexus sp. | reverse complement strand
ACCCCAGCTCGGGTTGCCCCACGGGCTATATCCTGGTCCCGGGGGATGCGGATTATAGCACCACAGACTTTTGCGTCATGAAGTACGAGGCGAAGTTCGGTAACAAGGGAGTCCTTTCCCAGACCGAGGGTACCCCGGCGCGAG
Source organism: Oligoflexus sp. (assembly GCA_041736305.1). Taxonomy (GTDB): domain Bacteria; phylum Bdellovibrionota_B; class Oligoflexia; order Oligoflexales; family Oligoflexaceae; genus Oligoflexus. The sequence continues at coordinate 9,835 of JBGSTX010000066.1, read as the reverse complement.
GATATATCAGCCAGGACTCGGCTCGGTCCTCCTGCCGCAACCTGGGACCCGGTTATGCTTTGATCAATAACGCCGAATGGATGACCGTTGCCGCCAATGTCGCCAATGTCGACAGCAACTGGAGCGGCGCCTCTGTCGGCAACGGTGCCATAAACCGCGGCCATAGCGATAACGCGCCGTCTGCCGCCCTAGCTGCCGTCGTCGACGACAACGACCCTTGTAACGGCACCGGCCAAACCTGCTCCTCCACCACCTGGCAAGACCAAAGGCGCACCCACAAGCTGTCCAACAATAATGTAATCTGGGATTTGGCCGGCAACGTCTGGGAATGGGTGGACTATTATAACTTCGACGACAAGCCCACCCCGGCAAACGCGTCATGGAACGAGCTCAGCGCAGTGACCGGCTCGACGTCCATGCCGATAACGTACCTCAGACCCACCACCGCACAGAAATCCTGGTGGAACAATAGCTGGAATGGCGCCACCAACGGTATTGGACAGTACTACGGGGCTGCGCAATCCACAACTGCCGCGCTGATGCGTGGGGGCGTCTTGGGCGCTGGCTCGAGCACCGGTATCTTCACCGCGGCTATGCACGTTCATCCGTCGACTACGTCATGGGACCTCGGCTTTCGCTGTGTCTTCCGCCTTGCTAATTAGTAAACCTAGGCGGCTATGCCCTGCCCTCTCGATTCATAAAACCGAGCTGACAGGGTTGTATGCCTTTCGTGAGGAACAACAATTGGAGTGCTAGATAGTCTTTGCTTTCTAAGTTGTGGTAAACAAATTTTGCCAAGGAAAGAGCTCATACTAAAGAGAATTCTGGCAGTTATCTTACTTCAGGTAAAAACCGCTTCTTTTGTTTTAAGCCCCAGCTGCTACTTTTTTGTTACAGAACCCGCAAAGTATAGCTTCGGAAAAGCATGGAACCGAGGATGGAGCTGTCAGCTATAACTCATCACAAAATAGAGATGGCATCTAACAAAGACGCTTTGCAGGCTGTTCCTACGAACTCAAAGAATTTCCATCACGTACTGCCTCGACTAAAAGACAGAGCGGGGCTCCTAAAAGGGCGCTGTACTCAGGTGAAGTCCTCCCCCTGTTGAGGGCCTAACATTGTTATTCCCGCGTCGATCTCGAAAAAAATTCTCTAAGGCATCGATAAGAGTGAAGCATTCACCAAACTCTGTTTCGTAAAAAACCTTACTAATCCAATGTTTTCGAATAGTTACAGACTATCATGGTTTTAAAAGCTAAGTTGATTCCGCTATTTGTATGAATATCAAAATAAAAGCGCCCTTTGGAATATGATTTGCAATGCAGTGTTGCAGACTCAGAGACTCGATCATCTCATCGCAGAGGTAAAGCCATGAAAGCGACCACTTTATTTATCCGTTCGCTCGCAGTTTTGTCTCTTGGATGTTTTGCTTGTGCAAAGCCAGCAGCTAGGACTGAGGCGACTAGCGGAATTGGTACCGAACATAGTGCTGACGTCGTGGAGAAAGAGCCTGAAGTAGCCTCTGAAGAAACCCCAAAAGAGCCAAAGATAGCAGAGCCAGAAAAAAGGCCAGAAAAAGTGCTGCTAACCAACGCTTTCATAGCCAATCAGAAATTAGATTTGATCATCGCCACAGATGAAGCGGTTGCCGATGGTCGAGGACTCGCAGTACTCGCAGAACATTTGAATATTCTGGGCAAAGCGCTTTCCACAGGGATCGATACTCAGATTCACTTCATGACTGGTGAGCCCCTGCTGCTACCGGATCTTGCAGCTGCAAAAATCGGCTTTATCGATCAAGCCGTTGGCGCCACCGACATCATCGGTCTCCTTAATACATTGTTCGCCAATGGGTTTGCCGAGCAGTACGTAGACGCCGCAGGTGAGCTCCTCGCTGCTCCTTTGGCGCCTAGGCAGGGCGCAAAGATCGAAATAGTGGTTTTTTCCACGGGTAACGGCGAAGATGAAGGAAATCTAGCGGTCAACTTTGATCCTAACAACCAACTTAAATCTAGTGTCAGCGCCGTCGTTGCCACGGCTGACTCAGTCGCGTCTGATGAGTGTCAGATCGAAGCTGTAAGCCAAGAGTATATTGACCTGAGCAAGAAGTTTAATGGCTCGGTATATGATATTTGCAGCGCCGACTTTGCTAAAGTTTTTACAGCGCTGGCTAGCGACATCGCCAAGCGCCAGCTGAGTTTTAAACTCGAGCAAACTCCAGCCGATCCCAAGGCCATCACCGTTACTGTGAATCAAAAACTAGCGCCGAAAGAAGCGTGGGTTTATGATGGGAAGAACAACACAATCGCGTTCCTCTCGACCAGCTCTCTGGTGAGCGGTGCCAAGATCGAAGTAAAATATGAGGCAAAAGCGCCTTAAGTTGGTCTGAACCGGTGTTTCTAAAGATTGGAACGCTCTGCGAATGCTCGCAAATACCTGACTAAGTAATTGAAATACATGGCATAAAAAATAAATCTTAGGCTTCCATTTCAAAATGCCGATGCAAGAAATGGAGGCCTAGTTTTTTTTATGCATATGGCTCTGACTCGTCTATCATTTCTGATCCTAGCTCTAGCCATGGCATTAGCTTGCCGTGAGACTCGATCGATATCGAGCGGAGAGTTTGAGGATCTAAAAAAGGGACGAGACTTTCAGGTTTCCGACGCCGAAGTTGAACGTATGCTAGCGGTGATCACGGCACGCATCGAACGCGGCGAAGATATTTCGGGCAGCATGAGCAAACTGATACAGCTGGCCATTTCTAAGAAAGGGCCTGACTATCCCTGGCGCGGCCTCACCTTGTCTGGAGGCCTGCTGCAGCGGATCACGGCAAAACGAGATTTCTACCGTGGAATTTACCGCGGAGCACTTGACTCCTACGGATTCGTCCCCGGCTGTGACGGCCTCCTTTTCACCTCTCTCTTGGTTGCCAGTGGTCTCGACCACAACCTCTTTCAAGCTGAGTCTTTAACCCAGCCCGGCAAATGGCATCGAAATGCGACGCAAGATTGCCTGCAAACGGGGCAAAGCGTCAGCACGATCAGTCGCGATATGCTGCTGGGCCTCTCTCTAGCTCTCTGGAAGAAAAGAGACGCAGGAAGCGTACAGCGACTCTTGTCCTACAGCGCCTCCCGCAGCGGACGCCTAGGCGAGGCTATTAACGCCCAGGAACAGGCTGGACGCGCTACGATGAGTCCGAGCTTGCTCACGCTGCTGACCGAAATCAACTTCAAGATCAGTAACGAGGATTCTGAATTCCGTGGCTACTTTCCAGAAACTCTCGCTCCTCTCCGCGGTTTTGAGTCTCATCTGCAGGTCCTAAGGCTCTTGTTGAAAGGTTCGCTCTACGGCGGTCTTATCAAAACTGACTTTCAGGTCCTCGAAAAGCTCGCACTGAGCCAACCCAAAAATGCGCTCTTTCAGGCTATCTATCATGGATATCTTGATGGTGATGGGACCACAGCGGCCACTGTATTGCTCAATCCCCAATACTTTCCTGAGCAAAGTCTGCCTTCGACGAAGCAGCGCTGTGAGCCATACATTTGGCAACGCGATCAGGACACGAGCGACTGGGTCCCTTGCCCGGATAAAAACGAAACTTTCCCTGCCGCCGACTACTTTTGGGTAGCTGCCTTGCTCGCCAACGAATGGACTACTCCATGAATTGCCGAGCGATCTGGCTAGCCATCGTGCTCGGCTGGAATCTTTCCCAAATGGCTTTAGCAGCCGGAAGCAAACGTCGACCAAGCGTCTCACTAAAGAGTCGAGACCTGAGTAGCAAGGATAAAGAGACCGAGAAAAAATCGCAGCCCCCTCGAGAGGCTTCCTATGCGGCTCTCTTAGGGATAAACATACCGCACCCCCTTGACCTAGGAATTGGGCTCTTGCAGCCCAAAGGCACGAGCTACCTTCTTTCGGTGGGCTACCTCAATTTGGACGTTAAGCCTGGCAACAAGGCCAAGGATATCGCAATCAGTCTCACTCATATCGAAGCCAGATATCGTACTGAGCCCTATGAACGCCATCCGATCTTTTTGCAGCTCGCGCTCGGTTATCAGCAGCTATTCCTGAAAGGCACTCGTAGCACGAGTTTTGGCCAGGACCAAATCACCATCCAGACCGATGTAAAAGGCAAAATGCGCGTGGATTCTCTTTACTACACGCCCAAGGTCGGCATGATAAAACATCTCAATAATGGCCTCACCCTCTCCTGGGGTTTTGGCTTTATGATTCCAGCCTACGTGCGCTCCAGTTTTGAAGCCACTATAACCGGGGATCCTTTGATCGATGATCTCATACGCGAGCTCGAGGCCTATAAGGCCACGAAGCGTGATCTGGAACGGGTTGGCAAACGCGTAGGACAGGTTGGTTTGCCAGTGCTTGATATTATAGAGTTGGCCTACCGCTTCTAAGAAGCTTTTGAAATCTTCCCCCTTATCGTTAACTGGGAAAAACCTGCCGTCATAGCCGATGAACGGCAATCTTTGCCTTTGTCTCAAGCCCCATCCGGCTGCGAAGCATGAGATAATTGCCTTGAGCAAAGTCACAAATTATCTTGTGAGATAGTCTATGTCAGAAATATTGCAAAGAGTTTGGTTATCCATTGAAGCCGAGTTTTCCGATATTCGTGACGTGGAACAATTCACTCAAATGGCACTCCGGCTTTCCATGGCAGCGATACTTGGGGGAGTCATAGGCTATGAACGGGAAGCGAAGGGTAAATCGGCTGGACTAAGGACTCATATTCTTGTGGGTCTAGGCTCTGCAATGTTTGTAGTGATTCCACTCCAGGCCGGCGTTTTGATGACTGATATCTCGCGTGTCTTCCAGGGCCTTATGGCAGGAATCGGGTTCCTAGGTGCAGGAGCCATCGTTCACGGCGATAAAGGCAATCGCGGACTTACCACTGCCGCCAGTATCTGGTTAACGGCAGCTATTGGGGCAAGCGCGGGAATGGGACGCGAATCATCAGCCGTCTTAGGGACCATTCTGACTATTATTGTCCTTTCTCTGGTGCGTAAAGCGTCAGGCAGAAACAACAATATCACTCAATCAGCTAAAAGCTCGAAGAACAGCTCAGAGACCGAAGAGCCGAAAATTTCTCTCGTGTCTTAGCAATCCCGCCTCACCCTTGTCCTGAAGTTTGACAATATCTGGCAAATTCTCAACAACACAATTATCGCGTACAGGCGGGTCCCCTTCGCTCGGGAAACTTTATGGCTGGAGTACGTCGGACGATTGATCGACCTTGTGAGGCGGCTGCAATTAGAGCGGACAGCAGACCGCCACAGCTTGCGTAGCGAGGGGAACGGACGAATCGTTGGTTTGACATTCGGCGCTCCAACTGCGACCGTCCGGCTCGAGGAAGCTGCGCCTGCCCATCATGAATCCAAGGACACCCGCCGGCGTACCTGTAGGCCAGACAAATCCCGTAGAAGAGGGATTGCAACTAAACCCACCGCTAACGGCATACTCGGTGAGGTTGCAGCTGGCTGTCGCCAAATTCATAGCCGTACTTGTGACTTTGCGACAGCACTTGGGGCCATTGCTCTCAAAACCTAGAAAGATGGGATAGTCTACTTGTGTACACTGAGAATTCAAGAAATATTCGCTGCAAAATTTGCCAAGTCCGTTAAAAAGATCAACTCCGGATTGCATGCTGGCCCACTGTTTGTCGGTTAAAGGGTCCTTTCCAGGTTTTACAACGGTAATCACCAGCTCGTTGTTCTGGCATTTTCCCCTTACGGTCCAGTCTCCCGTGTTGAGGGGAAGCCCGCTGCCATTTCTAAGGATGACGTCGGAGTAACTGGCACAAGCACGCGGCAGGGATACAGTAGGTGTGATGTTGAGACTTGCTGTGCAGCTCAGGTTATTTTCAATATTTTGTCTAAGCATGGCTATTTCTTCGCGATCAAAGATGGCCTTGCTGTTTTGAACGCCACGCGTTAGCATTTTGCTTAATCCCATAGCCACAAGGGCCATAAGGCCGATGCACATCAAAACTTCGACAAGACCAAAGCCACACTGGTCCTTGCAGAAGAGCGACAGCAATCTTCGGGTTCGAATATAAAGAGCCTGGAATAATAGCCGGGGATTTAGATTTCGCACAAGTTAAACTCCCCTGCTAGCGATTTTTTGGGCAGCATAGTGCACTCGATTTCGCAAACTGATCAAGGTCAGGATCGTTGGTTTGGCAATCATAGACCCATTTGCCAGTAGCAGGATCCGGATGGTTCATGAGCACGGGCCCAAAGTTAAGTACATTTAGCCCCGATCCTGGGGGATTTGTCCAGCCAACGGCCCCCCACCAGCATGAGCCGCCTCCAGCTTTCATGTATTCATGCGCAGAACACTGAGCTTCTGCGACATAAGGGGGAGCTGAATTTGCAATGACGTTCTCCTCTCGGCAACAGACTGCTTCGCCATTCGACCAACCAATCAGGGAGTCATAGGCGCCACTGCAGCCCCCGATAAAGAACTTGTTACAAAAACCGGAGGTGCCATTGAAAATGTCCGTAGCAAACTGTGAACTTGCCCAAGGCTTCTTGGTCAGGGGGTCATTTCCAGGGCGCTGGGCCTTTACCACAATATTGTCGTTAACACAGCCCGCAGATACACTCCAGTCTCCGAATTTTCCAGATGGAAAAATTTCCCTTTTATTTTCGTCAAGCATAGTCAACGTTGTGAAGCTTGCACAGTCGAGAGGAAGGTCGGTACTTGGCAGAACCCCTAAACTTGCAGAACAAGAGAGGCGGGAGCGAACCATCTGCTGGAGTTGGGCAATCTCAAAGCGGGATTCGATGCTTTTTTTTCCCGCATGCGACCTTGGAACGAGTTGATTGAGCCCCAGGAGCGCAATGAGGCCAATGGCCATGGAGATCATGATCTCGACCAACCCAAAGCCATCGGACAGGCGAAAGCGTTTATTAGTCTGTTTGCTGCTTCGTTTCATGTTCATTTCCGTCGATAGTCCACAGGGCAGCAAATGGCTGTTGCCCGTGACCATGAGTCTGTAGGGTTACTGCCCATTGCATTGAAGCAGTCCGTTGTCCATGAGCGCCGGTTCATCTTGAAGTTTCCATCAGCTACTCCCATACCAAAAGCCTCCTGAAACCGGGGCGGATAGTTTGCAGCAGCCTCAGCTGTCATGCCTGTATCCACCGGAGCACAGCTGCTGTATCCACCAGCCAGATATTCATCCTTTCTGCAGTACGCAATCGAAATCCTAGGGCCGCTCAAATTTTGATTGGTCTCGACCCCGAGGCGACAGCACTCGATACCGTCTGAACCCATGCCACGGTATAGCGTATAGGGCGCAGCAGTGCAGGTCGTTCCGGGTGCAAAATACTCCTGGCAAAACTTAGACTCACCTTCGAATATGTCTTCAGAAAATGCCCTTGTAGAAATATCCACTCCCGTAATTGGGTCTTTTCCTGCTCGGCTGGCGCCAATGACCAGTGAGTTATTCTCGCAGCGGGCATTGATGGTCCAGGTTCCTATTTTCCCTCCAGTTGTGAGTGGAACACCGTCGAGCGTTCTCGGGACGACACTGGAAAAGCTACTGCAGTTTAGAGTACCGACGGTTGCAGACGTTGTATTAAGCGTTCTGTGGCAGTTTAATTTGGTTGAAAATATGCGTTGTAGGGATCGAATTTCATCCCTGAGTTCAAGATGCTTGCCCGCTCGCAGACTCGAGACCGTTCGCCCCGATATCATGGCCCCAATTCCGACAAGAAGGGCAAGGAGGAGCGTGACCAGGAGTGTGCTGATCCCAGCTTCATTTTTGCTCCTCATGGTCTTTCCTCTAACTTAGATATTCCAATGTAATTTTTATCGGTAGGACTTCGAGGATTGCTGTGATTTTTTTTGCAGACCTATCAAATTCATTGAAATAAAAGGATTTTCTAGAGCCCAAGGGGAACTAATTAAAATGGGATCTGCCCCCTCCCCCTCTTTTGGCTCCGATTTAAAGGACGCCGCCCCCCTCACGCTTCGCGGGGTCAGGTCGAATCGCTCGACTGAGCAGGACACCATTCCAGACCTTCAGCACGCAAGGAATCTGCGAAAATCTCGCAGTGCTTTCGCACGATTTCGTCCGTATTGACAGGAATCCGAAAATAGCGGGTATGACTGCCAATCCCTAGGTAGCGGTTGTCATTTGAAAAATCTAGGTGCTCGACAACAGTTGGGAAGCCATAATCGAAGGTATGGAGAAGCTTTCCTTCCCTGTCCCAGAGAAAAGTTTTGGGCCGCCCATACTGGCTGCGGGCCTCGCCCCCAACAAAAAACAGTCCCGCTCCGTCACCTGTAAGAACAGGTGTCGATCGGTTCGGACTCCTTAGAGTCAATAGCGGGCCAGCAGTCTTATCTAAGACCCGCACGAGGTCTTGCCGGTAGAGGGCGACTAACAGCTTTCCTTCCCGGGTGCGTTCGAAGCCGTCAATAGGCATACTGAAGTTGCCCAATTCTGAAGCGCGCAGCTCCTCGTCCCAAGCAAGAATTTTACCGTCTGCTCCTGCGGTTAGAAAGCGATTTAGTTCAGGGTCATAGATGACTTTCATGACGAGACTTGTCGATACAAAGCCAGGCAATGGCACCAGCGAAGGGCCATGGCCCTTGCTGTTTTTGAGAAGGTTCAACCCTTTAATGTCAATAGAGCTGACGCTGCCATCGGCAAAGCCAAGGAGCATCCGCTTGCTTTCAGCTGCTAGGGAAAAGCTCGTTAGATACTCATTCGATGGTGTTGGCTCAGTACTAGATAAAGCGAAATTGCTGGTCGGGTAGGCATCACTACCATCGAGCTTCTTGAAAAATACCCGTCCGGTCAGATCGCCAAGGACGACGATTTCTTCATCCAGAAAACGAACGGATCTCAGAAGGCTTTTGATATCTGCCATGCTGTAGAGCTCGAGAGTCTTTTGCCCGGGATACTGCCAACTGTGAAGCAATTTGAATTGAGCATCGAAGAGATTCACTTTGATCATGAGAACCGGGTCCGATTCGATCGTCAGAAAGTGCTGGCCGCTGGGGCTCTCTGCCACATGATTAATCCATCCTTCGAGACTATAGTAGCTAGGAAAGAGCTTTGACTGGAGCTGCCATACACGTAGCACACCATCGGACCCGCGAACGGCGAAACGATTCTCTTTATCGAGGAGAGCGAATGGGCTACCGATGAATTCAGAATTCTGTTTCGTGAGTTGCATGACTATATCGCCAGCCCTGTTATAGGCAACAGTCTCGCCCGTAACTGTTCGACCGAGCATTTGCTGAGAGTCGGATTGCCAGCGTACAGATTCAAATGTATCAGTGTACGCTTTAAATGACTTTTGCAAAAAATCGAGCCGCCCTCCCTCCTTGAGTGCATCAGCCCAGCCAAACCATGCTCGAATACCCTCTTGCATTCGGCCATAAACAAGCACGTTTTCACCGTTGGGGCTCACGGCGATCCGATCCGGCATCTGCAGCTGGTCAAGGGTGATCCGACCCGTAGGACTGGGGTTTATCAGCTTCAGCGCATCTTCGCGCAAGACTTGCAGGTCTTTATTGAGGATTTTCACGCTGGTGACGAAATCGGCCGCTGATTGAGGAGGGGTCCGATCGACACTGAGAGCAAGAACATGGGTGGCGTTAAGATGTTTAAGATTTACTACGCGGCCGGTGGGAGCCGCAAGAGGGGTGTGTGCGCCCTCGAGCTGTCCGTTCCGGCTATAACGATACACAAGATTTTTACGCGCAACTAGAAGTGAAGTCCCGTCTGGATTCCAGCTATAGCCACCGAAAGGCTGCTCCGATTCAGCGAGTGTGATGCCAGTAGGACTGCTGAAGTAATCCC
>JBGSTX010000379.1:0-9193 GCA_041736305.1 Oligoflexus sp. | reverse complement strand
TTTCGCTGTAGCTGATGAGCTCGTTGCTCGGGGAGCCTTCGAGCAGCTCCATTTCACAGCGTCCTCCTCGTTCAATAACGAAAGTCCGGGCCTTATTGAGTGCAGCGCGGCCTTCGTCTATTCTATTCTCCCAGAAGCTCTCACCTAAGGCTGAGTTCACGAAGTCGGTACCGCCGACCACGCTGTTGACTGTTTTGAGTCTTTCGAGGACGTAAATAAGGGTTATACTAGCTTGAAATAGACCTAGGCTTTCGAGAAAGCTGAGGGTTCTCTCATTCTCTGCCGGATCTTCGCAAATGCCGAGCACAATTTTCATAGCTTGATCTCCTATCAACGAATATAAGGTGGCTTGCATTTCTTGTTCCACCTCGGCTGGAGAAATCCGCAATGGCCTTGCTTTCGCTGCTCGTTTTGATGGCACTGCTTATCGTGAGCCTCTTTAATAGGATAAATATCGGTTTTTTAGCTCTTGTAGCCAGTATTGGCCTGGCGCAGTTGGCGGATTTTGAGACGAGCTCTGCGCTTTTGAGCCGCTTTCCCTCTGAGCTTTTTCTTACACTTTTGGGCATTTGCTACCTTTTTGGAATTGTTGAGGCAAACGGCACTCTCGAGACCTTGTTTCAATATCTTCTGCGCGCGACACGAGGCAGCCTTCGGTTTTTACCTTGGACCCTCTTCGCATTCTCAGCCACGATCTCAGCGATTGGAGCTGGAAATATAGCGGCTGCAGCTTTACTAGCGCCACTTGCTATGCATGCCAGCCGACAGTACAGACTATCGCCTTTACTTATGGCGGTTATGATAGGAAATGGCGCTAATGCGGGAGCGCTTTCTCCCCTCTCGCCTGCTGGCATTGTTCTCAGCCTAAAAGTTCGAACGGCTGGTTTCAGCATCGACCCTTGGGCCATTTTCTATTGGTCTCTGAGCGTTCATTTTTTTGTGTCATTTGTCGCGTACTTTTTACTGAGCGGGCATAGGAGCAAAGCCAAAGCTGAACTGGAAATTAGCGCGGCTTCGATGAGCCGGGAACAGTGGACGACGCTCTTGATTTTGCTCAGCATGCTGGCCGGCGTCGTGAGTGGCAAGCTGCATATAGCTTTGTTAGCTCTGCTTGGAGCTCTTGCGCTTAATCTGCTCTTCCCTCAGCATGAGGATTCGAGGCTCAGTCGCGTGCCTTGGACGACACTTTTAATGGTATGTGGCATATCGCTGCTAGTGAGCCTGATGGAACTCTTAGGTGGATCAGATTTGCTATCGAGCTGGCTCTCTTACTACGTGAGTCCAAGCTGGCTGCCGGGTGGACTCGCGCTCATCAGTGGTTTTCTTTCCAGCTTCAGTAGCTCTACAGCTGTGGTAATGCCCACTTTCATACCACTAGTACCAAAGCTCATTGATGCGAGTTCTGGGATAGCTGCCTTTAAGCTGACTGCTTCCATCGCTATCGGCGCTCATCTCGTGGATGTATCGCCGCTATCAACTATCGGCGCTCTTTGCCTCGCTGCATCAAAGGAAGGGGCACCTCGCCTCCGACTCTATAAGCAAATGCTCACCTGGGGTCTTTGCATGATCCCGCTGGGAGCTCTCCTCTGTCAGCTGCTATTCGCCTTTTAGCCATTAGCCGCTATATTGCTTTAAGCGAAGAATAACTGCACTATTATCTATTTTAGGGCTGAAGGAGAAGTTCCGTAAAGTAAAAGCATGCCGTGACATAGTTCAAGACATCGCAGACAACTTACGAATTTCCAGGAGGTCCTATGATTACCGAAAAACGTACTATCCTTCAACCGCTCATTGATTCTGCCGACGGCGTCCATCTCAGCATTTACCTTGCTCGCTCGGGCGAAGCGAGCAAGATGGAAGCCGAACTTCAGAATTTCTTAGAATCCGTGAGCTTTGATCTGAGGACTTTGATGAGTGAGGAGCAGGGGCTTAAGTTCCTCCAACCCATCAGTGCCCTGCTCGAGGACAGCCGCTTTCTTGAAGGAATGCGGGGCAATCTGGGCATCTTCCGTTCCTCGAACATGTTTCGGATGATTAGCATTCCTATAGACGTACAGCCTATCGCTGTGATCGCTAGCACCTTTCATGTGAAACCTTTGCTGCACTGGATGCAGGTCGACCGCGACTTCCTCCTTTTACATATCGATACGGAAGGGGCCTCGCTCTATCAGGGTAGTCAGTCCGATCTTCAGTGCAAGGAGCGCCTTGATTTTGTGCCCGTTAAAAAGAATCGTGAGGGTCCCCGTACAGGCCCCTTCCAGCTGCCGGTCCGCGCTGGTCTGCACAAGGCAGAGAAGATAAATTCCTTGCTAGGTTGGATACTTGACTGTACCCAGAAGTCTACCCTCCCGCTCTATGTAAGCGGTGAGCAGTCTCTCAGCGAGGGGCTTCTGCAGGCCTTTGCTTCGCCCGCCACGAACAAGCCGGCCATGCATATACCGGCCCACGGACGGAAGCTTAGCAGCATCTGCCTTGAGATCAGAGCCGTTCTACGCAAGCAGGCACGGCAAACTCTCGAGCAGGCATTTATCGAGTTTCAAAGTGCAGAGGAATTCAATCTGGGGGATCGCAACATCTTTCAGATCGCCAAGGCGGCCATTGAAGGAAGAGTCAAAAAACTAATAGTGGCTGATGGTATCCATATCTTCGGCCGTATCAATCCCATCACAGGCAACCTGAACATTAGTAGCGACGATACCCACCACAAGAATGACGATATTCTAGATGACCTAGCCCAAACCGTGCTCCATCTAGGTGGCGAGGTACTGGTCGCCAACAAATCCCAGATTCCACGTGGCCGCCCGGCTCTAGCGATCCTCTATGATCAGGGTTCTGACGCGAGTCTCACGCTACCCTACTATGATCACAGCTCGCCACCCGAGTGGCGGATTTCGGTATGAATGTCTTCGGATCGGGAACATTCCTCGATTTATTAATTCGCAGCAATGCAGCTAAACAGCCCAAGAAAGGTAAGAAAAACTATGATTCGCATTATTTTCAAAAACTTCGATCGATCCGAAATCGTCAAAGCAGCTGTTACAGAGCGTCTCGAAGCGCTCGTTGCAAAATTTCCAGATTTAGTAGGTTCCCCTCTCCACGTTACCCTGGAGATGCGAGCTTCCCTCTTGCGGACCGGTCCCGATCGCTTCACCGTGAAGGTTCATGTCGCTTCCGGTCGCTACAGAGGGCTTATGCTCAGCAAAACCGCCAGCAACTTCTATGTGGCCTTAGCAGACGTCACTGAGCACCTTCTGGAAGCGCTGAACCGTTTCGGTGATAGACATCGCGTCCAAGCGCGGACTCAGCAACGTGAGTTTGTTTCTACGCAGATTCAGTTAGCGACAGCTAACGAATGAACTTATGTAGACGGAAGAAAAAATAGCTTGCTGCAAAGGCACCCGGCATTTGCAGCAAGCTTCAAGTTCAGATCCTGAATCATGATACCTCTCGGCCACCTGCCTCAGTCTCCCTCTAACACTTCAGTAATTCGTGAGTTTTAGCAGCTTCACCGCATTCTTAGATAGGACGGCTTCCGCCTCCTCTACCGAGTACCCAACGCGGCCGAAACTAGCTAGAGTCGCCTCTATGTACTTTTTCGTTCCACCGGGAGTCCCTGGTCCATCAGAGCCATAGATAGTTCGAGGTATCAAACCGCTGTCTTTAAGAGTCTTCAGCACTCCATCCATAGCCTTGCCCTCGGGATCATAAGTCGCGCGGCCGAAGGCAGAGATTTCAAGATAAACATTGGGATACTTCTTGGCCAGCTCATAGACTTGGGGGGTAAAGTCGTAGCCTTCCTTGTTGAAATCGAAGCCCATGTGCCCGAGGATAAATTTAGTCTTAGGAAATTTGGCGATGGCCCTATCGAGGAGAGCAGGGTCATAGCTCCTTCGATAATCATCCTGTTCTTCCACGGCAAAGCCTGAAAGTTTCCGTAGAGGCGACGAACCAACATGATGATAAATGGGAACATCGAGTTCGGCAGCCAATTCGTAGATGGAATCATAGCGGGGATCGTCGAGGGGAATATTGTTATGGATAAAGGCGAGCTTGATGCCTTTCATCATAGGATTCTGCAAGGTCTTGCGGACTGCGGCGAGTTCGCTCTTCTCGATTTTATCCCAGTTCTGCATTTCGACGCCTGCCCAACCGAAATAGAAGGGCTTTTTGGTTTCCTTATTCTTGTTCCGCTTATCGTTCAGGTAGCCTAAGACCTCGTCACGGGTTGTGATGCCCCAGGTTTCAGGCGCGTATACAGACATCAGACCGCAGACGCTCATTCCGGAGGCTTCACATTGAATTTTGATACCTATGAAAGCACCGTAGGGATCGAGCTGCAGCTTGCTGACAGCTCCTAGCGATAGGTCTTTCAGCTGCGTTGGCAAGAACTCAGGCAATACGCTACGCAGAAACTCCTTACCAATTGGTCCTACAGTATCATAGGTACCAGGGTGCATATGCACATCGATAGCCTTGAGCGGCATACCCATGTACTGCACTCGATAGTCAGGTGATCCATTCAATGCGTTCAGCTCAGCATTATCTTCTTCTGCCTCCTTACTAGCTGTGCGACATCCCACAGCATGCAAGCTCAGCAATAAGAGGGCGGAAACGGCTAAACGAGGTAGACCCATGCAAATCTCCTTGGTGTTAGGCTATGAGGAATACAAAATCTGTAGTTGGTACTTTTTTTCAGGATATCATAGTTTACTTTGATTACTAGGATATTTTAACTAACTAGTAAGAAAACCAATGCCCTGAGGACGGGCTAATGGCATCGCCGAAGCCATCTAGAAAAACTCAGAGGGAAGACTCCGACCTTAGACCGCTCGGAGCGAAAGTTCCCCTAATCGATCTTCGGTGGACGCGCTTGCTAAGCAAATTACCCATCGAACAAACACTCAGTCCCAGGAACTCGTATCCAAAAGTGAACACCTTCCCGGCATTTTTTCTCAATAGGCGCTAAGAAGAATTTCCTGTTTGCTGATCTTTGATCACCAAAGAAGGAGCATGCCGATGGACCAGCGCCAGCTCAGGAGGATTCTTTTCCTTTTTGCCTTTCACGCCTCTGCAATGCCAGAAGCTATCGCAGGACCCGTAAACAGTCCGGGATCCTCCCCCTACGCCAAGGCATCGGAACGGGGCGATCGCCTGACGATAGGTGATCTAAAAGGACTGGTCCAATGGCAGGAGGAAGGCGTCGAGCGAGCAGGTGCCTTCCAATGGGCACGTGCTTTTGGATCTACAGAGCGTTTCACAGGTGGAATTGCGGAAGCTAGAGACCGCGAGGATCAAGCTCCAGCAGCGATCGCCTGCGCCGCTGACGAAACTCAGCTTTTCTTCCCAGAGCGCAGCGCAGCTTACCCTGCTGGTCGCTGGGCGAGTGTCGATCAAAACTCTACACCCGTTTCAGGCGAGCGTCGCTGCGCCATGCTTAAGACGGGAGTTTTTGCAGAGTACTTTCCTCGAGAACAGCTGCTGCTGATCAATCGAACAGTCCGTCTGAGTGTAGCTCTTAAAAATGCTGAGCTAGTGGCTGCGGGTGGGAGCTTTCTACTGCTCGGATCGCGGCAGGCGCTCACTTTCTTTCAGCAAGATGCACGCTGGCAGTCTTCGGCTCTTTGGCAGCACGGTTTCAGCAATATTAACCCTGAGACTCGCTGGGAGGGCAACGATAGATTCCTGCTGAAAGCCGATCCCGACGGTCATGCTCTCGCGAGCCTGATCGCTACCGTCGATGGCCCTCGCACGAAACCTCCGGAGCGCTTGCCGGTGAACCCCTGTGAACCTGAGCAGGTTTGTGGTTTGTCTTTGGCTCAGGATGATAGCTGGGTTCTAAGCGGCTTTTGGGGGCACTATCTGGGTCGCGGTCAAGAGTTTTTACGCTTAGATATACCTCTCTCAATAGGTCGCGGCGCGGGAGCAGTGGCTTTTGCTCACTCAGCTAGTGGGGGAAGATTTGTCTATCTTGGTTGGGATGATGGTGATCAAGGCCAGCTACCCCGCCTACCCGAAGCGCCGGCTGAAAGGAGTCGGCAGTCCGATCGTTATATGATTTGGAAGAGAAGTGCTGATCCACTTCATCACATGCAAGTCTGGAATGGAGCGCTACCAGAGCCTATTCCCGCTGATTGGCTAGCGTGGGAAGCAGAATATTCATGGGACTTTCCGCAGCAGCCGACGTCTCGACAAGCCGCGGCTGATGATCGCTGGTGGCTCGATCGCTTGGGAGCTTTGCCGGCACAGCGTGTCTTCCGTGATCAAGGACAAGCCTTAGCACCGATCCACGTTGCTATTATAGATAGCGGCATCGATCCGAGCCACCCTCTGCTGCAGACCCAGCGCGCGATCAAGCCTGGCGAGATTCCGGACAACGGTTTGGATGACGACGGCAATGGTTTTGTCGATGATGTCTGGGGCTATGATTTTGTAGAGGAAGATGCAGTCCCGCAAGACGCTTTCGGACACGGCTCCCACGTTGCTGGACTCTTGATCGGGCAGAGCCCTAGAGACCTCCGAAATCCCGCCCCGAATCTACTCTTGACGGTAGTGCGTGCTTTGGATCGTTATGGCAAAAGCAATAGCATAGACCTGGCGCGAGCTTTGCTTTACGCAGCAGACAACGGAGTGGAACTGATCAACTGCAGCTGGGGTGGCGGTCCCAACACGCAGGCACTTCGCGATGCTTTTGCGATTTTGAAAGAACGTGGGATCGTGGTCTTTTCCTCGGCAGGCAACGATCAGCTCGATACCGACCAAAATCCCCAGGTCCCCAAAGCCTATCCTGGAGTTTGGTCGGTAGCTGCAAGCGATCGCAGCGATAGACTAGCTAGCTTCAGCAGCTTCGGCCAGCGCTCTGTGCGCTTCCTAGCGCCTGGCGATGGGATCGTAAGTGCAGTGCCAGGTGGTGGGCTTGGAGAAAAATCGGGCACAAGTATGGCTGCACCTCTGGCCACAGCGAGTTTTGCGCTGCTTTGGGGCGCTGTCCGCAGTCTCCATCCAGAGCTGAGCCATGCGGCTCAAATTGATCTCACCGATCGCCTACTCTGTTCAGCAGCTGATAATAGCGGCGTAGAAAGACGCTCGCAGTGTGGTCGCTTGCGGCTGTTGGAAAGTATGAGGGAATTGTTAAAAAAGTCGTGAAAAAGAGCTGCAGAACCAGTCCGGATCTGCAGCTCGATTGATAGATCTTAACTTGCGTCGAAGCCTGAGGAATCGATCATTTGGGTTGGGCACCAAAAACTAGTTCAATCTGTTGCTTCTCGTTCAAGATTACGGAACTGCAGGCGACGGTGTCCTTGACGTTGTTAGCGGCGCCCGGTATTTTTAGCGACGCAAGAACAGTGTCTCCAGTGACCTTAAAGGAACTCGCACCGCCCGTAGATAAGCCTTGGGGGAAATTCGCTGTGTAGCCATCTGTGCCTCTGACTTGAATAGTGAGATCTCTTCTTTCGTAATTAACACCTTGGCCAGGTAGTAAAACTACCTTCACAAAAACCTCATAGTCTTGGTCCTGCCGGGGATATGGCGGTATTGAATATACGGTAAAGCTTCCTTTAACAATCGCTCCAGGCGGCGGAGGCGGCGCTGGGGCCGGTGGAGCCGGCGGAGTTACAGGCTCTACAGAAGCTGAGGTCGGCTCTTCGGCGACCTTTTCAGGCTCTGACACTAGGGTATCTACAGCGGGCACAACCTTGGCGGCGGGTTCTGCCTTAGCGACGGGCTTGTTCTCTATAGCGACGGCTTGTGGCTGAAAGTTGGATTCTCCACACGCCAGTAGGCAGAAGAACAAAACCGATAAGCACCAAGTTCCAGCTGGTCTAGTTTCTTTAAACATAAACTACTCCGCTCGAAAGAATTATAGATAAACAGACTGCAGAATTTGTAGCTGAAAGAGCGCTGTACCCGAGCGCCCAACGTGCCAAGAACGGAATCAATCGAACCATGACGAGAAGAAAGACGATGCGCTGAAGAAACTTGTTACATTGCCTTGGAAACTAGAGGTAGCGGCTGCAGGTTCTTGTTCTGACGCAACTGCTTCATCCTCAAATACGGGTGCCTTGGGTGCAACTGGTTTTTTTGCTCCCGTTCCCTCAACTGTAGAACTCCTTGATGGGGTAACTGTCTTAGCTACTTTAGGGATTGTTTGGCCGACGCCATTTTCGACTAGATATATACGCCTTGCGAAGGTGTCTATATCCATCCTATCGAATCTCGCTTCCATAGCGCTAGCCCTCGTTTCACCTAGGCCTCCCTGAAGCTTGAGAGAAGATGAAAGTTCTTCTGAGTCAATTTCCCCATAACTCAAGCTGAATTCTGAAATGAATTCTGCGATCTCATCCTTGGAGCGGCCTTCAAACAGAGGACTTTCTTCGGTCATATCAACATCAAGGCCTTCTTCCTGCACGAAGTCCAGAGCGTCTGAAAGAATAGTCTCAAAATTCATAAAGCTGAGTCCTTCGAAGGAAAATTCGCTATCGCCGATATCGTCTCTAATCAATTCCAGACCGCCCTCGAGAAAATCTTCCAAGTTATCTGGCATCTCTGCATCGCTTAGTATGCTGTTTTTATCGCTTACCTTATATGGCTTTTGGCCCGGAGACGACTGTGCAGAGCCGTTGAGAAGATTGCTGTTACAAGCAGTGCCCGTGAAAAGTAGAAATGAAAGAAAAGCCAAGTTCCGCATTGCAGTACTCCTCTAGTTGTAAAAATCTTCGGCTATTATTTATGTCTTAGAACCTTATCGGTTCGAGCATACCGATTCTTGAACGGATGAAACAAAGGGCCGTTATATTGAATGATTTGTGGAACCTAGACGCTGGCATTGGGCGCGAATTATTTTTGAGATAGAGTTCAGCAGGCGCAAAGTAGGGGTTCTTTATCATTTAAGGCGCAAAGGTAATGATTAAGTGAAACCCAACTCCCTGGCCTTTGTGCCTAACCCTGACGAGGGTAGTTCCGCTTACGTTAAAAAAATACCCGCAAAGTCTTGATTCTAACTTCAATGCAAGAGGCTGAAATTGATGAAATAGACAGAAATACTGAAGCGAATTTGCGGCCACATTTACGCAGAGAACAGGCAGTCGCGCAATGCGTTTTGCTGCCAGCTCTGTGGTCACCGGGACCATGCTGATCGTAATGCAGCCATGGTATTAAAGAAGAGAGCAATCAATCTCATACTAGACTCTGGATC
>JBGSTX010000372.1:0-6673 GCA_041736305.1 Oligoflexus sp. | reverse complement strand
ACTGCCAACGGAGGAGTTAGCGCTCCCTTGGAGCGCAACCGCCCCTCCCGGACTCCAGTTGCACGCCGGAAACGGACATCAACGGAGAGCGAAGTACCAAATTCTATGTAGATCTAGGTTTGCATAGGTTTTTTGGAGCGGACGAGCTACAGGTCAATCTCGACGGCAGAGTCAGCCGACGCAATTAGAAATGGATACCTACATAAAAGCTCGAACCCCAATAGGTCTTCAGTCGGAGCCCTAAACCCTCCGTTTCCAAGTCGCCGAAAGGCATCAAATTGGTTCCTTGCATATACGTGAGTTCTACCAGCTGATCGTCTTGAAGAAAATATCCTAGAGCTACGCTATGGGACATACCGAAGCCAACGTTACAGGTGGTCCAAACGAACCACCATCCAAAAGAACTTCGATTATTCCGGCAGTTTATCGAAAACTTGGATCTGGTCTAATTCTCTTTCCCAAGCTGCTCGACTCGAAAAGAAGATGTGTGCCGTCGGTCTCAACACTATTTCTGAGTCTAGACTACCCGCAGGAATTACCAAGAGCTTGCCGTTTCTTTGCAGGTTCGGCAAACCAGATCCACAATTCTGACAGAAAGCTTTGGTATGGCGGGTACCTGGTAAAACGTATGTCTTCACCCGCTCCTCTCCTTTCAACCACAGGACTTGAGCTGACTGGGAAAAGATATTTGCCGCGTTAGATGAACCAGAGCCCTTCTGACAATGCTTGCAATGACAAAGAAAGAAGCCTTCGAGACTACCCACGACTTCGAACTTCACCTCAGAACAAAGGCAAGAACCATAAGTTTGAGCCATCTGATATATCCTCCTCATTCAGATCTCACAAATCCGCTGTGACTTAGAGATGTAAATTTTACTTTACCCTATCGCAGTATACCCGGTTTAAAAATCATTGAAACTGGGCAGAATCCTGTTTGTGTTTTTTAGACAGCGTTTTCATTTTTCCATTTATGAAAGAATTTAAAAAACAAAATTTATAAAATCAGGCCAGTTCTGCTTGTCATTGAGAGCACGAATCAGAACAAGCATTTGAAATCATGAAGATGCTTCATTCGAATATGCAGCAATGCGTTGGTACAAAAGGCTCTTAAGCGAGTCTAGCCAAGCTTTTTAATTAAAAGGTATATTCTATACCTATTTCTTTTGTTCTCAGTCGATAATATTTAAACAGCACATTTTTCCGATTTCTCGTCAGAGAAAAAATTAGCCCCCATACACACAGAGGGATGATTCATGCGCAATATGCAAGAAGTGATGAAGCTGATTGAAACTCGAAAAGACCATCTGACTAAGCATCCTTTTTTTGATTGGGTACAGAGTGACAAGGTCCCACTCAAAGAAAGGCTGCTGTTTGCGCCTATCATGACGGTCTTCGTCATGAACTTTCGAGATATGAATAAGTGGTTCATCCGCTTCGAGGATGAAACAGACGAGTACAAGCAAGTCATAAATGGCAATACTGACGAGGACGAGACTCATTCAGCCCTCTTTTTGGAAGACTGGAAAAAGCTCGGATTCAATGAGCGCCTCGGATGGAAAGCCAGCGATACTCTCTGGTGGCTTTTTCTCGCCGAAGATACTGAAGCATTTCGGGCCTATGGAGCTGATTTCGCGCGCATGACGGTCGTTGACCGTAACGATGTCCTGGTCCGCTTCGCGCACTCAGAAGCAGGCGAGGCCTGCGGCAATGTTTTCTTTTCATACCTATCGCCGTTAGCCGCTCAGGTAAGTCGTGAAACGGGCATAGATTACCGCTATTTCGGGCATTTTCACCTGGATAGGGAATTGGGCCACGTCATCGCATCAGAGGGAATGTTCGAGAATAAAGAACTCTCAGATGAGCAAGCTGATCTCTCTGTCCGACTTGCGGAAGGCATGTTTACTATATTTGAAGGGATGCATCATGAGTTTCTACGCTATGCAGAGAAGTACGTAAGTGCAGGCATACTGCCGCAGAGACCAGCGAAGATTGATGTGCCAGCACCTCAGTTCAGTCTGCCGCAACCCAGCTCGCACAAGTCACCTACATCGCTTCTGCATGCTGAAGTTCTAGCTGCGCTCAATGCCCGGCGACTAAAAACGGCTCAACACCCCTTCTATGCATGGCTCGATGCAGAAAACGGTGTGAGTCCTCTTGAAAAACTCCAGCGCTTTATTCCGATGTGGGTCATCGACATCATGGGCTATCGCGACCTCAATAGATACGCTCTGCGTATTGCAAAGCCCTCTTCAGAACACGAAATGGCTTTCAACCGTTGGGTCGATTCGCTTGAGACCCATAGCGCGATCTTTCTGAGAGACTGGGACGCGCTCGGTATGGATGAAGCCCTAGCTTGGGATTCTCAGGAAACTATAGAATTCTTGTTTTTGGACGCAGGAACAGATATTCATCGACGGAATATCGCTAAGTTTATCAAGCTAGCTCTCCGCCACGAAAAGCCCATCTTGCGCTTCTGCCTGCTGGAAGCTCTGGAAGCTAGCGGTGAAGCGTTCTTTTATCACACCAAGGCTCTCGCGGAAGCCGTGGAAGACGATCTCGGCTGCCAGTTGGACTATCTCGCGGATCGCCACGATGCTGGCGACGACACTCAACTTGGCCGTTGGACTTACCTCCTGAATGAGGCTCCGATGGACTCTCAGGATCGCGATATCGCACTCTCTATGATAGAGACTGTTTTCGATGCTGTCGATGAACAGCTCCACCTGTCGCTGGACGCAGCGCGCAGCAATCGCTTTGGCATCGGTCAGACCAAGTCTACGGCCCCTCTCTCTGATCTCAATAGGCTCGTTGCACAAGCGCGCGTTAACCAGTCCGAGATGACTCAATGAGTAAGCTACCGCCTGGACCTAAGTGGCTTAGGCCTGTATATTTCTTTCAATCGGGTATGAACCCACCCCCAGAAGTTTTGCAGCGTCTTGCGGATCGGTATGGAGATCCCTTTCGGGTGTCCTACCTCGCGGGTCCGGTAACCTTTACTGGGAATCCAAAAGCTTTGCAGGCAATCTACTCGGCGGATCCAAGCGTTTTCTCTGTCTGGGGGGGGGATGTGATTGAACCCGTCTTCGGCAAGAGTTCCGTTGTAGTCAGTTCCGGTGAACGACATAGCCAGGATCGCAAGTTGCTGGCTCCCGTTTTCACCGGCAATCCCATGCGTACTTTTGGTCCGGCGATAGTTCAAATTACTCAAGCAAAAACTGCCTTCTGGCAGAAGAATCAGTCTTTTACGATGCTCGAAACGACTCAGATGATTACGCTCGACATTATGGTGCGAGTGGTTTTCGGAGTCCAAGAGGACGTGCGCATAGCACGCGCTCGCGAAGCAGTTCTTGAACTTATTGAATCTATGAGCGCTTGGATTTTTCTCTTTCCTTCATTGCGTCGGGAATTTGGTGGGATTGGTCCGTGGGCACGCTACCAGAGGGCTGTAGGCGCGTTAAATTGTATCTTGTCGGAAGAGATCAAGATGCGCCGAGAATCCGCACAGTCGGGTAATGATATCTTGGGCCTGATGCTAAAAGCTCAGTATGATGACGGAACGTCTATGGAAGAGACGGCTATCTTAGACCAGATGAGGGGGCTGCTCTTTGCTGGTCATGAAGCTACAGCAATTGTTCTTGCCTGGGCTTTTTACTGGATCCATCGAGACCCAGAGGTGCTGGAAAAACTCATGGAAGAGCTAGACGAACTGGGTCCCTCACCTGAGCCCAGCACTCTCGCTAGCCTTCCTTATCTTGAGGCGGTCTGCAAAGAGACGCTGCGCTTATGTCCACCCGTCGTAGATCCCGCTCGCTACACGTTGGAAGATTTCGAGATGGCAGACTATACGGTACCAGCCCACGAAGCCATTCGGCCTTCCATCAATCTTTTGCATATGCGACCCGATCTCTATCCTGAACCAAAACGCTTCCGTCCTGAGCGCTTTCTTGAGCGCAAGTACACGCCTTTTGAGTTTATCCCATTTGGAGGAGGTGCCCGTCGCTGCCTCGGAGCCGCTTTTGCTATGTACGAGATGAAAGTGGTTCTAGGTACGATCTTAATCGAGCATCGGCTGAGCCTAGCTAACTCGAAACCGGTGAAATCTGCCAGAAGGGGCCTTGCTATTGGCCCTGCAGGTGGAGTTCCCATGAAGTACTTGGGTAGGAGAGTTGCCGGCGCCCGCTCAGTTCTCAAGGCCCAAATGCGGCATCAAGGGCAGTCTGCACATGAACTGCCAAATCAGATGGAGCGATAACGAGATCAGCAACGGTACTGGCGGCGAGGTTTGCACCGAATAAGGTTTTATAGTGTTCACTCATAGCGGAAGCTTCGGCTTTCGTAAAAGAATGCTCTTTCAACGGCAGGTAGATCGCTGTAAGCATGTCGTCGAAATAAGCTAGCACTTCATCGTTTTTAAAACCAACTTCGGTCAAACCTTCGATTGCGGCCAAAGTCATGTCTGCGCATACATCTGCAAACTCTTCATGTCGATCTTTACTGAAGCCGGCCATGATAAGCCCATTCATGGCTTTACTAAGAATGTGCTCCACTGCTGTCTCTGTATTGGCTTTAGTGATCCCAAGATTATCCAAGTGAGCTATAGATTTTTCAACGACATGAGCAATGATCTCGTCCAACTCTGCCAAAGGGAGGTTTGAATCTTTTAGACCTTCCGTGGCACCTAACACGCAGTATCCAATCGCCGTTTCGATTTCAGCATCGTCAGTCACTCCAGCTTCTCGCTGAAGTCCATCTAGCGCGCCCTCCATCAGGGCTTCTATCAGATATTCATAATCTGCAGCGCCGAATCCAAGGCTATCCAGTTCACTGATTCCAGCTCGACAAACATCCTGCATAGCTCTGTCAATTTCTGTAAGCGCAAAACCGGCGTCATCCAGAGATCCCACCGCTCCATACATCACATCGTCAAGGACTGTCCCGAAATCGATGACTCGGTTTGTAGATTGTGCAAGTGGGCTCTCCTTGAGTCCCCTCACTGAGCCTTTGACAATTGCCGCCACAACCGCTCGACCATTCACTTCAGTGAGGATGCCTGCATCGTCGAGAGCACCGATGGCTGAGGCTACGATAGCTCTCGCTCCCTCGGCTGTTGATTGAATGCTGAAGCCAGCAGTCTGAAGATTCTTGATGGATAATTCAGATATGCTTAGTAGCAATATACCTAGAGCATCATTCTCTAGATGGCCCGTTCTCCCATAGAGGGAAGCCACCACACTCTCTATAACGACTTCAAGTACTCGATTGAGCTGCCTCTGATGTGTGGCACCGATTTCGTCGAGACCATCGATGGCGCCAGCTACCAGGATTCCTGCAAAATCTTCGATCCGATCCTCAAAGCCTTCTGCGGCGATCAGCCCTAATTTTTGGATTTCCAGGGCACCAACGGCTTTGATAGCGATAGTTTCTGCTTGCTCCGATTTGAGCTCAGTTTTGTCTACTAGATTTTCGTTGAGTTCATTCACTATCGTTATGGCTAGAGAGTCAGACGGGATGTTGAGCGTCCCTTTGATCAAATCTTTAGTGAGGGCGTCGGCGGGCACTTCAGGGGCAGAGTAGTCGTCACACGCCATGACCCAGATAAAACAGAAAACAACCAAGATATTTTTTCTGATCACGAGAAGCGTATCCCTCGTTTCGAGTGAAAGCGACGAAACATCAGCACAAGAATTGGCATGAGCAAGAGGAAGAGCGTGGATCCTGTCTGGGCAGAAGCTCCGATGACTCCACATCCGATCAAATCGTCGGTTCCATCGAGCTCTTGCCGAGGATAGAGGTAAGCCAGGCCGTTTGCATCGTCGTCGCCCAGCGCTAGATTCTTTGGCATCGGCTATTTTCTTTCTAAGTGGAATCCTCCTATTGTAGCATAATGCCCGCTTATTAAAAAGCAGGAGGGTGAGCTTGGTCTCCCAAACTCACCCTCCTTCTCAGCCCAATAAACCGTTTACCTGTCCGTCAAAGTCTTGAGGAATGCTACAAGAGCATCACCTTCTTCTCTATTAAAACGGGGTTCCTCTCCTCGCTGCCTATCGTAGGGGGCGACAAAAGTATTGACGTTCCCGCGGTAACGCTCTGGTAAATCATCAAACTTACAGACTTCACCATTGTCGTAGACTGGATACCAAAGCTCAGGATTGGTATCTCGCGTGGCGTAAAAAGCGACGACGGTTTCGAGGCTGGTGAAGATTCCGTTATGCATGTAGGGTCCAGTTACTGCAACATTTCGGAGAGTCGGTACCTTAAAGGAACCGCAGAAAGCTTCAGCGTCGAATCCAGCAGGACTTTTGCTTTTGAGATTCCTCTGTGCACAAAGGCCGAGATCAAAAAAATCAGGGTTGCGGTTTGCTGGTATATCGTTGTTGCGTGGGATGCCGATATTTTCGTAGGTGTGGTTAGTAAACAACCAGTCTCGCGGATTATTAGAGTTCTGTTGAACCGCATGACAAGCAATACAATTGCCTTTATTAGGATCTGAGAAAACAGCAAAGCCCCATTTTTCCAACTCAGTAAATCGTTCTCTACCTCTCAAAACACCATCAAATTTTGAATTAAATGGAGCGAGAGCGACCGTGCTTTCAGCCGAAGCGATCGCTTCAGCGACGCGATTGAAAGCAGCTTCGGTATCATTGAACACGTTTTCACCGAAAACTAAGCGAAA
>JBGSTX010000366.1:0-9916 GCA_041736305.1 Oligoflexus sp. | reverse complement strand
GCCCCATCTCAATACCGCACTCCATGACCTCCTGGCAGAATTCGATTGCGAAGATTGGGCCTTCGAAGACGATGACGATGATGAAGCCCTGTCGGGTGCCTAGCGAGCGTTGACGTCCATCAGCTCGACGGGCAAAACTCTCTTTTTCCCTTCCCGAATAAACGTCACCTTCACGGTATCGGTTACCTGATAGTTTTCGAGCGTATTATAGAGATCGTCGTAGGTCTTAATCTTCTTCTCGTCAATTGCGACGATGATGTCGCCGAGGATGATATCGCCATTTCGGGTGCGATGCGTACCGCGCAGACCAGCGCGAGCGGCGCCACTGCCATCGCTGATAGAGCGAATGATGATCCCTTCGATATTGAGCTGGCGGTTGACGCTGCTGTCGAAGCTTTCAATGCCGAGTCCAGCCTGAATCACGCGACCGTTCTTGATGATCTGGGTGACGATGCGGCTGATGGTGGTCGCCGGAACCGCAAAGCCTATACCCGCCGAGGCACCCGACTCCGAGTAAATCATCGTGTTCATGCCGAGGAGAAAGCCCCGGCTATCGATCAGGGGACCGCCGGAGTTCCCTGGATTGATCGAGGCATCGGTTTGTATCATGTCTTTGATCGTCACCCCACCGACACCCGGTATCGAGCGTCCTAGGGCCGAGACCACCCCCTCGGTCAGCGTCTGGTCGAGTCCGAAGGGGCTACCGATCGCGATCGCCTTCTGCCCCACCATGATCTTCGAGGAATCTGCGACGCTCCAGCGGGTCAGTGCACGAAAGCTGGCGTCGGGCTTCACTTTGAGCACGGCGATATCTTTGCGCGGTTCCGCCCCGACGATTTTGGCTGGCAGGGTCTTACCATTTTTGAAGGAAACCGTGAGCCGGTCGGCGTCTTGGATTACGTGGTAGTTGGTGACGATGTAGCCTTCGGGATCCCAGACAAAGCCCGAGCCGCTTCCCGAGGGAACTTCGGTCACGTCGAAGGAGAAGAACCCTACCCGCGCATAGCGGAGGTTACTGACGTTGACCACCCGGCTCGAGGTCTTCTCGAAGATATCGACCGTGTTCTTCTCGTTGGCGAGGAGGAAATTGCTTTCTTCGATTTGGATTTGAGCTGGGGCCGTTGAGCTGGCCAAGCAGAGCCAGACCGAAGTAAAGATGGGTGTCCAGGCTCTGACGAAAAGCCGCTGCATAAGCTGTCTCCATTGGCGTACGAATCCGCTGGTATAAGCTCCATTATAGCGACTGCCAAGAATGCGCGCTATAGCTTCGACGTTTGCGACGGGAGCGTGGCTTGCCTGGGTGCCCAAAGCGAAGGAAGATGAGAGGATTGCGAAATGAATCTGCATGGGAGTCCCTAGCATGTCCTCTCCATCTTCAGAAATTGCGGTAATCGACATCAGTCCCTTCTGGGCCGAGGGGCCTAGTGCTGAGCGAGGGCGGGAGGCCGTGGCGCGTGCTCTAGCCAAAGCATGCCAAAGCAGCGGATTTTTCTATGTGAGTGGGCATCCCGTCTCCCCTGCCCTCTCGCAGCGTTTGGAGGCCCTCAGTCGGCAGTTCTTTGCCCTCCCTCTGGAGGAGAAATCCAAAATAGCGATGGAGCATGCGGGGCGGGCTTGGCGCGGTTACTTTCCTCTTGGGGGCGAGCTCACCTCGGGTAAGCCAGACCTCAAGGAAGGCATCTACTTCGGCAGTGAGCTAGACGCGCAGCATCCCCTGGTCAAGGCGGGCCGTCCCCTCCATGGGCCGAATCTCTTTCCGGCGCTGCAGGGCTTTCGCGAGACAGTTCTGGAATATCTGAGCGAGCTGAGCCAGGTGGGTCACAAGCTTATGGAAGCTATCGGCATGAGTCTCGGTCTCCCCCGCGATTACTTCCACTCTCGTTACACTCGGGATCCTCTGCTGCTCTTTCGCATTTTTCACTATCCGCCCGACCTCAGTCCTGCGGGAACGGAGCCGCGTTGGGGCGTAGCCGAGCATACTGACTACGGGCTTCTGACGATACTGCTGCAGGATTCTAATGGGGGGCTGCAGGTGAAGCTACCGGCGCAGCGTGGGCAGGAGGCTCGCTGGATCGATGCACCGGTTATTCCGGGCAGTTTTGTTTGTAATATCGGTGACATGCTAGATCGGATGACGGGCGGTCTCTACCGCTCGACGCCGCATCGGGTGCGCAATATCTCGGGTCGGGACCGTCTTTCCTTCCCCTTCTTCTTCGACCCCAACTTCGAAGCTAAGATTGCCGCGATCGACACCTCGCGGCATATCGTCGACGACAGCGAGCAGCGTTGGGATAAGGCGAGCGTGCATAGTTTTTCAGGAAGCTATGGCGATTATCTCTTGGGCAAGATCGGCAAAGTCTTTCCTGATCTCAAGGAGACGGCTCTTTGAGCCACTTTACTTGGGCATCGAGCCTAAGAGTTGGGCTTTTTCGGCTGCTGACATAGATTCCCACTGCTCTTGGATAGCCGAGAGATCCTCCGGCTTAAGTTGAGTCATGAGCTTTTGGATCTGCGCCAGCTTTTCGGGCTCCATATTCTGCAACATCTGCCGGGCCAGCTCTGCCATCTGCGTGGGATCATCCGGCAGGTCCTCAGTCGAAGCCTGCTGCCGAAAGATCACGTGATCGGTGGTGAGTTCGGTCTCTATATTTTTCTCTTCGAAGAGCGTCCGAATCTTATTGAACGAGAAGCCACGGCGACTGGCCGACTCATACATTTTATCGAGGGGAAACGACACGGCTTGGGCTGGGAAACCGTTCTTTTCTAGATTGCGCAGGACCAGCTGCATGAACTCTTCGATTTGGTTTTGGCTATCTTGCATCTCACTACCTCCCGGACGGGCAATATACTGCTGAATTTAGCAGCTAGAAAGCGGAGAGAGGGGAATTCTCAGAGAATGTCCTGATCTTCTGGACTTGGAGGCTTCTCCTGGGTGGTGTTATGATGCCGGCAATTGATAGGTAATATTCCTCTTATTCCTTACAAAGGACTGCTTATGTTGAAGCGTTTGCCCCTCGCAGCCGGTATGGTCTCTCTCCTCCTTGCCTCTGGTGTCAGTCATGCAGCCGAGGAACTCTCCCTCGACAAGGCCAAGATCACCAAGAAGTGCGCCTTTGAAGTGCAGATCGCCAAAGAGAAGCCAGAGAAAATCGTGATCGGTCTTTTCGGTGATGTAGTACCCAAGACTGCTGCTAACTTCATGGCGCTGTGTACCGGGGAAAAAGGCAAAGGCAAGGCCGGCGTACCTCTGAGCTATAGCGGTAGCAAGTTTCACCGGGTCATTCCTCAGTTCATGCTCCAGGGTGGGGACATCACCCGGGGTGACGGCACAGGTGGCGAGTCGATCTACGGTGAGAAGTTTGAAGATGAGAACTTCAAGCTGAAGCACGAGGGTCCGGGTGTCCTCAGCATGGCTAATGCGGGTCCTAATACCAACGGTTCGCAGTTCTTCATCACTACCGTGAAGACTCCCTGGCTCGATGGACGGCATGTAGTGTTCGGTAAGGTGATCGAGGGTCTGGATGTGGTGAAAAAGATCGAGGCCCAAGGTTCCGAAAGCGGTAAACCCAAGGCCGATGTGGTGATACTCAAGTCTTCGGAAGTCAGCGATAAGGGGGCTAAGGCTGCTGAGAAGGCGCCTGAGAAGGCGCCTGAGAAGAAGAAGTAAGCTTCTAGTTCGACGAGCGACGGGCCAAGGCTAGCGATGAAAAGAGCGAGCTGACGGCCAGTCGATAATCCTTCTGACAAGCGACGGCTAATTCTTCTGCCAAGAGCGGCGCCAGGCCGCAGCGATCACTAGGTACGGCCCGGGCTAAGAGAGCCTGGGCTTCGGCACGATCTCCACAACGACAGCTGGCCTTGAGTTCGGAACCGCCTTCGGAGCAGGAGGCGGCGGCCTGTACGGCTAGATTTCTCAGAATTTTTAAATAGACGCGCGTCGATGCAGGGTTTTGCTGGGCGAGGGCTAGGTCGTCGAGAATAGCAAACCGGTTATGGTTAGTTTCCAAGAAGCTGGCTGCTTCGGCTGAATTTTGCCCCAGTAGGGCGGCGAAGGTGCTTTGTAGCTCTTTGGAGCCTTTGAGCTCCTTGCTGGGAGAGCAGCTATTCTCACTTGGACTATGGGGGGAGGCTTTGCGGTAGCTCAGCTCTACCCGATCCGGGGTTGTGCCACAGCGCATTCCAGACAGAGCTAGAGTTATAAGGATGCTGGTATATAAAGCGCGTTTCATAGTCTTCCTCCAGGGGCTGCTCTCAGCCTACTTACTACCCTTCGGCGGCAGTTCGGGGAGATTAAGCCGGCGGCGAAATCATTCTATAAGATATTTGTTTTATGGGTTTTTTTGCGACTATTACTGGCTGGTAATTATATTTGGATTGGAGTCTGCTTTTCGCAAGTCTATGGTGGGGGACGCCGGAACCAAACCGTAGTCCAGCTACCATTGCATTAGCCGAGGCATTGCGATCTACTATCCCAGTTTTCAAATCGCTATCAGAATCATCGACGCTATGAGCGAGTGAGGCTGCAGGGGTAGGCGCTGTTCGACTTCGTGCTGCCCTTGATCGCGATAGTACCAGACCTTAGGCCGCAGTCCAGCAAAGCTCATCTGCTTTCTCAACGGTAAGAGGTGGAGGAGTCTTTCTGGGAAGCGTCCCATCTTTTGCCTGGATAACGATGGCGTTAATTGCTTCCTTGGGCAGGGCATCTGCAACTTCATTTTGCGGCGGCTCTTGTGCTAGCCTACCATTCCGAGCTTCACCTCACGCGCAGGAAGCGTACGCACCGATTCAATCTGAAAAACTTACCAGACGATGTCTAGCCAGGCCCAGCCCCTTAAACTCTTTAGAAACCTCTTCTCTTTTCTCCTTGGCTCGTTCGACGAAGTTTCTTGCTTCACCCGCATTGATCTTAAACTCTCTGGCAAGTTTCAGGAGAATTTCCTCAGTAATATTTTTTCCTTCACCCAGATAAGAGCTTGTATGTTCTCCGCCGACACCTTCCGAATAGGTAAGATCATACGCCGGCGACAGTCTCCATTTGCCCGTTTGATCCATGAGAAAACTAAAATTCTTTGCGTGATCATCGCGATTGTGAAATACCGCGTTGAACACCGCAAGCTGATACATCTTTAAAATTTCGCGTTTTTCTTTAGTGAGACGGGAGACGAGCTTAAGAAGGTCGCGATAATCGAGCGCCGGCAAGCGAAAATCAGCGTGCAGCATGCCTGCAGCCGAGTGCAAATGGAAACGTTCTCCAGTGGAGGAGACATCAAATCTCTTAGTGCCAAAGTAACTGTGATCTTGAGCTTCGAACAAGCGATGCTCAGGAACTTCAATCCCTAATTGTGCTGCCGCTTTCATGTAGTGATATTCAATGAGAGAGGCCTCTTTCGAATCTTCCTTCGTAAAAAATTTTATGAGCCAGGGATGGAAATCGTTATCCAATGCCAGATTGGTCCGAGCGCTCCATGTTTCGTCAGCAGAAAACCTGATCCCCACACTAACTTTAGGTCTAGCGCCACCCGGCGAGCCGCCTAGCTTGAGAAGGGTCTTCAGAAGCTCGGATCCTTCTCCTTCCAATATCTTTTCACTCGCCTTTTCGAGTTCTATGAGATCGGCAAGTTCATTGCGACTTGGCTTACTTTCGTACTGAGGCTCGTATCGGAGAACGCCAAGGCCGTTATGACCAACGAAGCTCAGGAAATCCAAACCACTCATCTCACTGAAACGCAAATTTTTTGCTTCCATGCTTCTTTTGATAAGAAGCAAGCCCCAACCGTCAGGAAGTGAATCACCAAACGCGCCTAGCAGCCCCCAAAAAAGGCTTCGATGATTGTCCTTCACTGCATGAGCAAGTGTCTTATCAATGGAAAGATGAAAAGGTGAGAGGCGGAATCGCTCAGTTGGAAATTGAGGATCGTAGGTAAAATAGATCTTCCCCTGCTGGAGGTAGAGCTCTCCAACTGGCCACGTCGATGAACCAAAGTCAGCCGTAACGTTCACCTTGTCAATCATTTCGAACCCCTGACTCTGGCTTTTTTCTTTGCCCTTCGTCGAATTTCGTTAGCAGTAGGCGGAGCTTCGAATGATGCAAGAAGATTTTTGAACGAAGCGAGAACACCTAGGGCTTCGCTAATTTTAAGAAGGCTGGCAAAAGATATCTCGCCAGTATGCTCAAAACGCTTAAGGGTAGGCTCCGGAACACCGCTGAGTTGCGAGAGTGTCTTCTGGGTCTGACCTTTAGAAAGTCTCAATTCTCTCAATGACTTAGCATAGAGTTTCTGAACGTCCGATGGGTCTTCAAGAGATAATATATTATCCATTAATCTTACATTCTCCTTCTAACAGATAATATATTATACATTAGAGGCTATCTCATAAATACTCTAGCGTAAAGAGGAGACAGGCGCTCGACTGGGGGAAGAGTTCTTATTTCTTTCCCCCGCAAAGCTCGGCAAATGAGGCGCTCAAGCAAGGCAGGATTTCTTAAAGGCTGAAGATGCTAGCAACTTTCGGCTTGCAGTGTGGGTATATGGCTTTTGAAGTGGCTTTAAAGCGACTCCAAAAGATCGAGATAAGAGTGCTTACGCGGGATTTTTCTTTAAGGCAGTTCTTGGCAGCTATGACCTTCCCCCAACCATTGCAGCCAGAGATCCATAGCTTCTATGAGCAAAGCCTTACTTCCAGGAGCGGGCGTTCTTCCCGGGCCAGGCTGAAAGGCCCATTCCACCAGCGGGTCGGTCCTCGCGTGAATCTTAAACTCCCTTTGCAAGAGGGCAAGATCGTCCAGACCGCCTCTTTCGCCAGGAATTTTCGCGTTGCGCTGCTTGTCAGTCCAGAGCTCACAGAGTTCGCGGGCTGAGCGAACAGTTCCCAATATCATGGTGACAGGTGGCATATGCCAGAAAAAATCGGGCAGCTGCGGATTGAATGCACCTGGCGGATAGCGAGGGCGTTTGAAGTTGAATTTTTGGTGGCAGCTCATGCAGTCGCCTCCCAGTTCGGGGAAACGGGCGTCGATATTCATCGGATGGCGGCGACGCTGCTCGCCGACTGTCGGGAAGTGCAGAGAACCCTCTAGTACACCATGACAGTTGACACAGCGTGGGCTCTGAGCCACCTGGTATAAGTACTGAAAGGCCGCTTTACCATCGCTAAAGGGAGCTTCCGCTGCTTCCAACGGGGTGTCGAGCGTCCATGCGCTCAGCAGCAAGATGAGAAAAGCTAGCGCGCTGCGAATTCGATCGGCGCTCAGCGGTAATCTGCGCACGCGTTTGCCTGTAAGATTGTGCAAAGCATTGGCCAGCGCAGGCCCTACGCAGGGCACACCTAATTCACCAACACCGGTCGGCTTCACCTCTGATCCAGGATCGATGATCTCGATCGTGATGCTAGGACTCTCGTGTAAACGCATCACGTCGCCGCTATCATAGAAATTACGTTCCCGAACCCGGCCCTGCTCTATTAACACTTCTTGCTTTAGCGCTGCACTGAGTCCAAAAATTATTCCGCCCTCGAGCTGCTGACGGATGATATCGGTCTGCAGAGCAAAACCTACATCGACCACGGCCCAGACCTGCTTCACCTGAATGCGGCTAAGTTCATCAATTTGGATCTGCACGACCATGGCGATATAAGAGCCCCACCCATGATGTCTAGCAAAACCCATGGCCCCTCGAGAATCTTTACTCGGCTTGTAGCTGGAGAGACTCAGGCAACGATCCATCACAGCCAAGCTGCGCGGCGATTCCCGCAGGGCAGCCCGTCGGATCGCGATTTCGTCTCTATCATGCTTTTTAGCGAGTTCATCGATAAATGATTCGATGGCAAAGCAGCTGTGCGAATGACCAACACTGCGCCAGTAGCCTACGGGAATCTGAGGAGTAGAGTCGGGAGTGAGGCTCACAGCGTTCAAGCCAAAGTGTCCAAATTTATAGTCAGTGTCGGCCGCACCCTCGACGCTGAGCGGATCGAGGTTGGCGAGGTTCAACGCGTCAGTTCCAATTCTGCTCACGATACTTACCAACGCATTTGACTTGATCTTATCAGGTATCCAAGATCCAAACAAATCTTGACTAGAGGCAGCGATGATGGACTGAGTCGCAATCTCCTGCCGCCATGCACTGATGCCTTTACTGCCGAGAGAAGCCGAAATGCGATGACAGGCTATAGGTCGAAAGACATCATATTGAAAGTCGTCTTCTCGCGACCAAACCATTTTGACTGCCGATCCCTCGGCACCTTTCAGATTGAATAGTTCCTTCGCAACGGCCGCTACCAGATTCACATAGTCGACGGCCAGCCGACGCCCGAAGCCTCCGCCGATCAAAGTACTTTCAATGTCGACAGACTTCTCACTGACACCCAGGACTTTAGCGGCGGCCGACTGTGCGGCCTCTGGAAACTGAGTGGGAACCCAAACAGTCCAGACACCATTGATCATCGCGCAGCTGGCATTCATAGGCTCCATAGTCGCATGCTGGAGATAGGGCAAGACGTATTCTGCTTCATGTTTTTCTGAGGAGAGCGTGACTTTTTCCAGAGCTCCCCACCCCAGATCCACGGGTACACGCAGACCGATCTTGGTATTATTCAAGATCTTGAGATAGTCCTGGATCACGGTTTCAGACGAGAAGTTTTTGTTGGGGCCTGCTCGGGTTTCAAAGCGAACAGCTTCCGCAATTTTACGCGCCTGCCAGTAGCGATCGGCAACGACCGCAAAAGCCCGGTTCTTCATAATAGGAAAAGCGGCGAAGTATCCAGACATACGACTGAGTTCGCTGCCATTACTAACCTGGAGAGTCGCACCGATCTCTTCGGGTCTCACGAGCAAGGCGTAGCGAAGTTTTGGAACTCCCATCATCGCGGCCGTGACATCGACGCCGAAAACAGCTTCCCCAGTCACCTTAGGTCTCTGGTCGACGCGCTGCATGCTGCGCATTTTTTTGGGCTTCAAGGCTTCGATCTTGAGTTTTCTGATGTCGATGGCCGCAGCTTCCTGAGCAAGCTCCCACATGTTGATGGAACGCCGTTCACCGTCAGTTTCTATGACCTTACTTTCGAGCAGATCCAGTCCCCGCACCTCATTTCTCTGCCAGCGATTGGCGGCTGCAGCCAGGATTTTTGCTCTGGCGCCCATGATAGCTCCCTGCACGGTTTCCCAAGCATCAACCGTGCTGGTGCTGTAACCAGTCATCTGCAGCTGAAGGTTGAGAGAAATATTCAAGGTACGGGCGAATATTTTTCGGTTGACGTAGATTTCTTCGGCTGGAGCATAGGAAAAATCTATCATTTCGGCTGGAACACCCAGACCATCCACAGCCATTCCAACGAAAAGGGTCGTCACTCCTTGTCCCATCTCTACTTTATCGACGATCAAGCCGACCCGACCGTTAGCGCCGATTTTTATCCAGGCATTCAATTCTCGGGAAGGGACTGTGCTAGCAAGATCGTCTGACATCGATCCGCGCCTGGATCGACAGCCTACTAAGAGGCTAGCCCCTAAAAGCCCTGAGCCCAGTAGGAAGATGCGGCGGGTTGCGTCCATATTATTGTTCAATGCTGGCCTCGCTTGCGCGTTTAATAGCTTTCAGGATGCGGGGGTAAGTCCCACAGCGGCAGATGTTGCCCGACATGGCGACTTTGATTTGTTCTTCGCTTGGCCGCGGAATTTTTTGAAGAAGTGCAACCGCGGACATGATCTGACCGCATTGGCAGTAACCACACTGTGGAACGTTCTCTGCGAGCCAGGCTTCCTGCACCGGATGCAGCTTGCCGCCTTTGCTGAGGCCTTCTATCGTCGTCACAGCCTTCCCTTGCACCTCAAGCGCGGGTGTAACACAGCTTCGTATGGCCTTCCCATCGACCAGGACCGTGCAGGAGCCGCAAAGAGCAGCGCCACAGCCAAATTTTGGCCCCC
>JBGSTX010000359.1:0-5721 GCA_041736305.1 Oligoflexus sp. | reverse complement strand
CTGACGAACGATCATCTCGCGACGGAGTGATGCGTTTTTGGGTCGGCATGCCTTGGCCCATGGATTCCATCATTCGCGCCATGCGAGCGGATGGATCATAAGCTCCCGAGACGAAGCATTAGCCTACTATCGCGTCTCTATTCCTTTGCCGATTTTCTTGTTAAATAATGACAGTCAGCGCTACGGAATATTCGATGCTCAGCGTTATTCCATAAGCATCAGTCGCAAGCTGATCGATGCTCATCCTTGGGATGTGGTGATTGAGATCCTCAAACACGAACTGGCTCATGCACTGGTTCATCTGCAGTATGAGGAAGATGAAAGCATACATGGCCCCGAATTTCAAGCTGCTTGCCAGCGATTGGGAGTCGCCTCATGGGCGCGCAATGCCAGCATCGAACTCGACCCTCAAGCGGCCATGGCCACTCATCGGGAGCTAGCGGCAGAGGAAGAAAAACTGCTGCGTAAAGTGGAAAAACTACTCTCCTTAGCCGCCAGTGCTAACGAGCATGAAGCGAGTCTGGCTATGCAAAGAGCTCGCGAGCTCTGCGCCCGCCATCATCTTGAGGCTTTATCTTCGCGTAAAAAACAGAACTATACCTATGTGGTGATCAATCACCAGAAAAAGCAGATACATTCCTGGCAGTGGAGCATCCTCAGTATCCTCAATCAGCACTTTTATGTGAACTGTGTCTCTCGCAGTCTTTATGATGCCAAGGCTTTGACTCATCACCGGGTGGTGGATGTGATGGGCACGCGAGAAAATGTCCAAATGGCCGAATACGCCTACTGGTTCCTCTATCATCAATTGCCGCAACTTTTTGACCAATTTCGCCTTGATAAGAGACCACAGCCGCGCAATGCCCGAAATTCCTTTTACATCGGCGTGCTGCGCGGTTTCGATGAAAAACTGAAGAAGCAAAAACGGGATCTCAAGCAAAAAACTCAGGAATGGGGCTTGGTTGCTCATGGAGGCACGCATCAGGAACTGGAAGCTCGCTCCGATGGGGAATTGCGGCACTTCGTAAAAAGTCGCTTCCCTTCTTTGAGCAACAATAGCGGTCGCAGTCTCAGCGTTTCCGAAGAAGCCTTCAATTCTGGTAAAGATCAAGGACGGGAATTGAATCTGCATCGAGCCCTGCATCAAAGAAGCAGTGGACCGACGCCGCAACTTAAATCCTCTGCTAACAAAGATTAAAGGAGAGTTGCCTTGGCCATTACAAAGATCCCTCCAGCTCGTACCTTGAAATGGATCCGATCCGGATTTGCCATGATTTTCGATGAGCCTGCGATTTGGATCGGTGGCTGTACCGCAAGTATTGTGGCTTTTGTTGTTCTGAGCTTCATTCCATTCGTTGGTGAAATTCTAGTCCAGGTTCTTCAGTTTGGCTTGATCCTCTTCGCTCTTGCTTTTGCCGATACCCAGCGGCTTGGTCGAAAGTTTGATTTCGATGCCTATTTTAAACCACTCTCCCCCTTGCTGCCTAAACTCATTGGCATAACCTTGCTTAATTTTCTGCTCCTAGCCTTGGCTGTAGCGCCATTATTCATGAGCATCCATGTTTCCGGAGGTCTAGAAAACTTTGGATCGCTGATCAAAAACTTCGGACGCTCATCGCCACACTTTGCCATTCTGCTGAGCAGTGGTCTCTTATCCGCCCTACTCCTCACTCTCTGCACGGCGGCTTCGGCCTATTCCATTCCTTTGATTTTTTTCCAAGGTTTGTCCATTCCCGAGGCCATGAAGACCAGCGCCTTGGGTTCGCTCAAAAATGTTCTGACCCTGTTCACCAATGGCTTGCTCCTGATGCTGATTCTCCTGCTCGGAACAATTCCGCTGTTTTTGGGCTGGATTGTGGTCCTGCCGCTCTTCTTTACCAGTTACTATCGATCCTATTATGAAATCTTTGAAAGGGATCCAGACAAAAATTTGGCATAATTTTCCATCACAAATTCAATTTGTCATGGCTTCGAGATTCCAGCATAATCGGGCCCAAGCTGCGACCCCTCTTCTGGGCGAGTAGCGATCGTGACACGGCAAACCCACTGTTGAGTTTGCCGTCGGCCCTGGTTACGGAAAGGAATTCAGAAGATGACATTCGATAAATATCTCTATTATCAACGCTCCGTTCAATCGCCTGATGTGGACGCTGCCTTTTTGGATAGAGTTTATCAGGAGATACGCGGACAGGAACCCCTGGTCCTGGGCGAGGATTTTTGTGCGGGCTTCAATCTTTGCTGTGAGTGGGTCAAGCTGGGACCCAAGAAGATTGGCTACGGTATTGATTTGGATCCCGAGCCTTTGGAATACGGTCGCAAACACTATCTGAGTCAGCTCTTACCGGAGCAACAAAAGCGCGTCCATACTCTGCAAATGGATGTCATGAATCCGGAATTGCCGAAAGCTGATATCATAGCCCCCTTGAATTTTTCCTATTTCGGTTTCAAAAAACGCCAGGATTTGAAGCGATACCTGGAGGCGGCTTATCAACGCCTGAATGATCAAGGCCTGATGATCCTGGACTGCTTTGGAGGCCAGGCCTGCCTGGAGCCGAATGAACATGAAACCGAACATGACGACTTCAGTTACTTTTGGGATCAGGATTCTTTCGACCCTATCACCAATGAAGCCATGTTCTATATCCACTATCGTCCCAAGGGACAAAAGAAAGTGAAGAACGTCTTCACCTATGACTGGCGGCTTTGGGGACTTCCCGAGCTGAAAGATCTCCTGGAAGAAGTTGGCTTCAAGACAGTCCACTACTACTGGGAAGGCACGGATGAAGACGGTGAAGGCGATGGAAATTTCAATAAAGTTGACAAAGGTGAGATCTGCGAAAGCTGGGTAGCCTATATCGTCGGCGAAAAGTGAAGGTAGGGCGACTTGCTTTCGCCCTTCAATGGGAAAGCGAGAGGAGTCGTCTTTTCCTATCTACTAAAAAATATAATCCAGTTATTTCAGAAGTATAGAATTCTTACCCCAGGGCTGAATGGCCTTTGATCGGGCTTTATGCCGACTATTGCTCAGGTTTTTTTCCATTCTGCCGAATCCCTCTCAACAATAGGTTTGCGGATTAGATTGGGAGAGATCCATGCGTTTGCTTCTCATCACATGTTGCGTGTTGAGTCTGCTCTGGGGTTGCAAGACCGGCAGTCCATCGTCTGTCCCATCGCAGGATCTTAGTACAGCTCCCAAGGGCAAGACTTACAACGACTATGGTGATTACCTCATCGATGTCAATGATCTTTTGAATATCCACGTTCCGGGCATCAAGGACATCACCAACCAGTATCGAGTTTCTCCCTCAGGCTATATCTCTTTACCGACTGCGGGCATGGTTCGCGCCAAGGGACTTTCTGAGATGCAGCTGCGCGACTCCATTATGATCAAGCTCAGGCCGCATATCACAGGACCGCGCGTATCGGTTGCGGTAGCAGAAGCGAACAGCTATGTGGTGTATTTTTCCGGACTTGTGCAGAAACCAGGCACCTTTCACCTGAGTAGTCGGACCACTCTTTTGCAAGGACTAACGCTCGCTGGGGGTTGGGCCGATCAAAAGGGTTCACGAATTATTGTCGTCCGTGAAGCACCGGATGGCGTGAAAAAGCGCTTTGAATCGGCACTCGAGAACCTGCGTAAGGGCAGCGCTTTGGTCGATAATTTTTGGTTGGAACGCGGCGATCTGGTGATCATTGAGTAATAAGAGCAGGGAGCCTCTCTCATGAGAAGACAAGCGATACGAAGTATTATTCTTTTCTGTGGCTACCTTCTTTTTCACAGTATCGGCGCTTTCGCTCAGGGCAGTGGCGAAGCTGATGGCAGTGATTTGGGTGCGGATCCGGGGCTCCCTCTGGAAGCACCCCCAATCCCGGCTCCCGCCGCACGCAGCCCTCGAAATTCCAATCAGCTGCGGACTTTGCCGGCGCCACTGCCTGAGCCTTTGGTGCAGCCCTATACCGATGCGCCTGCAGCTTCATCTTCTCCTGCAGACCCCCAGGCGGCCCCAGGCAAAGCACGACCGGCTTTGAATGGCAAGCTGGGTGAGTTGAACCTCAGTCAGGAACAAACTCAGCAGATCATTGAATTAAGAAGGCAGTGGAAGCCCGATATCGAACGACGGCTGAAAGATGAATTCACTGCTATGAAACAAAACCTAGCACAGGCCATGGCCGATAACTCGACAGGCGAAGAGGTTCGACGTCGGTTTGATTTGATGCAGAAAAAATACTTAGAATTGCAGACCGTAAAATTTGACAAGCTTTTGCGGATCCGGGAAGTGCTCACTCCCGATCAGAGACGAAAATTCGCTGAATTACGCTCTCGGGGCAATGCGAGTGGCAAGGGTTCCGCGGGCGGAGAAAATGATTAAATCACTCAGTGAAACAGTCCATTGAGTTCATGACCCAACTTCTGCATTTTCGTGCGCAGATATTCTTCGTTGAACGGGTTGACCGTCGTAAGCGAAGGAACGCGCTCCTTGATGACGATACCCAGGTCGGTCAAGGCACTGATTTTATCGGGATTATTAGTGTTCAGCACGACTTCCTTGATGCCCTTCATTTGCAGTATCAAAGCGGCTGCTTCAAAGCTTCGTAAATCCGTTTTAAATCCCAACCTATGGTTGGCTTCAATCGTATCCGCGCCTTGATTTTGCAAATGATACGCGCGAATTTTATTGCCCAGACCGATACCTCGGCCTTCTTGACGCAAGTAAATAATTGCCCCTGAGCCACGCCTTTGAATTTCGGCCAAGGCGAGGTTCAGTTGATCCCGGCAATCACATTTCATTGAACCCAAAACCTCGCCTGTAAAGCATTCCGAATGCACACGGACGAACGGACAGGACTCGGGCTTAAGGTTGTAACTAATTAATATAGCTGACTCTTCTTCCTTCTGGTCGCGGTAAACGGTCAAGAGGAATTCGCCGAAAACCGTAGGCAGACTTGCCTCTGCATATTGTGTCAATTTGAGTTGAGCTTTGAATCCCATCTTCTTCCCAAGATTGGTGAGAGCGAGGTGTAACCTGTGCAGGTACTTACGCATGGATCATAGACCTTTGGTGGTCGGACGCCAGGAGCAACCTGTATAGCAGGATGACGCTGGAACGTCAATCTTCGGGAAATGGCCCCATTCCGAGCAACGACAAGTCGGCCCAACTCTCAGCTGCTCGCTAAGAAAATCTTGCCTCTTCTAGTTTTGCATAAAGTTCGAGGCAAGAGTTGCCTTGTTTTTTGATGAGCTTCGATCGCCAAGAAAGAACAAAAAATACATGAACAGCCTTGACCTCCTTTCGGCTGTTCTTAAATTAAAAGTGGAGGGGCGATAGTCGCTCCCAAGATCAGATCCATAGTGAATCACGAGGAGGATAGATTTATGAGCAACTTAGAGCTCTGGCGTACGGATCGCAATGGTCCCTTCTCTCTCCTGAGAAACTGGGACAGCATGACGAAAGAGTTAGATAGTTTCTTTGGTGATTTTGATAAGTCGATGCAAGAAGCTCGAGGGAGCAATAAGGAAGTGACCATCACTCCCGCGGTTGATGTCCAGGAAAACGACAAAGGCTATCTGCTGGCGTTTGATCTTCCTGGCTTCAAAAAAGAGGATGTGAACATAGAACTCAGCGGCAACCGGCTGACCGTCACCGGCAAACGGCACCGCGAGGAGTCGACGAAAGATGCCAAGTACCATCGAGTGGAAAGGAATTATGGCGAATTCCGTCG
>JBGSTX010000223.1:0-11548 GCA_041736305.1 Oligoflexus sp. | reverse complement strand
AAGGCCCTGATCCTGCAGATCTCGCCTACATCATCTACACCTCTGGTTCGACCGGCAAACCGAAGGGTGTGGAGATCTCGCATCGGGCTGCCGTCTACTTTTTGCAGGCCATCCGCGAAAAATTGGCTTTTCCCATAGGTCTGCGGACTCTCGCGATCACGACTATTTCTTTTGACATCTCTGTTCTCGAAATATTTTCGACTCTCACTCTCTCAGGTACAGTAGTTCTCGTCGAAGCGGAGCGAATCACCGACGGTGCTTACATCAGCGAAGCTCTGCAGTCGGAAGCTATCGATCTTCTGCAGGCGACGCCCGCCACCTGGCGACTGCTCCTCGCTAGTGGTTGGCAAGGGAAGAGTTCGCTCTGGGCACTGAGCGGTGGGGAAGCGCTCAGCCGCGATCTTGCACGTGAACTTATTCCGCGCGTGGGACAGCTCTGGAACGTTTACGGACCTACCGAAGCGACAGTCTGGGCCACAGCCGAGCACATCGTCGATCCCGAAGCTCCTATCTGTATAGGCAGCGTGCTGCCTTCCTATGAAGCTTATATCCTCGATGCGCGGGGCCAGGCTCTTCCGCAAGGTGCTATAGGGCAGCTCTATCTTGCAGGTCCGGCTCTTGCACGCGGTTATCGGGGCCGTCCTGATCTTACCAGTGATCGTTTTATCCCGCATCCTTTCCAGGCTGAAGCCCTCATGTACGACACTGGTGACCTTGCACGTCTGCGAGCTGATGGTCGACTGGAATATATCAGTCGCCGCGATAAGCAAGTTAAGCTGCGAGGCTTCCGCATTGAACTCGGCGAAATTGAATCCTCTATGATGACCCATAGCGCTGTGCAGCAAGCCGTGTGCCTGGTGCGCGAGCTGAGTCCAGGCGACCAGCGTCTCGTCGCCTATGCCGTCCTCAAGCCTGCTCAGAAACTCGATTTGGCGGCTATCTCTCAGCATCTTTCTCATTCATTGCCGCGCTACATGCTACCGCAGCACTTGCTGGTCCTCGATAGTTTCCCTCTCACGGGCAGTGGAAAAGTTGATAGCAAAGCTCTTCCTTCTCCCTTCAGCGTACGGCAAGAAGTGCAGCCTCTGGCTATCGTCGAGAGGCTCAATCCGCTTGAATGCAAAATCGCTGCTATTTTCTGCGAACTGCTCGATTTGAAAAGCGTCAAGGCAAGCGATAACTTTTTTGACCTTGGTGGTCACTCTCTCTTAGCCATCAAAGTACTGCATCGCTGTCAGGAAGAGCTTGCGATGAATCTGAAGATTCGGGATCTCCTCCTGCTCAGTCTTGCTCAACTCGCGGCTCTGTATGTCCCAGAGCAGCCTCTAGCCCGCAGCCCAGGAGATAGGCGATGACACGACGCACGGAGCCTTTCTACTTCCCATCGGCCGAGCGGGCGCTCTTCGGCCTCTTTCAAGCACCCGAGACTCAGCAGCGCAAGGAAGCTATCGTTATCTGCTATCCGGCACCGCAGGAAATGATGCGCAGCTATCAAACTCATGTGCAGCTTGGACGAGAACTGGCTGAGCTAGGCTATGCCGTGCTTCGCTTTGACTATACAGCTACGGGAGATTCGGATGGAGCTAGCGCCGAAGCTTCCTTAAAACTGTGGGAAGCAGACATCTGCGCTGCTGCGAATGCGCTCAAGGAAAAAACGGGTTTTACACAGGTTTCTCTCTTCGGCACCCGCCTTGGAGCCACTCTTGCTATGCGAGCGAGCGGCAAAATCGGACCGCAGCTACTTGTACTCTGGGACCCTTTGACTGACGGAGCTGCTTATCTCAAAGAGCTCGAAAGCTCGCACCAGCTCATGCTCCGTCGCGATCCCCTCGAACCCCCGTTTGCACAAAGCACGCAGCGCCCGGACCAATGCTGGGGCTTTCCCCTTTCTGCAGCATTCAAGCAGGAAATCGCTGCCATCAAGCTTAGCGACACTCAGGTCAGCTGTAGGAAAATACACCTGCTAACGAGCGAGACTAGAACCCCAGAACTCGCCGAGCAGCTGCGTTCAAGCCAGGCGACGCAGGTAAAATTAAGCGAGCACCTGGTCGAAGAAGCCATGCACTGGCTCGACGACCGCTTCGTCAAGCGAAGAGCTTTTCCGAGCAAGCATCTTCGCCTCATAAAAAACATGATGGAGGGCTAAAAAAATGCAAAAGCGCGCCCTTCGTTTTGGCCGCCAAGATCATCTTATCGGCGTCGTTCATGAAAAAGGACGAGAAGGTCAGAAGGCGAATCTCGGTGCATTGCTTTGGAATACGGGCATTTCAAACCGTTGTGGACCCTTTCGCGCCAATGTAGAAGTCGCCGAATCGCTAGCCAGCATAGGGGTCACGACTCTACGCTTTGATCTTTCTCGGCTCGGCGATAGCGATGACAGCGGTGAAAAGATCGCGATACAGGACAGAAGCAACCTGGACATCGCTGATGCTCTCGAAGTACTAGCTCGCGACTATGGTATTACGCGCGTACTTCTTATCGGACTCTGCTCGAGTGCCGTCGACGCTTATTATTATGCCCGCAGCGACGCTCGCATAAAGGGTATCGTGATGGTCGACTCCTTCGTTTACCCTACTCTTGCGCATCGCGTCCTTTATTTCTTCCGACGAGTGAGCAGTCTGCAGCGCTGGCTGCGCCGTATAAAACACACGTTCAGGCGCGACATGAGCGAGTCTTTGGAATCAGTGCGGGATTACTTCGAGCCTAATTATCCTTCCCCCGAAGAGGTCAGAGAGGGGCTGAACCAAATGCTGGCTCGGGGCATTAAAATGCTGGTGATCTACACGGGAGGCTTTGCGGCCTACTTTTCCCACATAAAGCAGTTTACGGCGATGCTGGGCGCCCAGAAATTCGGACCGGCGATCCGGGTTCTCCGCTGGCCCCAAACCGACCACTTGTTCACGATGCTCGATGACCGCCAGAAGTTCCTCGACACTGTAAAATCTTGGGTAGAAAGCGAACTCTTGCTTGCACCCCATCAAGCTTCCGAAGGAGAACCCCCCATGAGTGCTGGCCAGCCGCGCACCATGCCAGCTTCGCCCGATATTACAAGAATTATGGAACAGCAGTTGCGACTGATGGAACAGCAGCTGGAAATACTGCGAACTTTCGTA
The DNA here is from genome assembly GCA_041736305.1 of Oligoflexus sp. Lineage (GTDB taxonomy): Bacteria > Bdellovibrionota_B > Oligoflexia > Oligoflexales > Oligoflexaceae > Oligoflexus. Next base: position 8,435 of record JBGSTX010000223.1, on the reverse strand, counting down.
GCGTCAGCCGGCCCGCAGCCAGAGGAAAGCCACTGGCAGGACAATGCCAGTCCACGCCCCCACTTCATGGATTCGATCGCGATCATGGGTGAGATCGAATTGCATACCGATAGAGGGACGATCGTGCTTCCGCACTATGAAGGAGCCTTCGTCGCTACCGACACCGATGGGCAGGCGGCTCTCTTTATTGAAAACCCTGAGCATCCAGGAGAAATCTGGAAAATTCTCGCCGCGTAGGTCTCATCAGTTGACCAAACCCCCGGTCTTGTCGGGCGCATCGGTTTTAGGCCGCAAGCGCCGGACCAACGCCTCCTGCGCTACCGATACCACGAGGTCCCCATTTTCGCTAAATATTTGCCCACGATTGAAGCCGCGCGCTCCGTTTGCCGTCGGACTATCCTTCGTATAAAGCAGCCATTCATCTATGCGAAAGGGTCGGTGAAACCACATACTGTGATCGAGACTTGCCACCTGGGTTGAATACTGAAAGAAGGTCACACCGTGGGGCAGGAGTGAGGTCGATGCCAGCCCAAAGTCGGAAGCATAAGCGAGCATAGCCTGATGCAAGATAGGATCGTCAGCTATCCTTGCAATCGCTCGCAGCCAACTATGTTTAAGAGCTGGCCTTGGGCTGGGTGCAAAGGGGTCGCCGCTCTCAACGGGTCTGATATCGATCGCGCGATCGGCGGTCATCTTTTCGCGTACAGCAGAGGGAATCTTGTCACGATGCTGGCGAGCCATTTCAAGTTCAGAAGTGAGAGTTTCCGGTCGGGGGACGATGGGCATCGCACTTTGATGCTCGTAACCCTTCTCCAAGACCTGAAATGAACTGGACATGCTGAAGATAGCAAGGCCTCTCTGTTTCGCGACGACGCGACGAGTCGAGAAGCTTTTGCCACTACGAATTAAGTCGACCTCGTAGTAGATAGGCTCAGAGGGACTGCCAGCACGTAAAAAGTAGCCGTGAAGCGAATGACAAGAGCGGGAAGGCTCGACGGTGCGCCCGGCGGCTACTAATGCTTGGCCAAGGACTTGGCCACCAAAGAGTGAGCCGAATCCTAGGTCCTGACTCTTGCCGAGAAAAACATTGGTCTCAATGGCGTCAAGATTGAGAAGTTCGGTCAATTGCTGCAGAACTACGCTCATAAGCTTCCTCCAGCTGAAGCTGCTTATCGTCGCAGAATCTGCAGCCGAAGAAAAGCCCTGATCACGAGTCAAGGGAGACCAGGTGTAGCTCCCGGGAAGTTATACTGCGTGTGACACTGCTCACAGCGAAAATAATTAGGCAGGGAATGATCAGGAGACGTGACGCCCGCCGCATCTCGCAGATGACAACTACGGCACTCTGTCGGCAGACCCTGATAGACACCCTGATTATGACAAGCGCGGCAATCGGTGATCCGATGGGCTCCCCACAGCGGGAATCTCGTTACATTATGGTCGAAAGTTGTCTGGTTCCAGAAATTCTGTGTATGACATTCCTGACAGGGAAGTAGCTGTCCGTTATGCGGATCTTCCTTCGCGTGGCAGAGACTGCACTCCCGACTCGATCCGTGCAGGATGCGGTCATTCACATGGCATTCTTTGCAATCGATCTGGAGATGCACCCCTTCGAGGAGAAAGTCCTTGTGATAGTCTCCCGTTGATTTCCAGCCGCTTTCGTTATGGCATTTTTTACAGTTAGAGCCGTTCGACCCGTTGTGGACATCGCGATGGCAAGTCATGCAGTTTTTGGTCTTAAATTCCGGGAACTGATAGTCGCCCTTTCTATTTTGTGGCTCCTGCTTGTAGCGAGCCGGCGTTGGCTTGTGGCATTCAACGCATTTCACCTGCTTGTGCTTGCCTTTGATTTCAAACGAGGTCTCCTCGTGATTGAATTCTTTGCGTTTCTGAAAAGTTTCCGTCGTGTGACAGCTCACGCAAGGCCTACTCGAGAATTCCTTGCGGAACATATCCTTATGCTCGTTGGTATGGCACTCTTCACAGAAGCCGCGGTTCTGCCCTTCAAACATGAAGGTATGACCCTTCCGCGGTGGCTTCGTCGGCAAGGTGATGTCACCTGGCTTGTGACACTGCTTGCAATCCTTGCCGATGTCCTCATGGGCCCCGGTAAGCTTGAAGCGCGTTTGATCATGATCGAACTCTGAGAGCTTCTGGAAGCCTGAGGTATTATGACAGTCGCCGCAGGAGCGCTTCTGCGTCGCGGGGTTGAACTGATCTTTGTGAACCGTCACGTGGCAGAAGGAGCAGAAATTGGGATCCTTTCGCTCATCAAAATTGAACTGATGCATGACTTTTGGTGGTTTAGTCGCTAACTTTTCCTTGGTCGGCTCATGGCACTTCACGCACTGATTTTCAAATTTCTGGTGTTTTCCGGTGATCTTAAATCCCGTGGTTGCGCCGTGGTCGAAAGGCAGCCGCTGGGTAAAATTATTCGTGCTGTGACACTTGGAGCAGGGCTGCTCCTGAGTCTTTTCGCTAAATTGCTTCTTATGCACGGAAACATGGCAGTTGACGCAGAAATTCTTCTCGGCGTTGGGGAACTTGAAATTCTCTTTGCCATCGCGCATATGGCAGTCTTTACAAGGCTGCACTTTATGCTCGCCCGTCAGAGGGAAACGAGTCTTATCGTGAAAGGCCCGGTCCGTCGTCATCTGCGTTTGCATAGAAGACAGCTTCCAGCCTTCAGTCGTATGACACTGCGAGCAGGGGACACCTTTGAATTTTTTATGAAAGGCCGCGTTGTGAGATGATTTATGACAAGTTTCGCAGGTCTTCGTTTCGAGCGTTGGGAATTCATAGCGCCGAAGTATGTTCGGAACTACCGCTTTCTTATCATTCGACTGGGGCCTGTGACAGTCGAAGCAGGCATTTTCGCGATGTTTGCCGGTGATAGGGAAATCGGCTTGGGTGTTGTGATCAAAACGGAGTTCGAGCTTCCAGCCTAAATCAGTGTGACAGGTTTCGCAGGCCTGAAGGGGCCCATTCAGTTTCGCGCTCTGCTCGCGCCCGTAGCCATGGTAGTCGGCGTGGCAGCTATTGCAAGTTTTTTGCAGACCACGCCAGCGATAGAAGCCTGGGCCCTTGCCGCTTGTAGCTGGCCCCTGCTTATGACAGTCGACGCATTGCACCTGCGCGTGCTTCGCCCGCAGATTGAAGCTCGTAATCGAGTGGTCAAAGTCGGGGATTTTCCAAGCGTCTTGGCTATGGCAGCTCGTGCAGTTGCCGCCGCGAAATTTGGGACTCATATTGTCGCCGTGCTGATCTTTGTGGCAGCTGAGACACTGCTGCGTCTTCAGCTTGGGCCAGGTGTATTTAATATTGTCTTTGCCTTCACTCACATGGCACTTGTTGCAAGAATGCTTGGCATGAGCCCCTATCAGCTCGTAGCCGGTTTCTTTCTTGTGATCGAAGCGAATCGCATCTTTCCATGAAACAGTACTGTGGCACGTGCTACACTCTTTAGCTTTGAACTTGTCTTCAAAGAAGTGAATATCATCTTTCACATGGCATTTATTACAGGAGTTCACTGTACCGAAGTATCGAGTTTCGTTCTGGCGAATCGGCTTTGATTTTCGGGTGTCGGTATGGCACTTCGCACATTCGACCTTAATGTGCGCTCCATCTAATTCGAAGCCAGTCTTATCGTGCTCGAAACTCTTCGTGTCGAACTTGAGAGAATCAAAACTCCGGCCCTTGTGATCCTGGTGACATTCAATGCAGGGTTTACCGTCCATTAGACCATGGAAGTGGTCTTTCTCGTTCACATGGGCTTTAATCTCTTTGTGGCAGTCTGAACAGAGCTGGTTCGGGATACCACCGCCGGGCTCGTGGCACTTGAGGCAGTCTTTGTGCTCGAGATTTTCATGACCCAGAATAAGTGGACCGGGCGCGAGAAGTTTATTCAGGAGGCCTTCGAAGTTTCCCTTCTGGCTCTGAGCAGCTGCCATGAATGGCAGCAGAAGCAGAATATAAATCCAAAATCGTCTCAGGAGCTTGCTCAATCAAATACTCTCGAAGCGAGGGGTTTTGCTGGGAACGCTAGACACCGAGCCGGATCCGAAGCGGTAGCCTAGCATCAAAAATAAGGCGTTAGCGCTGACCGAATTATCCTGTTCTCTTTGCAGCCCGACCGAGCCTCGAATTTCTTCGCTGAGAAAAAATCCGCCATCTAGAGTTGTGATCTGACGGTTGTTCTTTTCGCCGCTAGCATATTCTTCGTTGACGATCAGATGAGAGAAGCCACCGCCGAAGGACTTGCTCCAGTAATCGTAGCCGACCCGTAGGAATTTATCGTTGCTGACAAAGTTATTACGTACCCCGAGCTGGGCTTTAGCCGAACCGGTATCGAGAAAAAGCTTAGGTAGCAAAACCCCGAAGGCGAGCTCGGTGCGCGTTTTGCCATCGACCGAGCGGGTCCCATAGCTAGCACTGTAGTCGAGAGACAAAGTTGGGCTGAGCCGCTGACGGAAATCGAGATCGAGACTGCGCACCGCACTCGGCGCTAGTGTATCTTGAACGATTTGCTTGATGAGATAATCTTCGGTGTTGGTCTGCTGGAGAGCGGCTGTGCCTCGGTAGCGTTCGCTAAAATAGGTATAGGAGGCATAGGCTCGGCGCAGACTCGATGCTGGCGAAAGGTCCTGATGCACGATCGCCATCACGCGATGCGTCGGCGTAAAGGTCATCATGGTTTGATGGTAGAAATAGGTATGGCTATCGGCATCCGTGATGTAGTAACTAGGCGCCAATGCCAGAGCATTCGTCATGTAGGTGCTGTCTTCCACTCCATCTTTTTTCTCATAAGCCACGTAAGAACCCAGCTGAGCGTTTTTCACTTGGGTAGTATTGGGATCCACATAGAGAGGAGTGAGCACATCTTCGGGGCCTTGCCCTCCGAAGAGGCCGATGCGCGTGCTCCTACTATAGCGATAGCCAAAATCAACGCCATCGTGGGCCATGACGTTGGCTTCGGGCAGCGAGAAACGCCCCACGGTGAAGTAGAGGCGATTGGCTTCCCAAGGTCGCTGATAAGCTGCAGTACGTAATATAACCCGATTATAAGAGCTCAGCTGTAGGTTCTGGCGCTCGAGCTTGCCATAGCTATCGTATTTATCGCGTACGTCCAGGAGGAATTTGTCGTCGGTTGAGTTGAAATCCGAGACATCCAATTTAGCTTGGGTTGAGATCACGCGCTCGTCGTTCTTGGTCTCGCCGGCCACTGGCTCTTTGAACTCGACGCCGCGCGAGTAGTACCCAGCTCGGACCTGCCCTCGCGACACCACTGCTTCGGCTCTTTCAGCGGCAAAAGCAAAAGCAAAGAAGCAGATACAAAGACAGAATGAAGCCTCTATTGCTAAAGAAATTATCTTCAATCTTTTATCTCATTTTGAAAAATGCGTAGAGTTTATTGTAGCAGGCTAAAAGCTAGGGCCCAAGCACCGAATGCCGAGAGTCGGAAACTGAGCTTAGCTGCTTGGATGCTTGGAAAAGGTTGGCTTATTTCAAACCTTTCCAACCTTTGGGGAAGGAGTGGCAAGCCGAGCATTCGCCTTGAGCCGCGTGGGTGGCCTTCTCACCCGTCACAGTGTGGCAACCCCAGCAGGTGCTTGGATAAGGAGTGTGATTGAAAAATACCGGTTTCCAGACGGGAGCGGCTTTAGCATAGGCGTGACAGCCTGCTTCCGCGCAGTTGCCACCTAGTCCATGGAGTATTGAGACCGGAGCCCCGAGGTTCAGTTCGGGCGCCGGCGGCAAGCGTCGATATTCATGGCAAGCGGAGCAGGGCTGGGTGAAGAGCGCATGGTCGTGGGTGCTGGGGTCTTTGAAAGCCTGCGTGGTAACACCTGGTGTATTGCCTCCGCAAGCTTCTAGGAAGAGCAGAAGCAGGACGAAGAGCCCGATAGTAGAACGCGGCTTTTGCAAGTGTATTCCCCTTAGCTGCTAGCTTTTTTAACAGCTTCACCGAATTTCGTCTCGATCATGACTCCTATGCTCTTCAAAAACGCGAAGGGCATGATGGCTCCTGCAAATATGAAGACAAAGTCGTTTTGCAAGCGCAAAAGTTGATCGTCTTTTTTGACTATAAGATGGTCAGTGTGAATCTCTTCTATGGAAGAATTGAAGCAGATCGTGACCAATCCCTTCTTTTGATAGTCGAAAATAATATCCTGGTTTTCCTGATTGCAGCGATCGAAAGTCGGCCCGCGGACCAAGAGGAAGACCCTATTGCGAAGGTCTACCTTACATAGATACTGAGCGGCCTCTACCCCAGCGTTACCGCCACCAACGACGGCTATCCAGCGCTGCTGATACTGCTCGGGGTCGAGCAAATTGTAGGTGACCTTGCTCAGCTCTTCATTTTTAAGCCCGAGCTTACGCGGTGTGCCTCTCACGCCCATGGCTAGAATCACCTTCTGCGCGGTCATGGTTCCGAGTGATGTCTCAACTTCAAAAATACTGCCTTTTTTCTGCAGATTAATGAAGCGGCACTCTTCTTTGACGGACAGTCCAGCCTTCTGACGAACGTGACCCCAGAGTCCGAGCAGCTCTTCCTTAGAGACTTTATTTTTACTGAATTTAAAGCGACCCATCAAAGCGAATTCAAGAGGCTGGGACATAACCACTTTTTGCTTTGGGAAGTTATAGATGGTACCACCGAACTTATTTTGCTCGATGCAGACGTATTTCAGTTTCGCTGCCGCGCAGGCCAATGCCGCGGAAAGACCGGCAGGTCCTGCACCGACGACTAGCACATCGAACTGAGCCTGCACGCCTGGATTGACTGTCTTCGCTGCATGTTCGGCAGCGAGGCGACCCTGCTTCACGGCGTTGATTATGAGGCCCATGCCGCCGAGTTCGCCAGAGATATAGAGACCCGGCACATTGGTCTGAAAATTTCCATCGATCCTGGGCAGTTCCATACCGCGCGTTTTAGTCCCAAAAACCAGTTGAATCGCATCGTATGGGCAAGCTGTCTCGCACTGCCCGTGACCTACGCACTTGCCCGGCTCAACGAGGACGGCCCGATGATTGATCAGTTTGATGATCTCACCTTCTGGGCAAGCTGCTACGCAGGCCCCGCAGCCACCGCAAAGAGTCGGATCAATTTCTGGATGTAAGGACAGCGGCTCATGCATTTTCTTGGCGACGGCGTCATCCCACTGCTTTTGCGCTTCGATCAAATGAGTGGTGCGCTTCCGGGTTCCGTACCAGGCAAGAAATATGAGAAATCCCAGCCCGAAAAGCCAGGTCGATTGAGAAATTAAATAATAGATTTTCATGAGCATAGCAAGATTCCGATATAGAGTTGACACTCTTCCATCGGCGCGTCGATCCCTAAACTTGAGTCGCGAACTTAAGCCGCGATATTCACGGCATTAACGCGGCTCTATACTTTGAAAATGAGGGATGAAATGATGTGAATTACAGCAACTATATACATCCAGACGGCAAAAGGCGTATGGAAGGTGCGCCAGTAACCGAAGAGCATTTGAAAGTAATGCATCGAAATAAGCCGTTTTCTCAAGAGAGCCCACTCTTTCAACTTCAAGCGGAAGGGTCGTCCTTCAGGCCAGGGAGTCGGAGGTAGCTGAAAACTGCTACGGACGCTGCCTAAGGTCGAGAAGTAGAGGAATCCTAAGATACTCTTCCCACGGACTGTGCCCCCAGGCCCACCCCCGACCATCATGAAGGCATAGGCCTTAGCGGCTAGTAAAGCCTGCGGCTGTATCCTCTGGCCCGACGCCTGCATGTACTTGTCAAAGCTCGACTCTAGGACTTCGATCTCTCGCTTCAGCAGGCCTTTGCCTTGCAGCAGCTGCATATAGAAGTAGCGTCCGATGATCCCCGAACTGAAGGAAACGATCATACTCCAGAAGCTGATGCTGACGATGCCTCCCACCTTAAAATCGCAGTGAAAGACGATAAAGGTCGGACCCAACATTCCAAAGAAAATGTGCCAGTTCAACCAAGACTGCAGATTGCCTAGCTTCTGCAGGGAAAGCATTTTCTTTCTTAGAATGTAGACATTGGTCAGCGCCATCACACTGAAACCCAACCAACCGAGAGCGTAGCTGAGAGGCCGGCCGGGAGCGGGCGAGCCGTAGTCGCAGAGCTTAAACTTTTTGCAAAGGACGAGCTGAGTGAAATCAGGACCTGGGATGAGATCATGAAGAACCATGTATTGGTGAGCCAGGAACCCTGTGATGAGTAACCAGAGATAGACGAGAAACCGAAGCTTCATTGATCACTCGTAAGGCATAAGTTGTCGGTATTGTTCTGTAGGGAACATTTTATCATAGGATGGGCGCTTGATATACGCGAGGCATGGACCGATAGAGCAGTCATAACGTTTGAAGGAGCCGACGATGCGATTTTTCTTCATAATTTTGACGGCTTTATTAATGAATTCTTGGGCCTTGGCCTATGGACCC
>JBGSTX010000142.1:0-5903 GCA_041736305.1 Oligoflexus sp. | reverse complement strand
TCTCTCGCTTCAAGCTGAACCCCAACCAGCAGATCGTCGCCTTTAACCGCATCTTCCGCGCTGGTGGCCCTGACGCGGCCCAGGCCGTTGGCCAAATAAGAAACGTATTTGCTGCCAGCCCAGGTGCCGTCAGCGGTGAAGCTTTACGGTATGTCGGAGAGTTAGCTTTCCGCGAAGCCGATCCCATCCTCCCTCGTTATGTGAAATTGCCTTTAATCGGCGGCAGCGTCGATGCGCTCGCGAAGTCGATCGAAAACAAGGCGCTGGCGCTGGTACAGGTTGAGCAGGCTTACTCCCGCGTGGCCGCTACGAAAGATGCTTACTGGGGTGTCGCCGCTCTTTATCAGATGGGCTTCGCCAATGAACATTTCGCGGAAATGCTCGCTAATCCTCCGGCCATTCAGGGAGCTTCTAAAGAGGATGTAGTGAAGCAGCTCATGCCACAGATCCAGGAGCGGAAGAAAGTAGCCGCAAACTGGTACTCGACCGCCCAGAACACTGTGACTCAATTCAAGGTCTATAACGAATGGTCCATACGGGTGATCGGCGGACTCAATCGCGTGGCTGGCAAGAATATGCAGTTCGACGATTATGTCGTGCAACCTGACTTCCTCGGGTCAGAACTGGCCAGCAGCATGACCAACACCGTGAAGGGCAGCAAATGAAAACAAGAGAGCTCGCGCTCAGTCTCGCTGTGCTGGCGACTCTCAGCGCCTGTGCTAGCACCCCGAAGAAAGAGGGCGGCGCAGAAGCTGGAGAAAGTGGCGAAAAATCCAGCGACGAAGTTTATGTTTCCAACAATTACGTGACCCTGACGTACAGCCTCTCTAATAATTCCCTGACTTCACGCTCGATCCAGACGGCAGCTGCAAAAAGCTTGGCCGCTGAACTCGAAGGCAAGCTGGGCAACCCGAGTCTGAAAGACAAGAAAGATATGATCGCGCTGATGGCAGCCAAGCGGCTGGCCGGCGATGGTGTGGGACCCGTCTTTCAGGTCGCTAAAAAACTTATGATCGTCGAGATGCGCGAAGATATTCGCCATAGCATGCCTGAGGTTGCTCAGCTGGAATTGGCTTTGGCTTCTATCCATTCCAGGCAGTTTCCTATGGCGGAACACTGGATTGAAAAGCTGATGGACTCGAAAAGCGACAAGACTAAAGCGGCAGCGCTGACGGCCAAAGGTATGATCGCGATGTTCGATGGGCGCCTTCCAGAAGCTGTATCTCATTGGAACGAAGCTTTAAATGTTAGAAAAGACTATGAGCCGGCCCGGCTCAATATCGGCTTTACAGCTTTGCGCTACGGCGACGCTCGAACCGCTAAAGCTATGCTCACAGGCCTGACCGAAGATTGGTTCGTGCAAACCGGCCTTATGCAGGCTGAGCGTCTTCTGGATAACTCCAAAGAGGCGGCCAACCTTTGTGCCAGCATTTTCGCCAAGAAAAAGAATTATAAGCCGGCCATGTTCAGCTGCGCACTCAATGAGTACCAAGGCCTCGGCAACGCTGCAAAGGCTAGGACCGAACTCGAAGAAGTGGTCAAAGTCGACGGCGGTCCCCCGGCTCTAGATGAAAAAGCTATGCTCATCGTCGGAAAAATCGATCGCGAATCTCTGGCGAAGGAACAAGCCGCGGCCGCAGCGAAGGCAGCTCAACAGCAGCAACAGCAGCAACAGCAGCAACAGCAGCAGCAGGGAGCTCCGCCGGCACCAGCCGCTCCTCAGGGCGGGGAGCAAGCACCCCCTCCGCAGCAGTGAGCCGAGGCTATGGCAGCCGCCTATTTTTGTTGGTGACTAGGCCGGGGAGTAGCGGTGCGGCTTAAATGAAGTCTTAGGCATGGGCGATTGAGCCCGCCCATATTTCCTGGGAACTCTTCCCATTTACTCTCATCCACGCGATAATAGACGTAACGTCGTAGTAATCGTTGCTCCCTCCACGCAGAGGAAGGTGAATGAACCTCGAGATTCGCTATTCCCCCCCGAACCAGTCCCAGCAGGTGATTCCTGTTCGCGAGAGACTGATGATCGGATCTTTACTTTCGAACGAGGTCGTCATTCGTGCTCCGGGCATCGACCCTATACACGCCATGATTGAGGTTCTCGAAAATAAAGTAACTATGCTCACGGACTTAGGCTCGCAGTCGGGAGTTTATCTCAACGGCAAGAAGCTTGAAGTCGAAGCGCCTATCAAAGCTGGCGATAAGATTAGCATAGGCTCTGTCTCCATCGAAGTGCATCGCTTTGAGACCGTCGCCATGAAAGCGAGCGCTACGAGCCAGGCTCGGCCGCTTTCCTCGCTGGCAGAGTCGGCTGCCATGCAAGACTCGCCGCGGACTGCGTCCAGGACTCAGCCTGCAGATTCTCAGAAAATGGCGGATTCCCAAGCCACGAACTGGCAGGGGGATGGAAGCGGCAGCCACGCGCATAGCGACGATGATGACGATGAGCATCACGACGCTGATGAGCATCACGTGGACGAGGATCTCGAGCCACTCTTTTCTCCGCGCGCTGCCAAGCCCAGCGGCAACGTCCTAGAAGTCGTCGCCTACTGGGACGATACGGTTCTCGATGCCGATTTGTTTCATCCAAAATTCAAGGGCTACGAACGAGCCACGATCGGTTCTCCACCGAAGGCACATTTTACCTCAGGTGGAAACTCTGAGATTGGCGTGCACGAACTCGCGAGAGCCTCCGAAGACGGTTTTACGCTGAACCTGCTTCCCGATATGAAAGCTCGCCTCCGCAAGGGCGGCAAGGTCATCGACGAAAGCGGCGAAAAAAGTATCAGTCTCGGCAAGCTCGATGTCGCGCAAGTTTCTCACGGTGCTGTTAAATATTTCCTTATGCTCATCAAGCCGCCGGTCTTGGATCTGCCGCGCACGGGTCCGAAGGATCCGGTCTATCTCGCCATCATCGGGCTATCGCTCTTACTCTACCTGGCAGCGATTCCGGCGATCTATTTCAGCAAGAGTCCAAAAGATAACAGCGACGAAGACGACATCTGGGAAATAGTAAACGCTCCAGAGAAAAAAGAAGCCCCGAAGCCGATACCTAAGCCGAAGGTCGAAGTTGCTGAGGTGAAGAAGGAGCCGCCACCCAAGCCGACTCCGCCGAAGCCGCCCCCGAAGCCACCTACGCCTGTTCCACCAGAGGTTAAGCCCAAGGTGGTCGAGCAGCCCAAGCAGCCTAAGCCGACTCCACCTGTGGAAAAGCCTACGCAGCAGCTAGCAGAGAAAGAGGTGCCAAAACCACCGACCCCAGTTCCGCCGACGCCAAAAGATGCAGGAATGGCGGCTACTGGTGCAGCGAAGCCGAACTTTCAGGCTCCGGGTCAGAAGAACGATCAAAAAACCGGTCCTTCCGGTGGCGCTCTTGGTGGGGGTAAGTTCAACCCATCTGGAGGCGGTCAACGCAAAGGTGATCAGAAGACCGATGTCGCTGGTGCAGAAGGTGGAGCTCCTGATAAAGCTTCGGGCGTCAACCTCGGGAAGCTCGGTTTAGGGGTAGGTAAAGTTCTGAGTCAGACCGGAGCTGGCGCTATCAAGACCGACTTCAAAGACTCGGCTGGTGGTGCCGGTGGTGGTAGCGGCTCGGGAGCTAAGACTTATGGTCTCGGTGGACCCGGTAACGGTTCAACTCTCGGCGTAGCTGGTACCGGTGGTGCCACGAATAACTTCGGTGGATTCGGCGGCAACGGATCGGGTGCCGGTGGCACAGGTGGTCTAGGTGGCGCAGGTCTCGGTCAGGGCTTCGGCAAAGGCGCGGGAGCCGGTAGAGCTAATGTGGCGGTGCCAGAAGGTGATCCTGTCGTGAGCGGCGGTTTGACTACGCAAGAAGTTCAGGCCGTCATCCGAGCGAACCTCAATCAGATTCGGCACTGTTACGAACAGCTTCTGCAGCGTTCACCGAGTGCTAACGGTAAAATTAAGGTCGCCTTTACAATCGGGGCCGATGGACGCGTAAGCTCGTCCAACATACAGTCCGACACGATTGGCGATGCAGTTATGGCTGGATGTGTGACCGGTAAAGTTGCCCGCTGGAAGTTTCCCAATCCCCGCGGTGGCCAAAGTGTCAGCGTAAATTATCCCTTCGTCTTCAATCCCCTTTGATGTAGAGTACCTCTCGTTCTGGTGCCAAAAGTGCCCCCGTCTAGGGGGCACCTTATTTCTGAGGCTTGACGAAGTATCACGTCGTTATGCATTGTGAAATGGCACGAGAAGCTCGCTGGCTACAAGGACAGAAAAAGCAGCGTGTAGCGGAAAAAATAGGTCTGGCATGGATGCTATTTATCGTTTGGGCTGTTGAAAAAGTCTTCAGACAACGCGCGAAGTTCAGGAGAACTGAGAGCTGAAGCCTTTTTCAACAGCCCGTCATAACTTCTGTTGAGGAAGCGCGAACGATGGGAATAGATGTAAAGTTGGTCGGCCTGCTGCTGACAAGTTCTTTGTGGATGTCATGTGCTCACCAGAAATCAGCCCCACCTGGTAAAGCTGGAAAGAGTATGCTCTTTGAGGTTCGCGTTAAAGACGGTGAGACCATCAAAGAAATGGGTAAGAAGTTCGAAGTCCCCGAAGCGACGATTCAGCGTATCAATCGTCTCCAGGCCCAGGATGAGATTAAGCCCGGGCAGATCCTCTACATCCCCGTTAGTGAGAAGGCTTTGGAGTCTTCTGACTTGCGGGGAAGAAGCCGGCTGGTGAGCAGCAATGTGCCGCTCTCTTCGAGCAAAATAAGCCCCAGAACGCAGAAGGGTCGCCGCGCGGCCCTCTACTCCCAATACGAGCAGCTTGAATGGCCGGTTGATGGACGTCTCGGTTCTGTATTCGGACTTCGACACGGCCGCCCGCACGAAGGTATCGATATCCTCTCCTCCCGTGGCAACAAGATCAGATCCGCACACAGTGGCCGAGTGGAATTCACCGGCTGGAAGCGTGGCTATGGATGGACCGTCCTCGTCAACCACGATAAGTTCAGGACTCTTTACGCTCACTGCTCAAAGATTTATGTAAAGAAGGGCCAGTGGGTGAAAAAGGGTGAGAACATCGCTATCGTCGGCGAATCAGGAAACGCCGAAGGGGTTCACTTACACTTCGAATACCTGACAATGAACGACAAACCGCTCGATCCGCTGCCGCATTTCTCGCGCTTCGCGCACTGAAACCTGCCCTCGATAAAGCTTAAAATCTACAAGCGCCGAAAGGGATGCTCGCTTTCTCTTTCGGCGAGCTTTTTTCCTCCGGACAAGCTGCCTCGTTTTCGATATAAGATCAAACATGAATCCAAATACTCCAAGATCTGTTCAAGAAGTACGGAAAAAATCGGATCTCGAGCGTTTTTTGGAGAAGGATTCTTAGAAACTTTCTCTCAAATTCGCTAGGGCGCGGGCTGACTGCCAGGAGCACGAGGTCTGGAGATGCTCGATAGAGTCGCGAATTTCCCTGTGAATGAGGATACGCCTTTGGACCGGAAGCGAATCGCAGCGCATGCTAGAATTGGTATCGTCAATCGTGGTGAAGCAGCCGTGCGCTTTGTGCGTGCGGCCAAGGAATATAATACCCTCTATGGTACGTCTTTCACGACGGTTGCCTTTTATACCAGCGCCGAAAGCAATGCACTTTTTATCAAAGAAGCTGACCAGGCCTATAATCTCGAAGATTTTGAAGGCTACTCTGGCCTGAGCGGCAGCGCCTATCTTGCTGCAGATTTTTTGATCCGCGTCCTGCTTCATACCGGCTGCGAAGGCATTTGGGTGGGCTGGGGTTTTGTCGCAGAAAACGCTGAATTTGCCGCTCTCGCCGAGAAGGCAGGTTTGGTGCTGATAGGGCCCACCGCTTTAGCTATGGACCTTCTCGGCGATAAGATTAAGGCCAAAGAATTGGCTGATCGCTCGCGGGTGCCGACTTGT
>JBGSTX010000102.1:0-18429 GCA_041736305.1 Oligoflexus sp. | reverse complement strand
TGATTTTGAGCCCTTCAATGCTTCTGGACTCATTGCACTGAACAAGCCACAGCAGAAAATGATGCAAATGCTGCAGGAGGAATATCTCCACTGGAACGTCTGGCAGCTCTCGCGGGCCTTGGCTGAGCAATGGTTCGGTTTGGCAATAAAGCCTGCTTCACTCGATGACTACTGGCTGGTGCAAGGCTTCGCCGACGACATGATGCTGCAGCATGTGGAAAGCGAGCGACTGCTCAGCAATCTCTTCATAGGTGACAAGGGTGAAGAGGCCTACCTGCAGTTTCACTTCCGTCAGGCGCAGGATCTCCAGGCCGCGCTTTTGAGTTTAAATTATCCAATTAACGGCTTGATCGATGCCAACTTGCAATCGCGCAAGCTCACCGGTCTCAGCGCCCCTTTCAATTTTATTCGACACTCGCAGGCTCTGCGCTACTTGCGTTGGTACCTGCGTGAACCCGCTTACGGCAATTGGATAAAGCGCCTCGTCCAGCGCTTCGCGCAGGAGAACATGAGCCCTCGTGCGGTACTGGAAACTCTCGAAAGCGAGGTGCATCGCCCCCGTGCTCGCCATGATTTGCAGAGGTTCTGGGAGAGCGATAGCTGGCCCAATCTCGCCGTCGGTGAGGTCGAAAAGGATCTTGAAAAGGGCGGATCACGTCTTGAAATTCGCCAGCTGAGTTCGCTTTGGGTGGCTGCCGACGTCAGTATCAAGACCAAGACAGGTGTTCTTTACAATCAGGAAGTGGCTGGTGACGCAGAAGTATCCTTCATTCACCTCGACAGTGATCCCAGCGACATCGACGAGATTCAGATTGACTCGCAGCGGGCGATTTTTGATAGTGATCGCTATAATAACTCCGACCGCATCCCTCAGCTTACCCTCTTTCCGGGCAGTGCCCGAACCCTCCGTGATGACGCTTACACGGTCCTCTGGGTGCCTTTGGCCTCAAAGTTACCGGGCCAGTCCTTATCCTTACAACTCAACTGGCAGGTTCTCCGCTATATAGGATCGGGCCTCTCAGGAATGTTTTACTATTTTCCGGACCGGGGTGCCTTTGGGCTGCGGGCTGCTTACAACCATAATATCCCTGATCTCGCCCTCGCGGCGACGTTTTCAATCGCAGATAGCGACGGCAATACGGCACCTGGCGAACGACTGTGGGATCTGCGGCTGCAGCGTTCACCGCTTCTAAAAAATCTCGATTCGATAAGCGCTGAATCACGGCTGCGCTTTCGCCAGATAATTGGCGATCCCGATAGCAATCATATAAGCTCGGCTCTGGCGCTCGCCTACCGAACAGACAAGCTCGATGTCTGCAGCTATGAAATGAAAGTTGAATACGAAGCGAGCACCTGGGTCCCCAAAGGTGACTTCGGCTATGCACGAAGCTCTGCTATATCAAAGATTGGCTGCGAAATGCCCTGGCTGCAGCTCCGGCTCCGCGGTTTCATGGGCTCGGTGCGGGTTGACGGCGAAGCGCCAGGTGGAGCTCTCTTTTTACCGCAGAATTTAGGTGAGGCCCGCATTCGTCTCGACAGTCCTAAACTCCCCGCCGCGCTCAAGATCCGATCGGCAAACTTTGATCTCTCGCTGCCGGCCAGGCTACCTCTACCCGATTCGTTCTTTGTTTTACCGCGACGTTCGACCTTCAAGGCCTATTCCGATTGGGCCCTTATGCACGATCCGAATACGTCGGCGCATGTGGCTGGTGTGGGCTATGCGCTCCCCTTCGGTGGCGATGTGGTCGGAAAATCCTCGATAACCCTTCTACAGCTTGCTCTCTATACCGTCCTTTACCGGCGCCTTGGCGATTCGACAGATACGAAACCGGGCATTCTCTTCGACCTAGGCGGCGAACTCTAAAAGTCGAGAATTCAACTAGCCCGAAATTTCTAAAGCGCTAAGATACGGCTTTCGTCGCTAAGAAAGGTCGAGCCGATGACACAGCCTGCGTACGATCCCGTAACTGAATTTTTGACATGGTTTGAGGAGGCTAGACAGACGCCTCTGCGCGATCCCCATGCCATGGCTCTTGCGACTGTAAGTAGCGAAGGAATTCCTGCCGTACGAATGGTACTTATGAAGCATTTTGATCAAGATGGACTCGTATTTTTCACCAACTACACCAGCCAAAAGTCCCAGGAAATCAAAGCCACTGGCTGGGCTTCGGCCTGCTTTTTTTGGGAAACGACGCGCAAGCAGGTACGGATCACCGGTCGTGTAGAAGAAGTGAAGACAGCTGAAGCAGACGCCTATTTCGCTTCCCGACCGCGAGAAAGTCAGCTGGGCGCCTGGGCATCTCTCCAATCTCAAAGCTTAAATGAGCGAGCTGAATTCGAAGGGCGTCTCAAAGACCTTCATACTCTCTTTGCGAATGGCCAAGTCCCACGGCCTGCACACTGGTCTGGTTGGCGTATTGCACCAGAAAGCATAGAATTCTGGATAGAAAAACCTTATCGCCTTCATCAGCGCTACGTCTATAAGCAGCAGACGAAGGGCGAATGGTCGCGCACGCTTCTTTATCCCTAAGTTAAAGTCGCAAGTATTTGCATTCAAGGCGGGAAAGAGGGAAGGGCTCAGCTTCGCCTAGGAATATACTTGACTCAATTAATTGAATATTTTAACAACAAGCCTCTTTAAAGGCATTTTGACCTCTCTATAGCCTCCAATTTTTGTTATGAATGCAGCTGATTTCGGCGCTGCGAGCCGGCTGGTATCCAAGGAATTTTGTGGAATACTTACTGATAAGTCTTGCAATACTTGCCTGCACCCCTCTCATCGTGAGGGTAGTGTACCGCTTTCAGCGTCTATCGAAAATTTTTGCTTTCTTCCTGATCGCCGCCATTACCTACAATATTTTTGCTCATATCTTATTTGAGAACCTCAAAGTCTTCGGTTGGGGAGCACTCGTCGCGGCGCTAGCGGGAATTGTCATATTTGGAGGTGGGGACGACTTCTTCTTCAGCGAGTCGCGCCGCAGTTCCCGAGTATTTCTCGTCCTAGTTCAGCTTTTTCTGCTGGTTCATGCCATGATTGACGGGGCTGCTTTGGTCGGTTCAGAGCTTCCTGCCGCTCTGCAGGGGGAACACCAGCACACAGCCGAGCTCAGCCTCAGTATCATCTTTCATAGACTTCTCTTCGAAGTCTTTGTTTGGAAGTTTTTCTTAGATCGCTATGGACGACTGAGTGCCGCAATTGTCTTGATCAATATCGCTGTTGGAACCATCATTGGATTCTTCGGCAGTCGCGCACTTTTCCATCTCATCCCCGCTTACTTCGGTATTTTCGAGGCATTTATTGGAGGCGCTCTGCTCCACTTGGTGTATGATTACTGCAAAGAACACTTGAAGCTGAAGGGTTCGGCCTCTCGTTTGACTGGAGTGCCTTCCCCTTCTTGCAAAAAGCATTGAATTGCGAAAGCTGAGGCAAAGCTAAGAGGCGGATACCGAGAGACATGGGCGCTCATCATCATCATCATCATGGACACCAGCACTCTGCTGACGACACCGATTCTTCAGTAAAACGCATAGGGACGGCTTTTGTCCTCAATATGCTGTTCGCCATTATTGAGTTGGTGGGGGGCATACTGAGCGGAAGTTTTGCCATCGTCGCCGATGCTATCCACGATTTTGGCGACAGTCTCAGTTTGGCACTCGCTTTGTATCTGCAAAAAAAATCAACTAAGGGTCCTTCATCGGATCTGACTTATGGCTATAAACGCTATTCGATTCTTTCCTCCCTGATTTCGGGACTCGTAATCATAGCCGGGTCTATCCTCATTATCGTTGAAGCCGTTCCCCGCCTCCTCGGAAACCCAGAAATGCCGCATGTTCCGAGCATGATAGCCCTGGCCCTCCTGGGCCTCGTGGTCAATGGACTCGCCGCATTTGGACTTTCGCGCGGACATTCTCATAACGAAAAAATACTCTCCTGGCATCTCATCGAGGATTTTCTAGGCTGGTTAGCCGTCTTTTTCGGAGCGCTCTGCATCTACTTCTTCCAGGTCGCCTGGCTCGATCCGCTCCTGGCGATTATGATCGCTCTTTTCATCATGTGGAACGTAGTACGAAATCTCAAAGTTCCCCTGAAGATTATTCTGCAGTTCGTACCGAATGCGGGCGATTTGGAAGGCTTAAAGCGTGAGATCAAGGCGGTCGCAGGAGTTATAGATATCGAGGAGTTTCACGCGTGGACGCTCGATGGCTACCAACACGTCATGACTATGCGCCTGCGCGTTCAGAACCTCGCGGCTGGAGAAGAGATAAAGGCCGCGATCCGCGAAAAGTGCAAGGCTAAAGCTTATCTGTACATGACGATTGAACTTGTAGGTGCTGAAGGACCTGGAAAGCGCTACGTGTTAAGCGAAAAGCATGGGCACGCTGACTGTGCACACCCACACTGATGACATCTCAGAGGCTTGAGGTGCTTGCTGCGGGCAAACGTATAGGCTGTTCGAGCTGAGCTGTAAGAGCTGCAGATCCTTTGATATCAAACGTATCTTGTACCGAGCCCGTCGCCGTATGCACTACAAGGCGTAAATTAGCTTGGTGCTTGGCTCCTGCGGGCCAGACATAGACAGTTTCATAGTGACCGTTTGGGGTCAGCCTCATGCTCTGCCTTTCCTCTTCGAAGACTACGTAGGGACAGCGCTTCACATCTTTAATCGCAATAACTGTTTGCAAGTCGGAGCGCTCGATCTCAAGGCGACCACCGCAGGAGGGCAAAGGCCTGATGCTTTTACCCATTTCTGCCGCCGAAACCATCGAACTGATGAGTAAAGTAGCTAGCAAAGTTATGTACTTTAACATGTCCTTCTCCGTCTCTGAGTGTTCCCTTCTGTTGTTAAGCAAGATATGCGCCAGATGCCAACAGTCGCTTCTTCAGCTCTTCTAAGGCCAATGTAGAAGCGATGACCTGTCCTCTGCAGGGAGCAGTGGAGGGAAGATCGAACAGGCAATGTCACTTAGGCGGATTTTGCGACTTTAACGTCTTCAGAGCGAGTCACAGCGCGGAGGATGCGAGCGTGCTGGAGAAAAGTATCGATAAGCTTCTTTTGAACTTTGAAGTTGAGGTCTTTAGGAGTTTTGACAACGGTTACAGCTTCGTCGACTTCAAGCAGCATAACTGCGAATTCGGACCACTTATCGGTACGGAAACCCTTCATCCTCGCTTCGTCTTCGAGCAATTTTAGGTCCATCGAAAAAGTATCGTAGGCTGTGGCCTTTGCAGCTCGCGCAAGCATATCGAGTATATCAACGATCTCTTGCGGCAGGGTGCGGATGGAGTTGTTTCGCTTTCTGAGCCGCGTGATGAAGTTGATAAATCGCTCGAGATCTCCTCGATTGAGGATGGTGAGAACATCTTTCTTATAGGAGTTCTTGCCGGCGCCTATCAGACCGCCACCGACCGCAGTTTCGATGAGCGTAGCTACCTTACTCCTGTCGACGTTCAAAATCATCGCCACTTCGTCAGTCGCGACGTCCCGCTCCAGGATCCAACTTTTTACTTCTTTGACACCGTTCTTGAACCAAAGGAGGTGTAGGATATGCAGGGTACGGGAAATCTCATCGAGCGGGTTGCTGCTGCCTTTGTACTTGGATTCTAGATCCTGCAAGCGCTGATTGGTGTCCCGCAAGCGAGACGAAAGAGTCGACATGAGAGTTACGAACCACTTGGGAATCTGCTGGAGGATCTTTGTGAAGTCTTCGTTGCTGATCTGAGTCAGCTCAACATCGTCGAGCGCCCGAGCTGATGCTGAGCGGGGCTTTTTATCAAAAAGGGCCATTTCACCCAGCATACCACCGGCACCGACGGTGGCCAGAGCTGTCTCTGAACCGCCTTTGTCGAGGTAAATCTGGACCTGACCCTTCCGGATGATATACATCCCGTTCGATTGATCACCGACGCGGAAGAGGATCTCTCCAGGCTTTAAAATGTTGTTCTTGCCCGACAACTCAAGTCCCTTTCAAGAAAGATTCCTGAGCTTGCTATCGGTCATTCCTAGGTTAACTTGAGAGATCCTCAGGACTTTCTCGCTTGAGAAAGGCTAAAATTCATAGTCCAAAGCCAGAATTTGCTCGGCATTAGGCCGTATCCAGTCTTGAACGATCCGTTGATGCTCAGCATTCACTATATAGGACTCTAGACCCTGCTTATCTTTGAAGCGGACGACCAAACCGGCTTCGTATCCCTGACTACGCTCCGAAAAGTTGTCCCCGCAGCTCAGTTCTACCACGCTAGGCACAGACGCTTTGAGAGTCCGCAGCTCAGCGAGAACGCGGCGGCGCGTCTCCGGGCTAACGGCAGCTTTGAAACGTAGCAGCACAACATGTTCTATCATCGAACTTTCTCCAAAAAGTTGGCGGTAAGGCGGAAGTTCTTGCCCTTCCGCATCTTGCTATAACCCAACTAGAATAAGAGGGATACTGGTTTGCCGTGGGGCGAAAACCTTGCGGATAGAGAATCCTGGAGATGCGGAAATGCGTCGAATTATACGCCTCCTTTGCTTAGGGTCTGCCCTTGCTTTAGCTAGCCTTGGCTCTGTTTCTTGGCTTTTTCACAAGGGCCCGCTTTGCGCAGACATACAAAGAGAATTGCTGAGTCGAGTCAAAGCTCTGATGAGTATGCATATCCTCAAGGATCCTCCTGAGGTGGAACTCATTCAGTCGTGCGGTGTTCGTTACTTACCTGACAGCATCTTCTTTGATTTAAAAAAGGCCTTTCATTATCTCCAGCTCAAGCCCGAGCTACTGCCCTTGACCTGGCAGGACCTCCGCCTCATGACGAGCAAGGAAATTTCTGCCCACCCAAGCCTAGGGGAATCGCGCTGGGTCATTCGCTTCGACAAAGGTTTCGACCGGAGTACGCGCACTACTCTGCTCAGCGTTCTGCGGCATTATCTTGAGGAAGAAGGTCGACCGCTGGTCATCGATCTCAAGCGTCCGAAGACGGACTTGCCAGGAACAGAAACAGGTCAGGCTAAAGACCAATTCCCGCTCAGGCCCTTCACTGAGCTGGAAGTTCCGGCACCCAAGCCGCTTACGCCCAAGGCTTTCAAAAGTCCCATCGATCTTGAACTTGCACAACAATTATTCCTTTATCTTTCGATGCTCCTCCTCGGTATACTTCTCGTCAAAACCACCTGGAAGAGACTCCTCTCGCTGCTAGATGTCGAGAAGAAAGCGCAGACTAGTGAGCATGCTCTGCAGCTAAAGAAGGAAGCAGCCGAGCAAGCTGCGGCTTTGTTCGGTCCTTATTTTGTCGCCGCTTGGCGCGACCGGGCTGGGGATCTTATCCGCTCGCTCGTGGAGGCCGACTCGATTGAAATGCCAGCCCGAGTTCGGCGCTGGATCCTGCAAGATCCAGAAGCCATGCACTGGGCGCTCCTGGCTGGTGACGAAAATTTCCGCAGAAGCATATTACCCCATCTCAGTGCCGAGCAGTTGATGGTACTGAATGATTTTGCGAAGGATTCTTCGAAAATAGGGACGCAGACCGAAGCGCGAGCGCTGGGAAGATTTCTCCTCGAACTCGGACGCGAACTGGGATGCAGTCTGCGGATGGACAAATTTCCTCGAGCAATTCAGCTCCTAACAACAGATGAATGGCAGAGTCTAGTTCCGCAGCTCAGTCGCAACCGGCGGCGGGTTTTGGCGAGGCGTCTAGGCGGTCGTCGAGCCGTAGCTTTGCAGGTCCGAAGCTTTGAGTGGGGTTCACCCTCATCGTCTGAAGAAAGTGAAGATCTGATTTGCCAGAAGATCACGACTATCTTGGGCCAGAAGCTGAGCGAGCTGCACGATTGCCTAGGATCTGACGCTGAATTCAAGAACTGTCTTACAAACTTTTTTAGCGATTTGATCCCAGATAAACAAGCTTCCGAGGATCTGAGCTTGGTGTTTCTGGCAGGAGCTGAGATGCAAAGGCGGACTTTCGCTTCGAGCGTTCTCCTCGGAGATCAGCGCGTGGCGATGGCTCTTGAGCAGATGGATAACGAGCTGGTAGCCGTCACACTTTTCGACTGCGAAAAGACCACCCAGGAACGCGCCCTCTCGCTGCTACCGACCCGTACAGAAGGTATCGTAGCTAGTCTACGCAGGCTCGAATACGATCGCATCCAACAGAAGAAATGGAAAATGCGATCAAAGGCCCATCAGCGCTTCTTTGAACGCCAGGTCTTGATCGCTGAGCTTTTTACCTCGACCATGAGTCAGAATAAGACTTCGGCCTAGTAAGTTTCTTCGTCTGTAGACTGCGACGCTTGCGTCGGGTCGTCCGTCTTAGGTGGATCCTTCGCCGGAGGATCTTTTGCTGGCGGATCCTTTGCTGGAGGATCGTTAGCTGGTGGATCCTTTGCTGGAGGATCTTTAGCTGGCGTGTCATTATCTGTGTTAGGAGTTTCTTTTACGCCTTTGGCTGGACAGGCATTCTCGTCTACAAAGACCAGTTTGGACTCTTCTTCATCTAAGTTAGCCATATTAATGCAAAGCGGAGAATCTTTAGCTGGGGCTGGTTTTTCACCAATAGAGTCGGCGCCCCCATCTGCTGTTTGGCCCTTGACTGTTGTGCCCTCTAAGCTCACAAACCCTGCCCGGCAAGCAGACAGAGACGAGGCGACAAAGAACAGAAATACTAATGCCCGTTTGAAATGCATTGCTGATACCCCTTCTTGCGGCAAGCCGCTAGCTACCGATCACTCACTATATCGGCTAAATCTGCCCGGTTCTTGAGGCTATTTATTTTTATCAAGGGATCTAGCTATTTAGAGGGGGGTTAAGCAGAAGAAAAAGGCGCCAGGCAAGGCCCGGCGCTTGAGGGACTGCTTAAAAGTTAGTTTCACAGGTTACCCGACAGCCACGACCAAAGCGGCTACATTGTTCCAGAACCCTGTACCGGGCTTCGTCCCGGTCACGGTTAATGGACATCCAAAAGAGGCCACTATCATCTCTTGCTTCCGCTCTACAGATATGCATGACGAGGCTATCCGGGTTCTTTGTGCCTGAAATGCCGCTTCCATCGTAGGCTCCAAATCCCAAGCTGGAAAATGTCAAAAATCCGATTGCGACGGCTAGTGTTGGAAATGACTTAAGCATAAGTAAAATTCTCCCGGAAATTTTGAGAAGCTGCACCCGAGCTTCACTTTGAATTCGTCTGCTTGGCTTCTCGTTATCGATACGCACGTTCGCGAAGCCAAAAACCGCAAATACGGCTTTGGATGAGCTACTAGTGTTGCACCTAGAATATTTGGGAAAAAAAGATTTCTGCTTAGAGCAGACAATGAAACCTCTTGTCTCTTGCCCGCCCTTTCTTAATTTCAGCTTAACATAAGCTTCATTCAAGTGAAAATTGCTTAACGTAAATGTAGGAAATTTTCACGAGTCTATGCGCGCATTCTAGTTTTATAGGAAGATTTCGCGCGAGAAAAAAGCACCCCACCATTTGGTAACTGCTGATACCGAAGCTTTGCTCGCTCTAGCTTGCATTCTGTTCGCTCAAAGGTGATGATTCAAGTATCCCTTCTTGGGATGCATAAAATCAAGTGATCTTTGTGCAAAATTTACTTGATCTGACTCATCGACAGTTGATTGGTATCTCCAGGATCTGAACAAAGTACCGCGTAGGACTTCGTCTGCCTGAGAAAAAAGAGAGCGAAAACTGCGGTCAGCCAGATGTCATTAAGCTAGGAGTTGAAATGACTAAAATGGGTTTTCTGATCGATATGGATGGCGTGATTTATCGTGGCAACGAACTCATTCCAGGAGCGGTTGAGTTCGTTGATCTTCTCAACGACCAAGACGTTCCTTATATGTTTCTCACCAATAATAGCCAACGCACACCGATGGACATCGCCACGCGCTTGCAGCGTCTTGGCTTTCAGGTGAGTCAGGATCATGTCTTTACGAGCGCGTTGGCGACGGCTTCCTATATAGCTCAGCATAAGCCGCAGGGAACTGCTTATGTCATCGGCGAAGGGGGGCTGCTGAACGCTCTCGATCGCGTGGGTATCGCTATTGTCGACCACAATCCCGACTTTGTCGTTGTGGGTGAAGGTCGCACGATCAACTTGGAATCAATAGAAAAAGCCGTACAGATGGTCGTCAACGGAGCCAAGCTCATTGCGACCAATCTCGATCCGAGCTGTCCCACGCAAGACGGTGGGATAAGACCGGGTTGCGGCGCATTTGTAAAAATGGTTGAGGAGGCGAGTGGCATCAAAGCTTTTAGCCCTGGCAAACCAAGTCCGGTTATCTTCCGTGCAGCCAGAAAACGCCTCGGACTGGGAAGTGGAGAGACCATAATGGTCGGAGATACGATGGAGACAGATATACTTGGAGGCAATCAGCTGGGTTTTCGCACGATACTCGTTCTCTCCGGAGGCACCAAGAAGTCTGACCTGCAACGTTTCGCCTACGCGCCTGATGTTGTCGTAGAATCGATCGGCGAGCTCGACAAGGTCTTCCTCGCCAAGCAGCGCGAGATATTAGGCGCTCAGTTGGAACGCCAAAGTTCTTATAATGTCCCCATTTACCGGCAGCAAGAAAACCTGCTTTAAGGCCAATACTTGCCCGAGAGGTGACGGAGCTACTCTCGGTCAGGCTCCTTCTCACGCACAAGTCGACTGATGGAATGAAATTGCCGGACGTCGCCCCGTGAATCGGAGAAAAAATGCATATCACCCTGCTGAGAGCTTTCCTGATACACGGCTGAATTGAGATTGGCTGCCGCCAGATCCAGTGAAATACTTGCAGAGAGCAGCTTGGATGAGAGTTGCTTCAACGGCTTTGCATAGTGCTGACTTAATTTTTTGTAAGGCATAGTCCGTTCTTTGCTGTGGTTTGACCCAAGCTTAGCCAGCTAATGTAAATAAAAATAAAATTTCGCGTCAATTTAACAAGCCTAACGAGCAGGGAATATCCTAGCAAGTTTGGTACAGTTGTTCGCTTATTAATTTCGCTATATACGCCTAAATGGCCTGATTACTCTATCTTGGTCGAAAATTAATTTTCTGCTAGGATCGCGGCGGAATAAGAGCGCGTCGGAAATTCGTGGTTTTTTGGAGCCGGCGCTGGGCCTGTAGACGGATGCGTTTAATGCTTGAGAGCGATCGAGTGCTTGCGAGAGAATTGCCAGAGAAGCTAGACGCAACTAAGCCGCCACATGAAGCCGGTGCGCAGCTTCTGCTCATTGCCGATTTAATACCCGCGTTGATTGTCTATGTTTCTGCCGCGTATCGCATTTCATTTGTAAATGAGTCCTACCTGGAGTTTCTGCAGCTTCCTCGAGAACAGATCTTGGGAGCCCACCTGCAGGAGATTGCAGGGTCCGACACCTACGATCAGATCTCTCCGGGACTTAAAGAAGCATTCTGCGGCAAGAAGACTCAGACGATTCTTAAATCGACTGCAACTGAGACCCGCGACTTTCAAGTTAGCTACGTTCCTGATTTCGATTCGCATGGCAAAGTCAAAGGGGTCTTGGTGATGCAGGCTGACATCACAAGGCTCACCGAGCAGCAGCAGGCTATTAGTGCTGAAAAAATCCGCGAGGTGGAGAGACGCCGGGATCGTATCCAGAGGAAAGTTGCGCAGTTGCAATCGATAGCCGCCGACCTCGCCTCAGCCACCGAGCCTTATGAGATCGCCAAGCTGATGATCGAACAAGGCTTAGGGGCCATAGATGCCGATGCGGGTTGCGTTGCCTTGCTGGAGGGAGACGCTTTGCGCATCCTCTATTATCAGGGCTACTCGCGCGCCGATATCGCCTCCTGGAACATCATCCAGAGGACCATTCGCACTCCCCTCGGCGAAGCTGTTGAGACTAAGCGAGCTATCATTGTTAAAGATCTCCGGGAAGCCTATAAGCTTTACCCTGAGGCAGCACCTAGCTTAGAGGCCAATGGCCGCTCAGCTCTCGCCGCATTTCCCTTGATGGTACAGGGACAGGCCTTGGGTGCCCTGGGCCTCAGTTTCAATACCGAGCAAGAATTTACCGAAGAACGAATCGGATATCTCTCCATACTTGCTGAGCAGTGCGCTCAGGCTATAGAACGAGCACGCCTCTTCGAAGCAGAGAAGCAGGCACGGGAGACGGCCGAGATCGCGAATCATGCAAAGACGCAGTTTCTCGCCAACATGTCTCATGAGATACGAACGCCAATGAACGCCATTCTCGGATTTTCCGAGCTCTTGGCTGAGCAGAATCTCAGTCCAGAAGAACGTGATCTTTATAGGCAGCGGATCAAATCTAACGGCAGCCAACTTCTCCGCCTTATTGAAGACGTTCTCGATCTGTCGAAAGTCGAAGCCGGCAAGATGGATTTCGAGAAGGTACCTTTTTGCCTTGCGGGCCTCTTGCAAGAAGTGCACGATTCGCTCGGCATTCTGCTGCACAAAAAAGACATCAAAACCGGTCTTTTTCTGCCTGAAAACCCGCCACAGCTGATTGCCAGTGATCCGCTCCGCCTTCGTCAAATACTGGACAACCTACTCAGCAACGCTGCGAAGTTTACTGAGTCGGGCCACATCAATACCTATCTCTATTTTCAATCGAGGCCCAGTGAACCTCATGGCTTCATAACTATAGAAGTTGAAGACTCAGGCATTGGAATACCGAATCATCTGCAAACTCAGCTTTTCCGCCCTTTTGCCCAGGGCGATAGCTCGGTTACGAGGCGATTCGGGGGGACAGGGCTCGGTCTGGTTCTCTCGAGAGGAATCGCTGAAGCCTTAGGAGGGAGCCTCGAGTTGGTGCAAAGCCAGCCAGGCAAGGGCTCCCTCTTCCGCTTGGTCCTGCCGGTCAAGGAGCTGGATGCAGTTAGACCTCCCAAAGAGTTGAGTAAAACTCAAGATACGTCCAGCACCTCCGGCAGAGTTTTAGCCGGAATTAAGATCCTCTTGGCTGACGACACTCTCGATAATCAGATGCTGGTGAAGGCTTTCTTGCGCAAGAGTGGGGCCAAAGTATCGATCGCTTGCGATGGAATTGAAGCTCTCAACTCAGCATTCGCTGAGCCCTATGACCTTATACTGATGGATATCCAGATGCCGCGCATGGATGGGCTTGAGGCGACGCGCTGTCTGCGGGCGCGAGGCTTTACTAAACCGATCATTGCCCTCTCCGCGCATGCCATGAGTGAAGAGGTCCAGCGATCTTTGGATGCTGGATGCCAGTCTCACTTGACCAAACCTGTGTCGCAAAAGAAGCTTGTCAACGAGATCCAGCGCATTATGGCTGCTACGGTCTAGTAGCGCCTCGATAATGACGCGTTGATAGTGTAATTAAGAAATTTTGACGAAATAAAACCTTGAACCCCGGTGGAATTGCAGCTAGATAAGCGGTCCTTTTAACCTAGACCGACTGCAAGGAACCGATGCAACTCGACCATCGTAAAATTCTAGTCGTTGAGAATGATGCGCTTGATATCGCCGCCGTCTCGAATCTCTTGCAGCAGATCAAGCTCCAGTTCCAAATAGCAGCCGACCTAGAGACTGCAAAGAACTTGCTACTCACGGAGAGTTTCGACGTTCTACTCAGCGATTTGCATATTAGCTCGACGCCCGGTCGCGAGGTGCCCGATGGACTAGAGATCATTCGTTGGGCGAAAATCCACCAACCACAGATGCTCATCATCGCCGCCTCATCCGATCCACGTGCGGACACCTGGGATGTTGCGGCACAGGCTGGGGCCCATCACTTTATTCGTAAGCCCATCGTCAAGTCTGATGAGCTGCTTATCGGTTTCCATTTAGCGCGAGAAAAAAGGCAAATTCGGCAGCCTACTAGTCTCCCGCTCAGGCGAGAAAGCTACTGGTCTACGTACAGCAGCCAGTATCCTGACGAGATCGTTATCGACTCTCAAACTCTCGCGAAGGTCAAAGGCTTGTCGAAGAGGCATCAGCTGACCTGCGTTCTTATCGGCGAAACGGGGACTGGCAAAGAAGAGATCGCCAAACTCATCCATCTGCATCGAGCTCGTCGCGAAGGAGCTGTGCCCTTCGTTGCTGTCAACTGCGCGACGCTTACCCAAAGTCTGACGGAGTCCCTACTCTTCGGTCATCGCAAAGGCGCCTTTACAGGTGCAGACCAAACGACTAGTGGCTACGTGGCGGAAGCTGACGGCGGGATACTTTTTCTCGATGAGATTCACACGCTCGACCTCAGTTGCCAGCAAAAGCTCCTCCGAGTCCTGGCGGACGGCAGCTATCATCGCCTCGGTGAGACCCGCACCTATCGCTCTCAATTTCAACTTATAGCAGCCACGACCAGGGACCTCGATGATGAGGTGGATGCAGGCCGCTTCATGCTTGACCTGCGAGGACGCCTCACAGGACTCGATATTCATCTGCCGCCATTGCGCGAAAGAAAGGACGACATTCCAGCATTTTTAGCGCTTTTTCTCAAGCGGCGGGATCTCGACCTGGATCCTAAAGTCTTTCATCAGCTCGTCGCGACCCTGGCAAGTTTTTACTGGCGGGGAAACATCAGGCAATTCTTCAAAGTTCTTGATTCTTGGATGATGCAGTGCGAGTTTGAAGAGCAGGAGTTGCGAGTTGAATCCCTCCCGGTTTTTAAAACTATGCTGGCCCCAGGCGAAAGCGTCCAGGTGCAAGGCCGCTCGGACGCTATCAATCAAATCGTGAAGGTGTTGGATCAAGACTCGAATCTCGAAGCTAGTTTAGAAGCATTCGAAAAAATGCTCATTGCGAACGCCATCGCGCGTCATCCGTCTATAGCTGACTGCTGCAGAGCCCTGGGTGTAGCGCGTTCAACCTTCGACAATAAGCGTCGGCGTTACCAAATTTAAGCAATATCCTCCCGAAAATGGGCAAGAGAGACAGACGAACTCTGTCTTTATAGGCCAAAAAAACATAGTTAGATGGTCGCATTCGATCTAGCTAACCCGCCTCAATCTCATCGCATAATTCTAGCTTTATGTTTGCTTGACTCGCCATCCATTAGCTGGCACAGAACATGCTCAATAGGCGGTTCAGAGAACTTAAAACCCTTTCGCGGCAAGGGTTACAGCTGCAATGAGAAGCGGTGGGGGAACAGTTATGGATCAGAAGAACTGGGGGTCATTTTTAGCTGCGAGTGCTGTTCTACACTTCGGAGCGGGACCTGCTTTTGCTGAAGGTCGAGATGAGACAGCCCGGCTTAGCGAGCTGAAAGCTTTGACGCAGAGGCTTATCGAAGACGAGTGCGCTGAGCGAGACGATTTCTCTTTGGACGCCTGGGACTGGGACGCCTATGAAGCCAAAGCCTTTGCAATTATTCTGGCTCGCATCATCGAAAATACTCAAGACTTTTGCCAGCCGCCTGAACTCGCAGGCATGCATGCCGTGAAAAGAAACGTCGGGGAAGACACAGTTAAGGAGACATTTCCAAAATGAATGGATTTCTCCTGCTTCTCAGCTGCATTTTCGCTTTGCAAGCCAGAGCTGTGCCGCCGCCTGAGGGTGAAACGATACGAATCCAGATCTCGGATAGTGGTATAAAGCCATGGATGAGTTTCAACGACGGCGATGCTCGCACGACTTTCAATTCAGCTGTGCACGGACTTCCCCTCATCGTGGGTCCTGATCTCAGTATCGAAGCAGGCTATATCAAAAGCTGGAAATGGATAGCGCCTGAGCAAAAATTCATATTCGCGCTCGATCCTGATCTGCGCTATCACGATGGTCGTGACCTCCAGGCCGAAGATTTCGAACTGGTTCTCATCAAGGCCTTTATCTCGCCAGAGGCCAGCAGCAACGAATCCGTTCCTCTGCACTTTATCAAAGGCTCTCAGAAGCTCAAGAAGGGGATGCGCTTTCGCAGCGGCATGCTCGAGGGAGTGAAGATCACCGGGCCGAAAACTCTAGAAGTGAGTCTCACAGGGGGTTTGAACCGCTTTCTCTATGCACTCGGTCCTCTGCTGCCTCCCTTGGCGCCACGCGCTGACTTCCGGGAGGATCTCTATAGCTTTCATTCTCTGCCCGTCGGCAGCGGCCCTTACAAACTCGTATACTCAGACCCCCGCAGCAGTATGGTAAGGGTCGAGCGAGTCAGCCCCAAAGGTGGGCCTCGCTTTATCGAGTTCTATTCAGAAAAGATAGCCTGGGAAAACAATGCTGATCTCGCGCTTGGGGGTGGGATTTCGCGCATGAAGACTTATATGAACCAGCACCCTGCAAGCTATCGGCGCCTTCAAGGGCTGCTACCTGACAGCATTGAAATTCTGACTTTCAATTACCAAAATGAAGCGGCAAAAAATCAGGATTTCCGCCGGGCCGTGGCGCTAGCCATCGATAGGCAGCAAGAAATACCGGGTTTTTCTGCTCAAAACGGCACGGATCAGATCATTCCCCATCTCAGTTATGGATTCCAGCCACCACAGTTGAAATTTGATCGAGACGAAGCCAGGCGGATCTTTAAGACCCTTCCGCAGTCGATTCGTAAGGCTGAACACATTCTTCTTTGTCACGGCGCCCCCGGCAGTGATCCCGGTCGCTACTACGAGTTTATTCGTGATAGTCTTCTGGCCATCGGTATGAAAGTCAAACTTGTATTGGCCGAAGAAACCGAGGTGCGGACTGGAGCCAAACAGCCCACATTCTTGGTTTTCGGACGTTATGTCGACAGCGATCCCCTAACCTCATTTGCTCATTATTTACCGGGAGCATCGCATCAAACTCTGCCTGAGAACGCCAGCTATGCAGAAACTTTTCGACGAGCGGAGGCTACGACCCAAATTGAGGATAAGGCTAGGCTCATAGCTCAGCTTTCGCGTGAGCTGACTGAGAAAACTATCGTTCTACCACTGCATCAGCGCTTTCCAGTCTATTATCTAAGTCCCCGCTTAAAGAGCGCCGGCCTGGGGGATAGGGCGTGGACCTTCGATCCGGCGCGCATAGAATTCAACCGCTGATGAAAGCTTTTTTGCGTCGCAAACTTACTCGGCCTATTGGATCTGTAGTTGTTTTAAGCTTAGGTCGCACCTATCTGCTCTGCATAATTCCTCAGCTTTGTCTCCTATCGCTGCTCCTGGTTTTTTTATCTTATAAGGAAGCGAAAGAAAGAGCTCTCTTTCTCGCGGAGAGCAATGAGCAGTCCCTCGGTCTCATGCTCGCCGTTGGCGATATTTTCCAGCTACGCAACGTCGCTTATTCATTTCGTACTCACTTGACCCCGGAAGTTTGGGTAATCGACAATACAGGAGAGGATGTTCTCGAGCTTGGTCGCCAGTATTCTCCTGGACTTCAAATGGGGGGCGGCGGTTTTAGCCTTCTGACCGAGCATGGACTCATTTATAAGGGGCAAGAGCTGGGGAGGCTAGTGCTCGTCAATCGCCTGCGTTTGGACAACTGGTTGATCGTCGCCATCGCTCTCCTTTGCAGTCTCTTGACTATGACGCTAGTACAGGGCTTGCGACTTTCTCGACTCTCTTGGAAATTGGGCGATGCTATAGGCGATTTAGGTCGTTTGTTTGACCGGGCTGATACCGAGCAATCGATTGAACAGCGTCTCGACGCGCGCTTACCGACCCGTTTTCACGAAATAGAGGAGCTTGCTCAAGGAATAGGAAAAATGCTGGTCGAGCGAGTGAAACAGGCTAGCTGGGAAAAGGAAGCGGCCGTCGGGCGCCTGATGACTCATATATCACACGATATGCGACCACTCCTGGGAGCTTTCGAGCGTTTTCTACTGTTGCCTGATCATGAACTAGCTGGCATGCGCAGCTCAATCCGAGAATCTTTGCATCGCCTCTACGCCATGGTCGAAGCTCTGCGTCATGCAGATCTCGAACTGATGATCAAAATAGAGTGCCAAAACGCTGAATTCGAGCTTACTAGTGAACCTCTGCGGCAACTGGCTGCGAGTCGCAAGATCGAGCTGCGTATGCCGTCGCGCTCGCTAAGCCACGTTTGGATCGATGCGACAAAATTTGAGCGCGCTTGGCTGAATCTTCTCACTAACGCAATTGAAGCGGCAAAATCTACAGTAAGTCTGAATTACGAGATCAGAGGTTCGGACCTTTACCTCAGAGTGACTGACGATGGGCCTGGTATTCCGAGGGAGGTTCGGGCCAGCCTCTTTCAGCGAGGTATTACCGCCGGGAAAGCGGGAGGCACAGGCCTTGGCCTCGCCTATGTTCAGCAGGTGATGCACGGGCATGGGGGAAGCGTCAAAGTCCTGCGTGAGGGCAAACTCACGATATCTGAGTGCCATTTGCCAGCAGCCATCTTGCGAAATAAGGAGGATTGCCTCCCGTCCGAGTCTCAGCTCACTGAGCTCCCGCGTGTGGCTATCTGTTTCGGGCCACCGCTCCTGAGTAGTAGGATTGCAGCGGCCCTGTCGGGGCTTGCGCAGCCCTATATATTTCAGCAATCCTGCGAAGGAGCTGAGATTGTCATGACGAACCAAAGTGGTTTTGCTACGCCTTGTCTCGAAGC
>JBGSTX010000031.1:0-9969 GCA_041736305.1 Oligoflexus sp. | reverse complement strand
GCAGTCGGCCCGAAGGCGTCGCGCAAACCCTCTTCATAAAATAAAACTGTGCTTTCAGGCATTGTAGGCCCGAGCATGGAGCCTTGGGATGCATCGAATCGCTTGCTTAAATTACTTACTCGCTCATCCGCCGTAGCCTGACTTCTAAATCCCGGTTGTTGGCTTCCAGTTCCTGGAGACGGCTATGCTGCTTCTGCGATGAAGAGGGGAGTTTTTGACCTTTAGCTGGAGCCCTTGCACCCCAGCTTTGAATGTGCAGTCCGCAGTCTCGAAACTGTTTATCATGCTGATTTGCTTTGTCTCGCTTTCCACAGATCGTATTCTGCTTGCAGAGACAGCCAAAGTTCGGCTGGGAGTCCCAGAACGCTCTCCAGCTGTATAGCAAATTTCGGTGTGATAGACCTTTTCTCATTCAAAATCTCATTGATTTTGGCAAAGCGACAGCCTAAGTGTTTCGCTAAATCTGTTTGAGTGAGACCAAGCTTCTCGATAAACTCCTCGCGAAGGACGCGGCCCGGATGTTTTGGGACTGGTTTCTGCGAGGGGGTAACTGGAAAAAGGGCTCGATTTTTGTCGAGCCATGCGAGATATTCTAAAAAATCCATTTGCCTACCCTAAAAATAACTTACGCATGTCTTCAATGACCTGACCATGAGCTGCTTGAGTCGCAAACGGTCTGATCCATCTATAATAAGATCAATATCGTTGGTGAACCTTTGAATCCCATGGGCCCCCAGCGCAAGGCCACCAATCAGGGCGAAGTCAATTTTTTCGCTCGCTAATAGGCCCGACACCCTCTTTAAATAATCAATAATATTCAAAAGATAACCCTTTTATACGACTATATCGTATAAAAGGGTTGCGCAGCTCAGATATCGGCGCAACGGAAAAAGGCGTTAAGGCTATGCAATTGAATAAATGGAACATCTTTCCGCTAGATAATGAAATGAAGACTTACTATGCTAAATTAAGAAACTCCGTCTCAATTTAGAGGTAATTTTATGCTTCCCTACAACAGCCTGATGTCTTGGAGCATCATGGGTACGTTTATTTCTATTTCCCTCTTTGCTTGCAGATCTGGAGGGTCACCAGAACAAAACTCGGATGCTTTGGGTATGGACGCTATCGATGCCGCAAACGGCACGAACGCTGCTAATGCCTCCATTCAGAGCTTAACGGTAGTCATGAATGCGGCTGGCTTTAAACCCTTTGGCTGGGGTTACTTCATCGCTGCCAATGCAGTTAACTCTAATGCTCCAGTAAGAGATTGCATCGCCCCTGCAGCATCGAACGGGGGTGTTTTGAAAGTGGGCATGATCGACCGATTTAAGGGTCTCTTCAGGAGCTGTGAAATGTTCATCGTCTGGGCTCGTCATTCCAACACCAATATCCGCCGCTTTTCCAGCACATCAAATTTATGTGCGACGGATATGGGCTATAAGAATCCGATCGGACTTACGAAATGTCCTTCCTCAGGTAATGATCCTGAAGCCAAGTATACTTGGAACTGGGATAATCATTCCCGTTATAAGGCGATTATGAGTGACCGCGGTCATAATCCTCTCTGTTGGGATAGGGGCATGTCTGACAATATTATGCGTCTATGGAATTGCAAGTGGGATGTTTTCCGCGGTGATAATCAAACCTGGCTGTTTCATGGAAAAATGGACGACGGCAGCGGTCGAGCCAAAGATCTCATGCAAAAATAACCTTTATATAAATACCCGCGTGTCACGCAGCTGACACGCGGATTTTAATTTTCGACACTATTCAAGACCTTGACTCCCCATCAATTTTAGTCTCTGATATCATAAGCATAGAACATCAAGAATGATTGACTCTTGGACATGCGCGCGCATCGCCTTCACTTAACGTGGTCGAGCCCGTATGTTCGATGGTCAGTTTAATAAATTCCGAGTTTTTGACGATAAGAAACGTAGGATAACCCCTGGACCAGGAGCAGACCCATGTCTATAGAAATGACAAACCAACGTCGACAGAGACGCTATGCGCTGGGTGGGATCTTCGATCGGACGTATTTTACTTTAGGTAGCATGACCGTAAAGGCCGAGCCCATCGATATAAGCGAAAATGGCCTAGGCCTTCTCATCGATGATGCTTGGAACCACGATGACATTCGCTCGCTACGCCTAGTCTTCCTCGACGAGACGCCGCCGATCGATTTGCAAGTGCGGCATAAAATTATCGAAAATAAATATGATGGCCTACGCGTACGGACGCGCTGTGGTCTCGAACTTTCTGAAGAGGCGCGTGAGCAAGGTGTCAACCTCATAGAGATACTACAAGAGCACAATACCTGCCTCTTCTTTGATCGTCGGAGCAAAAACTCGAGCGGACTCTAAGAATGGGCTAGGCCACGCTGGTCTGGAGCGGAGCTTCTCCGCTTTTTTCGTTCTTCACCAATTCTTTAATCTCACCCGGCAACATTTTCTATACCTGTCAGAATCAAAGCATCCTATACTCTACCTATCTCACAATTTTTGGAGTCTTACATGAACTCAAAAAAACTTGGTCTGTTGGCCGTTTCTGCTGCTTCGTTCTTGGCTTCTTCCGCTTTCGCAGGCGAAGTGAAGACTACTGTTGGTAAAGACGGCAAGACCTATCTTTGTCAAAACGCTACCTGCAAGGGCAAGTCTGAGTGTGCCGGTAATGGCAACGCTAGCTGCGGCGGCCAGAACTCTTGCAAAGGCAAGGGCTGGGTCACTTCTGCAAGCAAGGAAGAGTGCGAAGCTGGCGGCAAGGGCAAGTGGAAAGAGTTCAAGGCTGCTGCTGCTGATCCGCATGGCAAAAAAGCTCCTCATTGAGTATCCTAAGGGGGACGTCTTCGTCCCCTTTTTGCTCACTTGAGGATAGCTATGCCCACCTCGCTAGGCTATGGTATTGGCCTCCGCCCCCAGCACTTCCCCGACTTTCAAAACAGCTCAAAATTATCGCTCGACTGGCTAGAAATTGTCAGTGAAAACTACATGGGAATTGGTGGTCGCAGTCGGCAGATACTCGAGAAACTGCGCGCCGACTATCCCATCGCGGCCCATGGCGTCGGACTCTCCATCGCTGGTAGCGATCCACTCGATCAGCGTTACCTGCGTCTCCTTAAGCAGATGAGTGAATGGCTCGAACCTGTCCTTATTACCGATCATCTCTGCTGGACCTCGTGGAAGGGTCTGCATTCCTATGATCTCTTGCCCTTTCCGCTTAACGAAGAAAGCCTCATCCATATCGCCCGTCGGGTAGACCGCGTCCAAGAATACCTGGGGCGGAGCATACTGCTCGAAAATCCTAGCTCTTACGTCGCATTTGCTGACTCTGAAATGAGCGAAGCCGACTTTCTCGCCGAACTTTGTGCGCGTACCGGCTGCGGGATACTCCTCGACTTGAATAATTGCGTCGTCAACAGCAGAAACCTCGGCTGGGATCCCGTGGAATATTTGGAGCGACTGCATCCAGGCATGGTGCACCAGTTTCATCTAGCCGGACACAGCTACGAGGAAGATATATCGATCGACACCCACGATCATGCCGTGCCGGCTGCGGTTTGGAAGCTCTTCGAGCAAGCAAGCCAACGCTTTCCAGGTGCTAGTGCCCTCGTCGAATGGGACGATCAGATTCCGTCCCTAGATCGCATGCTGGAGGAGGTCGCGACCGCACGCAGCTTTGGGGGAAATATTGAGGGGCGTTCGGTCCCAGCGTTTAAGTCTGAGCTTACTAGCACGCCTGCGCAGTCCTCGGGAACCTCGTCAACTCTGAGCCAAACCCAAGAGGCTTTTTTCTCCGCTATCCTCTCTTATCGGCGTCCGGACGAGTTGCTCCCCCAACTGCGGACGAGCCCGGCTGGAGTGCTGAGAGGTATCGGCGTCTATCAGCACGCCTACCCGCAGCGCATTGTTGAAGTCTTGAAAAACACCTTTCCGACCTTGCATTTTATACTCGAAGACGAGCTCTTCGCAGCGACCGCTGCCCACTATGTTGAGCAAGTGGGAACCTCCGACTTTTCTATCAATTACGTCGGCGAAAAATGGCCGGAATTTCTTGCTACTGTCGCTTCTCCCTATAAATTCGGAGTACCTCAGGAGGCCGTCGCCGCGTTAGCGGCTTTCGACTGGAGCTATTATGAGCTTTTGATAAGAGAGCAGCGATCAGCCGAGGAAGCAGCGCTTCGCATCGGAGCAGCTGATCTCGCCGCCTGGTCACCCGAGACATGGGAAAAACAGAGTTTCCGTCTGAGTCGGGAGGCCTCGCTCCTCTCGCTCGACTGGCAAATCTTTGCGGTCTGGCGCGATATTCAAAACGGCTTGACGCCACCTCCACCTCCCGAAGCCCCAGAGCTGTGCCTCTTTAAAAGGTCGGATGGCCACCTCTTGGTCGAAAAACTCGACGAAGAAAATAAGGCCTTTTGGCGCCTAATGAACACCGGTACCTGTCTGGAACAGCTGATCGAGCATCATCCCTCTGGAGAAGACGTGCCCGAAGCCGCAGTAGCAGAGATTTTGAGTATCCTGCTCAAGCTCGCCCAAGAAGATCTTCTCGAGCGGGCTGACTGACGCGGAGCGAGTCCCCAGGAATTTTTCGCGGCGCTGAAAGCTCGTCTTGCGCCTTCTGCCGTGCTATAAGCAGTAGTTTCCGCACGCAGAAGGATGCTTTATGCAGCAAGAAAAAATATTGAGAAGGCGGTTCTTTCCGATCCCCTTTAAGCAAAATATCCCAAGCTTTTTCAGCCTTGCTTTCTGCTTGATCGCGAGCCGAGCGCAGGCGGCGCCGATGACTCTCGAAGAAATCTATCGAAGGGCCACCTCGCGTTCCGAGAGTCTCAGCCAATCGCGCCTCGATATTCAGCGACAGGAGCGTTCGCTCGACGTCGCGAAGGCGGCTGCTGGCTCACAGGTTCGCTTGCAGGCGAATATCGACGGCCAAGAGTCCCATATAAGAGACCGCGAGCCTGCCTGGAAAAATAGCCTAAAACCTAATCTCTACACCGAGTGGCGCTATCCGCTCTATGACGGCAAGAGCTCTTACAGCCAGCAAGAGGCTGCGCGGCGCCTCATAGCAGCCGAAACCTGGGACGTGGCCAATGAGCGTGAAGAGCTGTTCTTAAGCTGTGCGCGCCTCTTCTACGATATTCTCGGCTATCAGCAGGACCTCAAGAATCTCCGTGAATCGGAGGAGGTCTATCGCGAACGCGTAGCGACTCTGTCCCAACGCGAACGCATCGGCCGTGCTCGCTCCGCCGAAGTTCTGGCGGCGAAGACCCAGCTACAGCTCTTACTTTCGCAGATAGTTGCAGCTGAAAACGAAATGCACATCGCCGAGCAGCGACTGCTCTGGCTAGCCGACGTTCCTCCGCCCCTCAATCTGAAAGACGAAATCAAGCCGGAGACTCTGAATCGCCTCGAAACTCCGTCCAGGCCGGCCGCAGCGCCCTTGGTAGAAGCCGCGAAAGCTCGCGTGGAGGCTGTCGATTTCAGAGCCAAGTCTACGGCTGCGTCCACACGTCCCCAGCTCGATTTTATCGCCTCTCATCGTTGGAACTATCCAAACGACGACAGCGTCAACACTTTCAGCCTCGGTCTTGGTCTCAACTGGCTCATCTATGATGCGGGACAGAATCGCAACCAGGTCGCAGGGGTCGAGCTGGAAAAGCAGCAGGCTCAACTCGATCAGGAGCTGCTCACGCGGCAGGCTTCACTCGATCAAACTCTGGCCAATCGCGCTTGGAGTGACGGCATAGCGCAGATTCGGGATCTCGAGCAGGCTAACAAGGCGGCTGAGCAGAATCTAAAAGCCCAGCAGCGCGAGTTCGAAAACGGCCTCCTGACCAATCTCGAACTAACCCAGGCTCTCGATACCAAGCTGCAGGTGAAGCGGACCCTGGATCAGGCCCTTTACCGCACAAAATTTGCTTACATCGAAGCGCAGTTGCGTGCCGGGCGGCTCAAGATCACCGCGGAGAACGTTAAAGCTCCGGCACCCGATTCAAAAGCTGCTCAAGATCGGTCTTGAGGTCGCTGATGGCCTCGATGCCGATCGAAAGACGAATGGAGCTGGCATCGATACCAGCTCTTTCACGTTCCTCCCTACTGAGATCGCTCCCGTAGAAGAAAAGCGCAGGGGTAATGAGCGATTCGGTAGAACCTAGGCTGGCAGCTAGTTTAAAGCAGCGCCCCTCGGTTACTAGTGATTCGATATCGAAAGCCTTGTTTTTAAGCCGCAGGTAAATCATTGTCCCAAAATCACCAAGGCGGTCGCGAAAGAAATCGTGCTGGGGATGCGAAGGCAGCCCAGGGTAGACCACTTTTTCCAACTTTGGATGCTGCATCAAGCAGAGGGCGAGTTCGCCGGCGTTTGCGCACTGCTGCCGACGCCGCAGGTGATAGGTTTTCATACCCCGCAGAATGAGGAAGGCGGCATGTGCATCGAGAGTGGCACCGAGTAGGGCCATCGTTTCCCCGATTTTCCTCATCATAGACTGCGTGCCTAACACTACCCCACCCATGACATCGCCGTGCCCGCTCGCATACTTGGTCAGACTGTGAATCTCCAGATCCGGCCGCTGGGGTCCCAGGTTTTGAAATCCGGCAAAAGTGTTGTCGAGGATGCTTGTAATGCCTCGTTTTCTGGTTTCTTCCATAATGAGGTCGAAGGGGGGAGCTTTGAGTTGGGGATTGCTTACCGATTCGAAAAGCAAAGCTTTGGTATCAGGCAGGGCAAGAGCTTGGCGAAGCCCCGCTTCATCGTCCATCGACACGCGGGTCAGCTTCACCCCCATGCGGCCGAGGTGCTGCTCCGCGAAGAGTCGGGCCGGCCGATAGCTTTCGACGAAATAGACCAGACGGTCGCCAGGATTCAGGAGCGCGAAGAGAGATCCGCTGATAGCAGCGATGCCGGAGGCCGTAGCCCAGCCAGCTTCGGCACCCTGCAGTTTGGCCAGCAAGCTGACGAGTTGATCGACGGTGGGGTTGCCGTGTCGGGAGTAGAAATAACCACGACGTTCGCCCCGGAAAACTTTCTTCAGTTCGGCAAAGGTATCGATGCTGAACTTTGCAGACTGGTAGATCGGTGTGCTGAGCGGATAATTATCGGCAGCGAGTGGCTCGAAGGCAAAGTGATTGCAAACTGTCTCCGGCGCCATACGCTCTAGCTCGTCCATGCGAAACTCCTACCTGAAAGCCTGAAAACGGCTTCAGGTAAACTACGCTTTATTTCGCAGAAGGCCAGCGGAAGTAGTCGCGGGGTTCGCCAGCGCGGAGGACGCTTGCGAAAAGGCGGTCTTCGAGGGATTTATCACGGCGGCGTAGGGAAAAGGAAAAAAATCTCTTCAACTTCTGGAACATGGCGGGTGGTCTCCTCAATCTCTATGGGTCATTCAAACAAGATCTTAAAAAAAGCGGCTGTCCGCTTCAACAGAGAAAATCATCTGAGGTCTTGCTGGAGAAAGAGTCGGAGGTTACAATTCTTGAAAAGGGAGACAAAATTATGAAGCTTATCTGCTGGCTGGGCCTAGGTCTGAGTCTCGTAAACCTCTCGTGCACCAAGAAACCTACGGATTCCGGCCAAAGTTCTTTGAAAGCTCTTAAGCCCGAGTCTGCTGCGGGATCGCAACCCACTCCCGAGGCAACACCTGCACCCATTGACACCACTCATTCTAGCTTGGCGCTAGTTCCTGGCGAATCGGGCGAGGTTCGCACTCCTTACCGGCCAGGTCGCCAGGAACTTCGGCAGCTGGAGGCTCTCAGCGAAGAAGCAAAGACCTTTGCTCACCTGAAGGACAAGCCTAAACAGGCTATAGCAACTTACAAGAAATTCTGTGCGAGCTGTCACGGTGAAGAAGGACAGGGTGGTGGTCTGGCAGGAGACAATCTGCCGGTGGCGCCGACTAATTTTCACGAGTGGAATATCAAATATGGCCGCACACCTGAGCTGATAGCTCTAACGACTATGAACGGTCGCAACGATGAAGTCATGCCAGCTTTTGCGGCGGCGATGAGTCGTGAAGAGCTGTGGTCGGTAAGCTATCTCGTGGCTTCGTGGATCGAGGCCCGCCCTGATAATGCGAAGGCGCAGTAAATCAGTAGGCGCCCTTGCCGCTCAGCATGACCCAGATGGTGAGCACGATAAGTTTGAGGTCGCCGAAAAGCGACCACTGTTTCACATAATTTATGTCCATCCGCATTTGATCTTGGAAACTCGTGTCGCTCCTACCACTCACCTGCCAGATGCACGTGCACCCTTGCTCGACGGCGAGGCGTCTGAAGTATTTAGGTTTCCATTCAACGGCCTCGGAAGGCAGGGCTGGTCGAGGTCCGACGAGACTCATATGACCGAAGAGGACATTGAGCAACTGAGGTAATTCGTCGAGGCTCGTGCGGCGAATGAAACGGCCGATGTCGGTTATGCGTGGATCGTTGCGAATTTTGGTATCGCGCGGGTCGCCGGGCACGCGCGGCAGATTCATGGTGCGGCGGATATCGGCGGCATTCATATACATCGAGCGGAATTTATACATCGTAAAGAAGCGTCCCCCCTTCCCCACCCGCTTTTGGCGAAAGAGTATGGGCCCCGGGCTGTCGATCTTAATCCAGATGGCCAGAACGAGGAAAACCGGGCTTAACAATAAGAGAGCAGTCGCTGCGCCCAAGATATCAAACCAGCGTTTGAAGACTCTTTGCACGGGATTTCGCGCACTGAAAAGTGAGATCTGCATCTTTGCTTCAGTCGAGAAGATGAGGCCATTGTCATTGATTGCTGCTGGTGGACGCGAGCGACCGTGAAGCGGAATAGCTGGTAGCATAGGGCTTTGGCGAGGCGCAGCATCGTTTAAGTTGCTGGCATTCGAGTTCAAATCAGTCTGCTCCATAAGGGACCTCAGCTCAGCGCGGACAGGCAATGGGAGGGACACGGCGTCCCTGGGCCTCCCAAAGCAAACTAGCTACCAGATTTAAGCTGCCGTAATTGATATTAATTTCGCGATGGGCTGAGATCAGCTCTCTGACAGGTGTAAGGGGAATGGTCGATTCGAGGCAGGAAAAAGCCCTCAATATTGAACAAGGGTCCATATCTAATGCTTGAGAGCGCACCCTTGAACTAGGTCTCGAGGGCACTGATACCAAGGCTTTCGTGTCTCAAACTTTCTCAATTGCTGAATCTTTTTTCTAGCGCTTGAACATCTCCAAGATCCTGTCTATACGGAATTTGTGGATGCATAAGAGATGCACCAAGTAATAATGTGCAGCAACACACTAGGAGATTATCGATGAAAATGACATGGCTATCTCGCTTTGCCGTCTCTGCAGTCCTTGCTTTGGGTTTCCAGACCTCTGCAATGGCGGCCTCTGAGCTACAAACCGTCAGTTTTGTAGATGTGAACCAGTACTTAGGCAAGTGGTATGAAATTGGTCGTCTTCCCCAGGTTTTCCAAACCGGTTGCACCGGGGTAACAGCTGAGTACTCCTTGAATGACGACGGTAGCGTGAAAGTCGTCAATTTCTGTCGCATTCTGGATCCGAAAATTGGTTTTCCTATCAACATCGAAGGGAAAGCAGTTCCTGCGGATGAAACCAATTCAAAACTTGACGTGACTTTCTTCAACGGCCTGGCCAAAGGCGATTACTGGGTCCTCGAACTCGATGCTAATTACCAATGGGCCCTCGTCGGTGACCCTGACCGTTCATCCCTTTATATCCTGAGCCGCACTCCTACTTTGGACGAAGGCATTTATCAGGACCTTCTCGATGCAGCTGTGGAAAAACATGGCTATGATGTTTCTGAAGTAATCCGGACTAAACAATTTCGTGATTAATTCAGATCTAAGTTTCGGCCTCGCCTATGGCGTCGGCCACTGGTCAATTAAACTTAGCCTTTGACATTGGCTTGGCCTTCGCCTTTGGGGTGATCGTGATCCTAGCCCAACCCTTTACCTTTAGGCCTATGCTTGGTTTTCGCCGAAGTGGTAAA
>JBGSTX010000017.1:0-13367 GCA_041736305.1 Oligoflexus sp. | reverse complement strand
GATCGATGGGATGCGGATGTTCTACCCAAGGGCTTCGCTGCTTTCTGCTTCCTAAGAACTTTGCTACTAGTCGACAACTCTGGCCGGTGACGCAGCGCTCTCATCGTCAGGACTCTTAAAGCTGCGAATGGTCCAGCCCGTGCCCGTCATGCACTCAAAACCCGTTTTGATCTCTCTCACCCAAAAAAGGGTACCTAGCGACTCGGGGCTGCAATCCGGAAGCGAGTCAAGAGATTCCGCCGATCCATCGTAGGCAGGGTTATCAAGCATCTGCGTCTCACTGCCACTTGCTGCGGTTCGACAGGCAAGTCCGAAGCAGAGAAAAAACGACATGCTGAAGCATAGGAGAAGCCGCTGCATCATGATAATCATTCCTTCATTGGCCTTTGGCTTTTGCCTTCAGTCTTGGTGAGGGCGCCGTTTAAAAACCATTCCCGACGAGGTTACGGGCAACATGAGGAAGCTGTTCTGCTCAAAGAAATCTTTGAGATTGGGATAGCGGCCTCGTGATTGATAAGCCCAGAAGAGCTGGCGGCGTGGATGACGATGCTTGAAGAGAATATCTAAGACACCCGCCTCTTCCTCATTGAGCTTCAATTGATCCCGCTGCTGGAGGAGAAGCTCAGCCGCATCACGGAGCCGATGATCCATTTCCATGTGCTTGTGACGAGCCTCTTGAATATCGACTTTGTCGGTCTCTTCTTCAAAGAGAGTCTGATAATGCTGCCAGGCGCTGGCCAGCAGACTGAGGGTAGGCACGCGATTGCCAAAGTGTCTCAGCATGATGAGCACTTGATCGACTGGGTGCGTGTCGACGAGAATATTGGCATCTCTCTCCGCGTTTTGCATGTCCTGCTCTGAAATGTCGTCGCGTCCTTCGAGATAGGTGTCGAGAATACGTTTCCAGGTCGGGGTCGGATGGCGAATGGTCGGGGTGAGATCGGGTTCGCGAGGCTGCAGATAGTGAACGTTAGACTCACGTTTAAAGGGAAAAACAACCGCATCGTGGCTGGTGACATCTTTGTCAAAGTCGAGTTGCCAAAGATGAACATTATACTGCATGCCGATTCGCAACGATTGGCGACCCTTCGGCTGATGCTGATCATGAACTTTGACGTGAATAATATTACGATGAATGAGGTTTTGCATCGCCTCTTGCAGCTGTTCATCCTGATAACCGATCAGCGAAGCAAATTCTTTTTCAGTCGTAACAAGTTCATGCATTCCCGTAACGGCGGCATTCATCAGATATAGAACGATGCTGTATTCGCATGAGCCAAGGCGTGCCATTGCCAAAACTTTAAACCCTGATTCAATCATGAAGGTCTGAAATGGCATATAGGCTCCTTATTCGTATCGATGGTGCTTAGAGAAAATTGTACAGTCATAGTGTATGGTTCGCTGAAAATTGTCCAGCTGAGCTTCGAACGAACGATATCACGATCCGCCGCTGTTGGGATGGTTTTTTACCTGCTTTCGGCAGGTCTCGCATCAGCGTCGCAAGCTCAAGTGTCCGGTGCTTGCTCCCAAATCACCAGTTGCTCGTCAGCTTGAACCTGCTGCCCTGCTTGCACCAAAACAGTACCTATATGACCCGCACGTGAGGCTTGCACTTCAAACTCCATTTTCATCGATTCGAGGATAAGGACGACCTGTCGCTCCTGGACGGCATCCTTAGCCTTCACTAGGATCTTCACAATTTTGCCTGGAACCGGAGCGCTGATCGCGCTACCGCTGGCCTGGGTGCGCGCCGCAGCCAGAAGCTCATCGCTTTTGTTCTGACGAATAAAAGGATGACCGTCTATCGCTACCCATTGCAAAGAGCCACCAGGAAAAGAACTTTGACAGAACACAAAGCTCTGCCAGCCG
This sequence comes from Oligoflexus sp., assembly GCA_041736305.1. Taxonomy (GTDB): domain Bacteria; phylum Bdellovibrionota_B; class Oligoflexia; order Oligoflexales; family Oligoflexaceae; genus Oligoflexus. The sequence goes on along the minus strand of JBGSTX010000017.1, from coordinate 11,498 downwards.
GCGTTGTGCCGGAATAAGCCGCGACCCACCCGGCTATGGCGCTGCGGAAAGCGTCTGGGAACGGCTACGCTATGCGTTTCTCCCAGCATGATGTCCCGCAGATCTTCGTTACGGGGTTTTTTGCGGAAAATACGCTGTGTGAGCTCAGAGAGCTCGGTTCTGCTTCCGCTTGCGGCTGGGCTGTCGTTGGGACAGAGGGAGGGGACGAGAGCTTCCCAACGCTGTCTTTCGCCAGCGATCCAAGCGTCTAGTTCGCTGCGGTGATCTTCGATGAAACGCGTGCTGGGCGCTGCCAAGGCAAATGCGGGATGTCGGAGCACACTTAGAAGAAAGGCGACATTGCTGATCGGTAAGGCTAGGACGGTTGTTTTGAGAGCGTCCTCGAGCCGAGCTATCGCCTGGGCCCGATCAGAGCCGGTGCTGATCAGTTTACAGATCATGGGATCGAAGCGCGCGGTGATCTCATCGATCGCATCGATACCTACTTCCCAGCGAATTCCGGGGAGATTCGCCGGCAGAAATCCATGTACCGGGCCTGGGGCCGGCAAAAAGCCGTGCGCTGCATCTTCGGCATAGAGCCGCAGTTCGATGCTGTGGCCCTGCGGTTCGAGATTGAGACGATCGGCTATGGCTTCGCCCTGGGCGATACGGAACTGCCAGACGACCAGATCTTCGTTGAGCACCTCTTCGGTCACTGGGTGTTCCACCTGCAGGCGCGTATTCATTTCTAGGAAATAGAAAGATTGCTCAGGGAGCTGTCGTTTGTCTTCCGACCAGTCCACCAAAAATTCTACGGTTCCAGCCGAACTGTAGCCTACCGATTGAGCCAAGCGTACCGCAGCTTCGTGCATGCTGGAGCGGGTCTTTGGCCCCAACTGAGGCGCTGGAGCCTCTTCGATAATTTTCTGATGACGTCGCTGGACCGAGCAGTCGCGATCACTCAGCGCGTAAACGGTGCCGTAGCTATCGCCTAGAATCTGCACCTCGACGTGCCGCGGATACTCTACGTAGCGTTCGATGATCAAGGAACCATCGCCGAAGGCGTTGAGAGCCTCGGATTGGGCTCGGCGCATCGCTTCGGGTAGTTCACTTTCACTGCGGACGACGCGCATGCCTTTGCCACCACCGCCGAGTGCGGCTTTCAGGAGAATAGGAAAACCGTGCTCCTGCACGAAACCTTTGACGAGGGGGAGCTTAGAGTCGATGTTGTCGTCGAGAGTGAGACGCTCGATGCCGGGGACTACGGGAACACCTTCTTGTTTAGCAATCTCCCGCGCAGCTGCCTTAGATGCCATAGCCTCAATCGCAGCTGGGGATGGACCGATCCAGACTAGGCCCGCGGCTTCGACTTTGGCGGCGAAAGAAGCGTTTTCGGAGAGAAAGCCGAAGCCTGGATGCACTGCATCAGAGCCGCTCTGCAAGGCCAGCTGCACCATGAGATCAGAGTCGAGGTAGATGGCAGGAGACTCTTCAGGCACTTTAATGAAGTGCTGCACCCAGCCTTCGAGAAAAGCGGGAGGCGCATTCCCGCTATAAATCGCAGCGGATTCAATACCGATCGTGTGAGCACCGAGGGCTATGCGTCGGGCAATTTCGCCTCGATTCGCAATAAAAACTCGACGAATGCTGCGCGTTTTCAATTCTTTCAGCTTCTGCATCTTTCGGTCCTCTCAGCTACGCGCAGGGTAGGGTACTTTTTGCGATAAAAGGGCTTGGGCAAAAGTCTTCCCTTGGGCATCGATCCGCAAAGTCTTCGTACCACCACCGCCGAGCGATTCTTCGAGAAGGAAGTTGAAGCCTTGCAAACGAGGCAGAGCGTAGCGTGTCACCTTACCGAGACAGAGTTCTTGAAACCAGTCTTTAACTCGCTGGGCCGTCAAATACTCTTCAAGAAACGCATAGGCTGCAGGGTCACGGGCCATGACACCTATGTTTGCCGTGTCGCCTTTGTCTCCGCTGCGCGCGAGAGCTATTTCAAAGAGGGCTTTTTGCGACTTGCTGGTCGTTTGCTCGGCTAAGACCTGGGCTATCGTCTTGCTCGTGCGTTCGGCACTTTGCATGGGTAAATCTTGAGCTTTGAAATCGCCAATCGGCGTGTCTTTAACCGTCCTTTGCTCGACTTTTTGGCCTTTTTCAAAAAGTGCGATTTCGGGGTGGACAGCGTATTTAGGAATTAAAGCTGGCCAGTAGCTCATGACTTTCTGCGCCTTAGGCACGCCGCCGATGACGGCGACTCCGGGGGGACCACTGAGGATGAGGGAAGGGATCATTTTACCAAAGAGCTTAAGATCGCGCTCTTCCATAGCTCTCGCACCGAGGCGCAGCAGAATTTCGTTGCCGTCTTCGCGCTGAACGAGCGAGCGGTGGCAGGAGTTGAAGCCGACGTATTCGGTCAGAGTTTCGGCAAAGGGACCTGGACAGCGATTCCAGAAAATACGGGCAAATGCCTCGGCCTTTTTCCGGGCCGAAGGACCCGAGATCATAATGGAGCCAACCGATTTAAAGCCCTCGTCGTAAGCCATAGAAACTTTGTAGAGTGGGGTCGGCTCAAAGCCTTTCACCCCAAATACGCGGACGCGATCTTTGCCAGCGGCCTCGAGTTGAATGCTGCCGAAGTCGGCGACCACATCCGGAGTGATATAGGCACCTGGACTGCCCATCTCGTAGAAGAGCTGCTCCCGGACGGTATCGACGTTCACTAAACCGCCACTTCCCTCGTGTTTCGTGACGAAGAAAGTTCCATCGGACGCCACCTCGACTATCGGATAGCCGATATTGTCGAAACTCGGCACGCTCTCCCAGTCGGTGAAGTTACCACCGGTCGACTGCGAGCCGCACTCGATGATGTGACCGGCGACGATGCCTGCTGCGAGTTTGTCCCAGTCGCGCAGGGACCAGCCGAAGGCGTGAATCATGGGGGCGAGGGTGATTCCTGTGTCGGTTACGCGGCCCGTGATGATGATGTGTGGATCCCACTTCAGAGCCTCGACGACGGGAGCTGCACCGAAGTAGATGTTCGCGGCTTGAATCCGATGCTGCACATGGGCGAAATCGCCGCCGCTTTCCATATTGGCAAACTCGATGCCTTCGCTTTGCAAGCGGGCCAGATCGGGGAGGATATCGTCACCAAAGACGATGGCGATGCGCGGGCTGAGGCCCAGAGATTCTGCTACCTGTGCGATAGCTTCCGCGCAGCTGTGAGGATTGACGCCGCCAGCGTTCGTAATTATCTTGGTGCCGTCTGCCATGAGTTTGGGGAGGACTGATTTGAGCATGCTCAGGAAATCGCGAGCGTAGCCGAGACTAGGATCGCTGAGACGCTGCTTCTGGAGTATGGACATCGTAATTTCGGCGAGAAAATCCATGCTGATATAATCGAGGCGTCCGCCCATGACCTGGCGCTCCAAAGCCCCTGGATCATCTCCCCAGTAGCCGCCGGCATTGCCTATGCGTATGCTCTTCGTCTGACTCATAATACCCCCCGGAAAAGAAAATCATTAATCGATGATTGAAGTCGGAAACTGGTCTTTCGTAATCGGTTTACATCCGAAAGACACCGTTCTTGGTCTCGGGCCAGGAGTGGTGCAGCGTGCTGGCTAGCGCCATCGCTAAGACCTGTCGCGTGCGACGGGGATCTATGATCCCATCGTCCCAAAGCCGGGCACTTGAATAGTAGGCTGAGCTTTCTTTCTCGTACTTCGCCAGGATCGGCTGACGAATATCCGCCACTTCGCCTTCACCCAGGACTTTGCCTTGCTTCGCTAACTGCTGGAGTTTGACCGTCGCCAAGACGTCGGCGGCCTGCTCACCGCCCATCACAGATATTTTTGCATTCGGCCACATGAAGAGATAACGCGGGTCGTAGGCACGGCCGCACATCCCGTAGTTACCGGCGCCGAAACTGCCGCCGACGATGAGTGTCAGCTTAGGCACCTGCGCATTCGCCACGGCGTGAACGAGTTTCGCTCCGTCCTTGGCGATGCCACCGTGCTCGTATTTTTTACCGACGATGAAACCGGTGATGTTTTGGAGAAAGAGGAGCGGAATGTGCTCCTGCGTGCAGAGCTCAATAAAATGGGTGCCTTTGAGAGCGCTTTCGGAAAAAAGAACGCCGTTATTAGCGATGATGCCGACGGGAATGCCCGCTATGTGAGCGAAGCCGCTAACTAGAGTGGTGCCATAATTCGGCTTGAACTCAAAAAGGCGCGAACCGTCTACCACTCGCGCTATGATTTCGCGGCTATCGTAGGCCTTACGTGCTTCTTTGGGGACGAGGCCCAGCAGTTCTTCGGAATCGTAGAGCGGCTCTTCAGGGGCTGCAAGCTTGACTGGCGAGCTAGGAGCCTTGCCGAGGTAGCGAACGATTTGCCTCACGATCTGCAGCGCATGCTCGTCGTTTTCGGCCATGTGATCGGCAACGCCACTGGTCGCGGTGTGAACCCGAGCTCCACCTAGTTCTTCAGCCGTCACTTCCTCGCCCGTGGCTGCCTTGACCAGAGGTGGGCCCGCGAGAAATATGGTCCCCGTGCCTTTGACGATGACGCTTTGATCGGACATAGCCGGGATGTAAGCGCCGCCGGCGGTGCAGAAACCATGGACGGAAGCGATCTGTTGGATACCCTTCGAACTCATCCTCGCCTGATTGAAAAAGATGCGGCCGAAGTCGTCCTTGTCAGGAAACACTTCGTCCTGCATCGGCAGGAAGGCTCCCCCTGAGTCGACGAGGTAGATGCAAGGCAGATGGTTCTGCTCGGCTATCTCCTGCGCCCGCAGATGCTTTTTAACGGTGATAGGGAAGTAGGTCCCCCCCTTGACGGTGGGATCGTTGGCGACGATCATGCAGGGGCGCCCGTAGACTGTGCCGATACCCGTAACGATGCCGCCGGAGGGCACGTCGGTATCATAGAGTTCGAATCCGGCCAAGGTAGAAAGCTCGAGGAATTCGCTCTCAGGGTCGATAAGCAGACGAATGCGTTCGCGCGGTGAGAGCTTACCTTGACGCTTAAGGTTTTCTTGCGCCGCTGGGCCCCCTCCCTGCTCATACGTCATCAGGCGGCGTTGGAGGTCCTCGAGAAGGGCGAGGTGATAGGCATGGTTGCTGCGAAATTGTTCGCTCGAACAGTCCACTTTGGATTGAATGCGCATGGGTACAGAGCCTCGTCGAAAATCTACAGAAAACAGTCGGGACACGCGAGGGCCTCGAAAGGCCCTCAAATCATAAGCAGCAGGTGACGGAGCGTCATAGGAACGCTAACTGACCTGATATGTTTCGAGATCTTTCCATTGCTGGAGATGAGCCCCCTCTTTAGCGAGTAGAGCATCAAGGACACCACCGGTCACCTCGCAGTCACCTATCGATCTGTGGCGTGCAGCAAAAGTGAGTCCGAAGTGCTTGGCCAGGAAGTCGAGATTCTTGGATTCGAGATCCGGGAGCAGCGCACGCGAGAGCTTCAGCGTACAGAAGCAGGGCCATTCGATTTGGTAGCCAAGCCTCTGGCAGGCGGCCTTAAGAAAGCTCATATCGAATTCAGCGTTGTGAGCGATGAGAATAGACTTGTCGATGAACTGCAAGAAGCTCGGCATAATCTCTTCGATAGCAGGTTGATCGATGAGCATATCGGCAGTGATACCTGTAATCCGGCTGGCTGCGTCGCTCAACGGGACATCGGGATTGATCAAAGTGGAGAATTCGTCGACCTTACGGCCGTTCTGATATTTGATAGCACCGAATTCGATGATGCGGTCGCGTAGAGAATCGAGGCCAGTCGTTTCAAAGTCGAAGATCACCAGCGGGCTTTGCCGGAATTGAGTCTCGGGCAGGGGATAGAAACGCAGGACTTTCTGCAGAAAGAGCTGTCCCTGACTGCCGTAGCCTTCTTCTTCGTCGGTCGGAAAAAGAATATCGAAAAACATAGAATTCTGGAGGAGAGTCATGCGAAAAATACCCTCTTGGCTCGTTCAGCGCACACGCGCAAGGCCACCGAAAAGATGCCTAGACCTTAGCTTATTCGGGCTTTGCCGGCAAGAAGCCTTCGGCCGCGTCTCTAGGGCCAGAGAGCGTGCTTGTGTCATTTCGTTTCATATGTGTTCAATGCAGGAGTTTCGTCTCTGGTGTAAATGACTGGTGATCTGTAAGAGTATGATAATATGATACTTTAGATCCTTGTTCGATCTTCTCTGTAGAGAGCAGAAAAGGCTCAGGCGGCAAGTGATAAAGCTAGGGCGCTGCCACCGCATGGTGACGCGCCCTAACTTTATCACCTGCAGTCGTCTATCGAACCTTAGCGCACCGCTAGATTCATGACCATCTTATGGCGGTCGCTGACGCATCCATATTCTTAGGTTTGATTAATTATGCCTGTATTTGGCTCTGCGGCTGTCGGTCTTTGCTACAGCTCGCTGGGGTCCTTGCCAAAACCTTGCGTACAGCCGAGTATCCCCCATATAATGGATTATACACTTAAGGGAAGCCAACTATGATGCGACTGCTAGTCGGCGCGTGCCTCAGTCTCAGTCTGCTTTTCAGCAGCGGCTGTGCCGTGCTTTACAAAGTTCAATTGAGTGATATCGATGCCAAGGGCAAAGGTCGGCCTGTCAGCGTCATGGTCAGCGAGACGACTGTAGATCTTAAGGAAGCCGCAGCTATCGCCGGTGGCATAGGTCGTTCCTTCAACTCGCGAGGCGCCAGCAATCTAGGGAAAGCAATGGATGCCTACACTACCCTCTTTCAGTGGGGACCACGCACGGGGGCTCCGGTTTATTCGGAATTCTACGCCCGTCAGATCCCTGAACGGCTGGCAGCCGAATGCAAAACAGGCTATCTCACCAACGTGAGCTCTATCCGCGAATCGCGGGAGTACCCGCTAGTCAAGGGCCAGATCGTGCGCGTTGATGCCACATGCATGTAAACCTCAGCTGAGCGAGAACCATGAAAAATCGAAGAGCCTCCCTATGCCTGGCTTCGCTTCTACTTATGCTTCTGCCCCTACTCAATGCCTGCACGTATACCCAAGCCGTTTCACAGACGAATATACCTGCTGATCGCAAAAAAGTGGTTCAGGCAAGCGTCGAAAAGTTTATTGTTCTCGGCTTTAACTTCGATAACGACTTCGCCCTCCAGCTTACTGACAAATTGAAAGGGGCTTGCCCCGGTGGCGAGGTGCGCGGCGTGACCACGCACGATACCCGTACACTCTACTTTCTAGCCTTTTTCATGAAGCGCGAAGTCTCAGCGCAAGGCTATTGCACGACACATCGGAAAAGCCAAGCTTCGATAGAACCTGAGTGGAGTGAGCTCGCCAGCTACAGAGAGGAAATCAAGCGATGAAGAAAATGCTACTTTTGCTCAGCGGCCTGCTATTTACTGGAGGCTGCAAGACCGTGGAGTCCATTTCTATCAGCCAAATTCCTCCGGCAGCGGCGAGGAAGCAGAAGATTGTAAGCTCAGCTTCCGACTTCGTCTTCTTTGCGATCCCCTTTGGTAACTCATTTGTAGCGCGAGCGCGCGAAGCTCTGGAGCAGCAGTGTCCCCAGGGCCAAATCGAAGGGATACTCGCCAAGCACCAAAACACCAACTACTTCCTCGGTTTCGCAGGCAACCAAGGCGTGATCATGGAAGGCTATTGCTTGAACGGGAAGAAGGGTTAAAACATGAAATTAGTCCTCATGCTCGCTATGCTCTTCCTCTCCGGCTGTGCTCATTCGATTCACCAAGTCTACGCCAGTAGCCAGGATGCTAGCTCGGCAGGTAAAGGCGAGTGGATTACCGCTGACAGCGAGGACTTTGTCGTCCTCAGCTTCCAGACCGATACAAGCTATGTGGAGAAAGCCTATCAGGAGCTTCAAGGCAAGTGCCCGGGCAGGATCGCGGCAGTGATGACGGAGCATCTCACGAGCTTCAAGCTCCTCTCCTACGACCAGAAAGTTGTTCTCAAAGGACTCTGCGTGAGATGATCCAGAGCTCCGCATACAGAAGTCGGCCACTCCTCTCCTCTCCAACTGACATGCTTATCAAAATGCTTCATCGATATTTCCAAGCCAGGCTGTAGTCGTTTGCTGCAGTCCGCTGGCCATGTTAAGGTGCCGACTTCTCAGCGCCCATGGAGGAACGATCATGAAGACCTTTTGGCTTGGTATCTCTCTTTATCTGACGCTCCTACCCCTGACCAAACTTCAGGCCGACACACTGGATGAGGTCAAAAAACGCGGCTTTCTCAAGTGCGGCGTCAGCCAAGGCCTCGCTGGTTTCTCTGCACCCGACAAGGCCGGCCAGTGGCAGGGTATCGACGTTGACCTCTGCCGCGCTGTCGCTGCTGCAGCTTTGGGCGATGCGACTAAGGTCAAGTACAGACCGCTTTCGGCAAAAGAACGGCTTACTGCCCTGCAGTCTGGCGAAATCGATCTACTCTCTCGCAATACAACCTGGACCTTTCAGCGTGACGCTCAGCTCGGTGTAGATTTTGCCGGAGTCATGTACTACGACGGCCAAGGTTTTATGGTGCCTAAGAAATTAGGCGTAAAAAGCGCTAAAGAGCTAAGCGGCGCAAGCGTCTGCGTCCAGCTCGGAACAACTACCGAGTTGAACCTGGCCGACTTCTTCCGCGCCGCCAAACTCCAATACAAGCTGGTGGCCTTCGAGAAAAATGATGAGGTCGTTGCCGCTTACGATGCCGGTCGCTGCGATGCTATCAGCGCCGACCGCTCTGGCCTTTTTGCCGACCGGACTAAACTGAAAAAACCTGAGGACAACGAAGTCTTGCCCGATATCATTTCCAAGGAACCACTGGGTCCGGTCGTTCGCCATGGCGATAACAAGTGGGGCGACATAGTCCGTTGGACTCTCTACGCCCTCATCGAGGCGGAAGAACTGCAAGTCACTGCGGCCAATGTCGACCAGATGATGAAAGACAGTAACCCAAGCGTCCGGCGTCTCCTCGGAACGGAAGGCGAACTCGGTAAGAGCCTCGGCCTACCAAATGATTGGGCTGCACGCACGATCAAGCAGGTCGGTAATTACCAAGAAATTTTCGATCGTCATCTGGGCCAGGCTACGCCTTTAAAAATAGAACGGGGACAGAATGCCCTCTGGAAACAAGGCGGCCTCCACTATCCCATGCCTTTCCGTTGAGGAGGTCCTCCTTGCTCAAGACGCGACAGCTTCGCGCTTATCTCCTGCAGGCTCTTTGCCTCGGCCTGGTCCTCGCAGGACTGGGCTTTATTGCTAGTAATACAATAGAAAATCTCAACGCCCGCGGGATAACCTCGGGCTTCGGCTTCTTGAGCCGACCGGCTGGATTTGATATCGCTTTTTCGCTCATACCCTACGGTGCAGGATCGACTTTCTTCCAGGCGTTTCTCGTCGGCCTCACCAATACGCTCTTCGTTGCAGCACTCGGCGTCATAGGGGCTAGTGTCATCGGTCTGGTCGTCGCTTTCATGCGGCTCGGTAGCAATCCGCTCTTCCGCTGGCTCGGCGGGGCCTACGTCGAGACTCTCCGCAACATTCCTCTGCTGCTTCAGCTCTTCCTCTGGTACTTCGCTGTGCTGCGAAACCTACCTGGACCGCGCGCGAGCATCGCGGTGGGAGAGATGGTCTTCCTCAATATTCGAGGTCTCTATCTGCCCTTTCCGGACCAAAAGCCGGCTCTTTTAGGTCTCCTGGGCGTGACCATCCTGGGCTTGATCGTCGGACACTTCTGGCGAGCCGCGGCCGTTAAAGCGCGCTTAGCTAAGGGACGCTTTCCCTGGTGGCATTTGCTGCCTTATTTTCTGCCCCTCGCGCTACCTATTCTCTTAGCTCTCGGTTTTGCCGGCAGGTGGACCATCAGCGTGCCCCGGCTCGAAGGTTTTAATTTTGTCGGTGGCCTGCAGCTGATCCCTGAACTTGTCGCGATCGTCGTGGCTCTGAGTCTTTATACGGCGGCCTTTATCGCTGAGATTGTCCGTGCGGGGATCCTCTCGGTTGCTAAGGGACAGAGAGAAGCTGCTCTCGCTCTCGGCCTTTCTCCCTTCGACACCATGCGCCTCGTTATTTTTCCGCAGGCACTGCGGGTGATTATACCGCCCTTAACATCGCAGTATCTCAACCTCACGAAGAATTCGTCGCTAGCGGCCGCTATCGCCTTTCCGGACTTGGTCCTCATCTTTGCCGGTACCGCCCTCAACATCACCGGTCAGGCGGTCGAGATTATGGCTTTGACGATGGTCGTTTACCTCGTCATCAGCTTGATGATATCTGCTTTTATGCACAGCTATCAGAGACGGGTTCTGCGATATGAACACTAAAACCATAGCTGGTGAGGCGCCTCGTGAAACCTGGAAGAGGAGCGAATTCGTCCGCTGGGCCAAGCGCTCGCCCATCCAGGCTATAGTCACCGCCTTGGCCTTTTTCCTGCTCCACTATCTGCTAGCGCCTGCCTACAAATGGCTCGTGACAGACGCGCAGCTGTCGGGCACAGAGCGCAGTGCCTGCACCGGGACGGGGGCCTGCTGGGTCTTCATTAAAATGCGTTTTTTGCAGTTCATGTTTGGATTCTATCCTTACGCCGAACTGTGGCGACCAATCCTGACTCTCGGAATTTGGGTGAGTTCGATTTTCACAGTTTTCAAAGTGCGAAAAAAAGGACTGTGGGCGATCTGCCTGATCGTCCTTGTTCCACTCGTTAGCTGGGCTGTCCTCGAAGGTAGCTGGTTAGGACTGCAGCACGTGGATACCGCGCAGTGGGGTGGGCTCTTCCTGACTCTGCTGATCGCCATTACGGGCATTACGCTTTCGCTTCCTCTCGGCATAGTGCTGGCGCTCGGGCGTCGTTCAGAGCTGCCGGTGATTCGCTGGCTCAGCATCGCCTTCATCGAACTCTGGAGGGGCGTGCCACTCATTGCGGTGCTTTTTATGGCCTCGGTGATGCTGCCCCTTTTTCTGCCGCCGGGGATGGAAATAGACAAGCTCTTTCGCTGTCTCATCGGCGTGACTCTCTTCTCGTCTGCATATATGGCTGAAGTAGTGCGCGGCGGACTGCAGGCGATACCACGTTCACAGTATGAAGCGGCGATTGCTCTCAATCTTTCCCGTCCGCAGATGATGAGCCTGGTGGTCATTCCGCAGGCTCTGCGCAAGGTAATCCCGGGCATCGTCAACACCTTCATCGGGCTCTTCAAAGACAGTAGTCTCGTCCTCATCATCGGCATGTTCGACCTGCTCGGCATGGTACAAGCGGCAAGCACGGATCCGCAGTGGCTCGGCACAGCTATGGAAGGCTACCTCTTTGCCGGTTTTGTTTTTTGGCTCTTCTCGTTCGCTATGTCGCGCTACAGTCTAACTATCGAGCATCGTTTACGCGAGTCGTCCTAGCGGACTCGGCGCGCTCAGTAAAGAAAGGAAATTCCTGTGGGAAACACAACTCAGGAAGTCGTGCAAGTCGAAGGTCTGCAGAAGTGGTTCGGCGAGTTTCAAGTCCTTCGCAATATCGATCTGAAGGTCAAGGCCGGCGAAAAAATCG
>JBGSTX010000369.1:0-11443 GCA_041736305.1 Oligoflexus sp. | reverse complement strand
GCTCGTCTTGATCGGGTTCGGCACGGTCGTACTGTCTAATTTGTCCGCGCCCCCCTCCGACCCAGAAAGCCCAGGGCTCCAAAAGCATGCCAAGAAAGACGCCTACCTGATTACCATCGATGTCATGGCTCACCCCAGCTTTAGAATTTTTGTCGATGCGGAAACTTGCAGCATCGACACCGCCGAGCAGTCCAAAATCCGTGAAAACATAGCCGAGGCGCAAAGTTCCGCTGAAGCTTGAGCTACTGATGTCTTTTTGGGCGCTGCGGTACCGAGCGGGACCCCCGCCGATGCGAGCTGAGGTGATGATGGTGGCTTCGAGAGAACTGGCGTGGAGAAAAAAACTAAGGGCCAAGACTCTAGCTCCTCCGCACGCATTTAGCTGTCGCGAAAAGCTGGTCTCAGCCATGGCTTTGATAGACCCGACTAGGCTTGCAGAGTCTTGCCCTGAGCTTGTAGGACCCGGCGATACTCCTGAAATATTTTGGGCGTAATCGCATATGCATGAGTCTCAATGCCCCCTGCGCGGTCTTCGGTGTGGCCTTGATCCTCAATATAGCCTTTTTTAAGCAGGGCTTCGACGGTTCTTTGGAGTTTCATCTCGCTGAGCTGAGTTCCATCGCGCAGGTCTTTCATCGACGCATAGCGAGGCTGAAAGTCAGCGATGAAAGTTTCTAGAGTTTTCCAATTGGAAGAATAGCGTTCTCCGAGTTCGTGTTTGCTGGCGAGCTGATAAAGCACGAGCTTTTCCTGAGCGTTGTCCAAGTCCGTCTTCCAGATAGCGTCAATTGCGCGATTGTCAGTTGGAGTCATAAGGACCTCTCTCTAGATGGGGATTTACTGAGCAGAAGCATAAAGGAAAAGACGGGAGAGGGAAATAAGGCGGAAAAACTACATACTTAGACGCAGACAAAAAGTTAAAACCCCGCATATAGCGGGATCTTATTTTATCTTGAACGAGACGAAATTTTATTTGCTGGGTTCGAGTATGGCCGTCGCAATAGGGCCAGGAACCTTATTGGACTTGCACGCGATCGTCACCGTGGTTATGACGCGATCGATGAGATCATGGGCCCGTTGAGGATTATCGCGCTCACGACCTTTTAGACGGACTACGACTTTCACCTTGTCACCGCGCTCGAGAAAGCGATCGATGTTGCTGACCTTAGTTTGCAGGTCGTGGTCTGAGATATTGGCTTTGAGCTGGATTTCTTTAAGATCCGACTTCTGACGATTGGCTTTTTGCTTTTTCTTCTTCTCGTACTGAAGTTTTTTAAAGTCTTCAATGCGAACGACGGGAGGAATTGCTTCGGGAGTGCTGACCAGAACGAGGTCCATTCCCTCTTCTTCGGCAATACGCAAGGCTTCAGCTGCTTGAACGATATCGTTGCGACCTTCACCGACGAGCCGAACCTCCTTCATGGTTCTAATGTCAGAACGTTCTAGGACTTTCAAAAAATTTCCACTCCTATGGCTGTTACTATCTACGAAAGGGTGCTTCAGATTTTAAGCCTAACCTTATCCATACTTGCTATAGCGCCTTTGGGGGGGATTTGGCAACTCTTAGCCGTCATCGAAAAGTCTTCTCTGGAAGAACTTTGAGGCTTGCCATAGGGGCGCACTCAAGGATCCTTGAAGATTTTCGAGATTCTGTTCATCATAGCCCTTCATTGATCGAGGGAAAAAAGACTTCATGTTGCAACTCCACCAAATGCTTCAGCCCGACGACCCGATGCTCCAGGCGCTTCGGATCGGACCCCATCAGTTTCCTGGAATCTGGGCATTTATGATGCCCCGCGAATTTACAGCGCTCAAATTTCCTGAAGAGCGCCGGGCCACCTGCATGAACTGCCCGAAGAGTTGCTACGAAGGCTTTAAGCCGGACTATCGATGCTGTACCTATTTGCCACGGGTTCCGGCCTTTCTCCTTGGACTCGCCAGCCTAAGTCCTAAGGGACCAGCTATGGTGCAGGGTCTGCTGGACCGCGGCCTGCTCCTGCCTGAGGGTATGCACTATGCGCCCGCGCAGTGGATCGATTATCTCGATGACCTCGAACACGACCGTTTTGGGCAGAGCGAGAAAGTTCTCTGTCCCCACCTCGAGCGAAGCACCGGCTATTGCACCATACATGCTTTCCGCAATGCGGTTTGCTCGACTTTCTTCTGTTTGAAAGATCATGGCGATCCTGGCGACAACTTCTGGGGCAAGGTGCAGACGCTTGGCAGTCAGCTTGAGATGGGTCTTGGTCAGTGGGCACTTGAGCAGGCAGGCTTCGACCTGAACGCTTATTTCAAGACTTTCGACCGGCTCGCACCGCGCATCAACAAGGTGTCGTCTCGCGAGGGCTGGCAGGATGAAGCCTTGCAAGAACTCTGGGGCGATTGGTTCGGACGCGAGCTCGAACTCATGCAGGCGAGTGCCGCCGCAGTCGTTCAGCATCGCGATAAGCTCTGGGAGATTGCTAATACTTATCCGATAAGGGAGTCGCACGCTTTTGATAAAGCTATGGTGCGAGCCGTGCCGCGGCGTCTAAAAGATCAGGTGGATCCCGAAGACCTCGATGCCGAGCCGGGCGATGCGGCCAAGCCGCGCGATCTCTGGCAGCATTGTCTTAAATCCTACGCCAAGCTTTGGGACCTACCCGAAGGCTACTTTGCTCTCGCCTCCCGCATTGATATTGCGCTCAATCCCAGAAACGATGACGAGAGCCAGTTCTACAAAGATATGGACTTTTGCCTTACGGTCTTTGTCCGGAAGGATAGCAAGACCGTCGACTGGCGGCTTTTCATCACCAGCGCTCAGCGAGAGATTCTCGAGCTCTTCCGCTTCGAGGCTCATCAGCTCGACTGGCGTTTTCTGCTTAGGGAGGATCTTCAGACCTTCCCCGGTCTCAAAGAATTTCTGGCGGAAATGGTAACGCAGAAAATCCTCGTTAAACGCGTTCTGCACTAGAAGGCGAAAAAGCCTCCTCTCCTCCGGTGGGAGAAGAGGAGGCTTTTCCAAGCGCCCGTCGGCCTTCAGGAAACGAGCTGCTGCCCTCTAAAGGACATGAGGAACTTGAGGCAGTCGTGAGCTGATTCGCGCGTGTAGCCGAATCTTTTCTGAAGATTATCGAAGGTCACTTCCGCCAAACTTATCTCGTCCTGCTTGAACTTTTTGATTTCGTCCGTACCCAGACTGAGCATCACCTTGAAGTTATCGTCGACCATCTTCTTGCGCTCGTCGTAGTAGTGCCCGCGGATGGTGTCGAGATACTCGTGAAAGATGCGTCCAACTATGACTGATTCGCTAGGATTGTCGATCTTGAAGGCGGCGACGCGACCGAGTAGCGATTCCCTGTGCTTGTCGGTCGGTCCGGAAATCTTCAGGATACGTTCGACCTCGCGCATCAGGCCTTCATTGGCTGCATCGTAGGCGCCGGTGGATTTATTGTAGATTTTTTCACGCTTCAGCTGCGCCACCACGTTTTCGATGTAGCGACTGAGCAGAGAAGTGTACTGCTCCTCGTCCACCAGAGTCATCGAGGAGGTGACCTCTTTCTCGAAGACGTCGGCAAAGTCACGCTTGCACACCTGAATGAATTCCTGCGGCTGATGGAACTTGCCCCGTGGCTCGAGCTGCAGGAATTCGTAGACGGTTCTATCCTTCACCAGCCGTTCGAGTTCGTCGAAAATGGCCATCGGAGTGAGGGTGGTATAGCGTTCGTTTTGAATGGCGCGATAGAGAATGCTGCGAACCTCGCGCGGCGAGGCACCGAAACGCCCTTCGTAAGCGACGACGTTCTGATATTCTTCGGCTATGGTCTGCCGCAGCTCCTCGAGCAGACCCTCCTCATGAGGCTTGAAGTAGGGGTTGAGGTTCTCACTCTCGTAAAGCTTGACCTTAGCCCTCGGATCGATCCGTGCGACCAAAGCCCGGTACTTGGAGTCATAATAGTCGGGATTAGGCTGCTTCAGCCGAGTCATGGCCGCCCAGAGGCAGAGCATCTCGATCGAATGAGGTGCGATGAACTTGGTCTTGTTCAGGCCCTTGATGTCCTGTTCATATATCTTCGCTTCCAGCGAGGGACGGAGAAGATAGGGCGCAGTGACGAGCTCGAAGCGCGAGCGGAAAGAGGCGAAGTCGGGAATCGTCTTGAAAGCATCGAGATGCTTTTCATTGGTCGTTGCGAAAAAGACCACATCGAGATTGGTCGTTGCCGAAGGCAGATTGAGATTGCCCCTTTCGACCGTCGAGAGCAGGTACTTAAAGGCCTCGATAGGACGCTTCAGCATATCCGAGAATTCAAGTATGCCTCGATTAGCCTCGATCAGGGGGCCTTCGGCTTCATGAAAACTGATGTTGTGCAGCATAGGGGGAAGATTGGCGATGCTGCGGTCCATCGTCAACTGCTTCTCGTAAGCGTCGATCGACATCTGAGGTTCGACGGTACCGACCCCGACCCGATACTGCTTCGAGTAGAAGAAACGTTCAACCTGCACGTGCCTCAAGACTTTCGCTAGATCCCCTTCGTAGGCAGCCAGGAGATTTTCGAAAATCAGCTGGTTGCGTTTGGAGAGTCCGGCGAGCAAGATGTGCTGAGGGATCTCGACGGCTTCTTCTGCTATGCCCTGGTTTTTCGCGATCCAGCGGCGCAGCCAGGTTTCGCGTTGAGGCATCGGAATGAGGAAAATCGGGTTTTCCTTGTACTCGGAGAAGATCTTGGAGGCTATCCGAGCTTCGTCGAGAAAGGCGAAGGAGTCTTCACGCACGCCAGTTTCTACTTCTTGTGCGCCACTAAATCCGATAGGTCCCGAAGATCCTACCGTGTTGGCCGAGAGCGATTTATCGGTAGGGAAAATCCAGTTGAATCGATAGACCGCGCCGTCTTCGATCTCGCTGTACTTTTGCATCGCGTGGGCCAAGGACTCGATGACTGAGGTCTTTGCCGAACCGTTTGGTCCATGCAGCAGGATCAACTTGTTGGAGTAGCCGAGGCGGACAAAACCGGTGACGATCTTGTAAATCTCATCCTGAACCGCTTCGCAGCCGATGATGGGAATGTACTTGTGGGTTCCGAGATCAAAGATTTTCCAACGGGTGAGATTTTGATGAGACTCGTCGAGAGTCGTTTTGCCAAAGTAATTGAAAGTGTCATAGAGATATTGGGAGGCATTTCGTATCATCAGGTTGGGCTTTTCCTGGAGCTTTTGCAGGAAGCCGCTGAAACTGAGGATCACCTGCCTTTCTTGAAAGAGCGAGCGTGTCTCTTGGTTGAGGTTGTACAGAAGATCAAAAGCCTCTGCCATAGTTTGCCTCCGGCGATGAGAGTCCGAACTGTTCCACCCAGCATAACTCCTCATTAGGGATTTGTCAGCGGGCCTTACCGATCTTTACTTTTCGCGCGGTGCGGTTTTATATGAGATGGTGAGATAGAAACGGGAGGCCTTTTTTCGCGTTTTTGCGAATCGCGACTTTTGGAGGGCCAAATTCTATGCTAAATGTGGTAAAGAGCCATACAAGTCAAACAAGCCGCGGGGTACCTTGATGAAGAAAGTCTTCATATTGGATACTAATGTCCTTTTGAGTAATCCCCTGAGCATCTTCAAATTCGACGATAACGACGTGGTCATCCCCATTTCGGTCATTGAAGAAATCGATACCTTCAAGAAAGATCAAAGCGACATTGGCCGTAATGCACGCGAGGTATCTCGCATCCTCGATAAGATGCGCGACCGTGGAACGCTCTCGTCCGGCATTCATATCTTTGAAGATCGGGAAGACTCAGGACAGCTTTATGTCTACCTCGGGCACAATATGGACATCTTGCCCGAGCTCTTGGCGAGCAGCACCGACAACCACATCCTGGCGATAGGTCTCACTCTGCAGAAGCAGTTTGGTGAGAGTCGGAAGGTGATAGTTGTCACGAAGGATACCAATCTTCGGATCAAAGCCGATGCCTTCGGTCTGGCAGCCGAGGATTTTGCGGCCGATAAGGTCGTCGATATCTCGCATCTTTATACGGGCATCGTCACGGAAACGCTGACGGCGGAGTTGATCAACGAGTTCTATACCAATCGAGAACTTCGCTTACCGAAGGTGGAACTGTATCCCAACCAGTTTGTGGTTTTTGAAGATGCCGACGATAAAAGTGCGGTGGCCTTTGGGATGTACGACGGGGCTGAGGGTTTGATCAAAATGATCGATCCAAGGACCGAAGGTGTCTGGGGCATTTATTCGCGGAATATGGAGCAGGCTATGGCGCTCGAGTGCCTGCTCAACGATAGGATCCGGCTCGTGACTATCAGCGGTGAGGCCGGGACGGGCAAGACCCTTATGGCGATCGCGGCAGGGCTCGTCAAGACCACTGACGAAGATCAGTATCAAAAACTCCTCGTTTCGCGTCCGATATTTCCTCTGGGTAGGGATATCGGCTACCTGCCGGGGGATATCGATGAGAAGCTCAATCCATGGATGCAGCCGATCTACGATAACCTCGAGCTGCTCCTCGGGGGAGCGCCTGGTTCGCGCCAGAAGCGCTTCAATAAGAGCTATCAGGAATTGATTACCCAAGGCATGCTGGCTGTTGAACCTCTGACATACATCCGGGGCCGCTCGCTGCCCTCGCAGTTTTTCGTGGTCGATGAGGCGCAAAATCTAACGCCTCACGAGATCAAGACAATATTGACGCGGGCTGGAGAGGGGACGAAGATCATCCTCACCGGTGACCCTTATCAGATCGACAATCCTTATTTGGATTCGCAGACGAACGGTTTGACTTATGTCATCGAGAGGTTTAGGCGAGAGGAAATTTCCGCGCACGTGACGCTGAAAAAAGGTGAGAGGAGCGAACTGGCGACCAAAGCTGCGAAGCTGCTCTGAGAGAGCAGCCTCTTGTGAGTCTCAGTCTTTAATAGGATTGGGAACGAAGCGGCAATCAATGGAGCCGTTACCTTCGAGTGTACCTAAGCCGCCGAGCAGAGCGGTGAAGTCATCGCAGGAATAGACGCCTTCGGCTTTGCAGAAGCGGCTAAAATTCTCCAGGTGCTCACTGTGGACGATGGCTACTATTGATCGATGCGCCAGCTGCGAAAGTTGGTTGCATTCCCCGCCATAAACAAAACTAGTTCCTTCCGCCTCCCGCTCCCAGTCTTCGCCGCTCGCATGAACGGGACTTGCAAAGCCGAGAACTAAAGTTAGGAAAAAAAGCTGGGGATGCTTACTTACCTTAGCCATCCTTTACTCCTCTATTCTGGTCGTTTGTAAGCTCTAGAACCACCACTTCTTCTCTCTTCGGACGCTTGGTGACAAACTGTAAAACATCCTTATTTTACAATTATATTAGTGGCTTGAAGTGGTTGTTTTAGTTCGGCGAATGTAGTCGAAGAAGATGAGTTGGAATTCTTACAGGCGAGGAGCGGTGGCTATCCACCGTCCATAGAGGCGTTTTCTATAAGTCTAATTGCGAAAATGGTCCCGTCGACGATCAGTGGGCTTCGTTTGGTGCCGCTGCGTCTTCTTTAGTTTCCAAAAGACTCTCCCGGAAGGCCAGCACGCTATCAAAAAACAACAGTCGGCTGGTGCGGAATTGGATAGCTAGCCCTAATAGAGCCACGACGATAAAAACCAATCCTGCATAGTAGTGCAGCTTGGTTTCCTTATATTCCACTGTTTCTCTTGGTCCTAGCTGGGTGCTGGTGTCCAAGCGGTCTTGGAACTCGTGCTTACTTTCATTCGACATCACAAACCTCGGGAAAAATGATCGACCCTTGCTCCTCAACGAGGAACTCAGTGGCAGAAGGCCTTATTCAAGAGATTTGCCAAGTCGAGAAATTAAGAAAGCGGAAGAAAACAGCTAGATACCCAGGAACGATCTGACTGAAGCTTGGGCAGCTGTCGGAAATCTTTCACGGCGGCTGCAGTGATTCATCCGGGCTTTTTATGATAAGATTGCGACTGCACTTTTTAGGGGTTACTCCAATGGTTTGGCGCAAAGAGCAAGCTTGCCATAAGATCTTGCAGCTAGTGTTCTCCTTGCTGCCTTTTCATGCTCTGCTACTTTTGGGCTGCCAGACACTGCCGCCTTTAGATCCCATCGCCTGTAAGACGATTGTGATTCTTCCACCTGAGAGTATAGATGAGAGAACCTCGGACTATGTGATCCAGCTCTGGATAAAGGCAGCTCGCGACCGAAAATATTTCAAATCATGTGACAAGATAGTCAGCAGCGATCATGCGAAGAATGTCTTCACATTCTTAAATATCTCGCACGCCGATCCAGTGGAAGCGAGCGAACTCAGTGCGAATATGCGCAGTGTTTTTCAAGTTCAATTCAAGGGAACCCATGCGGTATCGCTAGATTATTCCTATAACTTCGGTAAACTTACGATCAAACCTCTGGTCCTTAATATAATTAGCAATAAGCCAGATAGGGGCTTATTGCACAAGCACGTTGTGATGAGAGAAGCCGAGAGCGAGTATTTTGAAATTCCTTTTTCGCGTTGGTTGAAACTTTCTCTAGCTCAGCTAGTTCCGACCAGTGTGGTTGGAGGATTTTCGGAGCAAGACTTTGAAAATGAATACGCCAGCGGTGGCGACGACGATATCTATCACGAATTGTCGAGTGAAAATGCAAGTTCAATCCCGCCGGTGCTAAGTAGCTTTCGCTTCGAGAAAATTCTGCACAGGAAAGGTTTTAATCTCTTTGATGTCAGCTTTCGCTTCGTTCCATACTTCAACTTCCGATTCACGAATCAGCTTAATACCTACGCACCAAAATCCGAGTGGGACGCTCACCAAACTGATCCGACCATCCCTTTCACAAGCTTCGACTATAATTTAAAGTTCTATGCATCGGTGCTTAATATTCTAGGCGATCTCGCATTTTATACACCGATTGGATCACTCTTCTTCTCCTTAGGACCAGGCTTAGGCATCTATCATTACGAAGATAGCCTGAATGAAAATTATACCGGCCCCATGCTTTCCCTTCTCACTAGAATTGGTTATCGGGCTTTTTTCAATGACCGTTGGTATTTTCAGTTCATCGCAGAAAATCAATCTTATAATGGCGCGATAGAAAATGAGTCCTTTAAATCAAGTTCAGACTCCTATGCGATTCTAGGAATCGGTTTTTTCTATCCTGAGATTCAACGAGCGGCGACTAGAAGTCTGCTGGAGTGAGTTTGCTTGGGATGCACATTGATAGAGATCTGCTAGGCTTAGTTTTATAGCGCCATTTTCTGGAAAATGCCTGCATATTTGAATTCAAATTTTTGCTCGCGCACCTAATAGTGCTGATAGTTCGCCTTGCCTATGCATTAGCTGATGCGGCCGTCACACTCAGTCCCATCATGGGAGCTGATATTTAGCAAGCGTCCGACAGAAGAATTGCCAGTAATAATACATGCACTCATGAAAAAATAGGCGGCACTATGAGTACCTACAGACTTTCACACAGCTCAGGGTGTTCTTGGGAGCGAAGCAGGTGTCTCTGGCAAAATTGAAAAACTTGTGGATGCCTCCACAAGTATCTGAAGTTCTCTAAAACAACAACAAAGCGAATGGCAGACCTAGCCCGATATGTTCCAAGCGAAATACTTTCCGAGGCAATAAGTCTTGGGAAAGAGATACCAGATCCTCAGGGTGGCACTGGTGCAGAGAAATATCTTTGATGACGAAAAAAAGAGGCTACTCATTAGGATTTCTGAAAGTGAGGGCGAAATCTTTTATCGGTTGGCCGATAATTTGATAGTCGGTATGGTGAGAGAAATAATATCATCCCTAATTCTTGAAGACCTTCTTTTGAAATAAAGGAGTCATCCTACGGCAGGGCGATCTCTGACTGACCGGTGACAAAATTAGGTCTTTTTTTTCTTGAATGCTTTGCGCCACTCTCGAAGTTCCTCTTCACTCAATCCGTGGGCCAAGGCGCCAACAGATGATCGTAAAAGCTTATCAATTCCAGAATTAACGTGTGAGAGAAGAACTGCAGCTGGGTATCGCGCCTTGAACTCGCTTTCCATCAGAATCCTTTCTACCAACTTCGGAAAGTCAGACTCACCCACGTGGTTTCGAATTATTTCATTAATAGCAAGCCATCGAAGCGGCGCCAGCGTCGCTCTATCCAGATCTGCTCTTTGGTAGTCCTTCTGGGCAATTTGAAAGAGTTTTGCACCTTCAATATAGGACTCCAGCCAGAGTTGTTGCAAAGGTCTGGCATCGGCAGTTTCGTAGTAAAAGACCATGGCCTGATCAAATTCTTCCTCTTCTATTGAGGAGAAAACATGAGGAGCCTTCCTCGCTGCGATTAGAGGGATATTTGAGATCAAGCGAGCCGTTCTTTTATTACCATCACGAAAGGCCTGAAGATAGGCAATCTGGGTCAGTAGATAAAAAGATCGTTCATATGGCTCTGCAATTTTTCCAGCTTGAATGGCGATTTCATGAAGAGATTTTTCCAGCGTTTCGCCATTATTCGACGGGAGATAAGAGGAACCTGATATTTTTATATCTCCTCGTCGTACTTCCCCTTCCGATTCGTCTTGTAAGAGACCTACCATAAGAAGCGCATGAATTTCTTTTATTACCTGAGCACTTCTTGATAGCTCACTTTCGATATCATATTTAGGATCTATAATCCACGGTATCAGGGTCTCCACGGCACGCTTGTGATTCATGACGATTATTTTCTTTTCATCGTCTTCATGAATTTCGGGGTTTTCCATAATTGACAAAGTATCTGCAAGACTGGCGACTGCACCTTCGAGTTTCGAGCTGTTAAAGGAGAATTGGAGCAGGAATATTTTTGCAGCGCCTTCTGCATAGGTGGAGCCAAGATCAGTTGCTTCATCCCATGAAGGCAGAGCATTGACTATAGACAGGCTTGCTTCGCTGAGAAGCTTTCCCTTAAATGTGGGATAATTTATGATTCTTTCAGGTTCAAAGCCATTCCAACCACGTTCGGCTGGCTTCAAGCTAAAATATCTTTCAAGATAGGGAAGATAGGCTGAGAAAGTTTTTTGCGTCTTCATGTCTGCAGGCGTCAATGGGACCGGCATCATGAGAGTTTCAACTCGACTCGCCTTATTTTGCAGACTATAGGTTCTGGCCTTCCTTTCGCCGCTTGCCTGAATCATTTCTTCTTGCAGCATTGTGTTGAGAAGTCTTTGAAGGGCCTTCTCATTGCTTATGTTTGGGGCCACGCCTGCATATATATCGGATTTACGAGCTGGTCCCTGCTGCAGAATACTGAGAACCTTCTTTTTTAGCTTTTCTACCTTTTGATCTCTATTTTTGATGTCTGGCATTCGACCTCCTACAGCCTCAAATATAGGCTATCATTAGCGAAAGCTAGTTTCATCACATTAATTTAACCTATTGTATTCACTGACTTATTGGACAGTTTATTGGACAGTTTATTGGACAGTTTATTGGACAGTTTATTGGACAGTTTATTGGACA
>JBGSTX010000308.1:0-6516 GCA_041736305.1 Oligoflexus sp. | reverse complement strand
TGGTCGAAGAAGACGAGGAATTGGGAGAAAATAATGGTGGTCAAATTAAATTGGTTGAAAGATGAAGAACGATCCGCTAGAGAGGACAACTACCGAATAGTCAGCTAACACCTATGCGACAGCTATCCTGAAATTTTCCGAGACCGAAATGAAAGACGTGTACTCGGATTATCTCGCTATCATGAACGACACGTATGGTAACGACGAATTCACTTTTGATGGATACCAATTCGCTAATCTTCGCACAATACTTGAAGATATTCTCAATGAGCCTCGTCTTGAAAATCTACTTGTCGATACAAGCTATGGAGAATTCTCGGAGCGCTTGGACGGCCTTGATATGGAAGAACACGCCGAGCGCGTCTCTGCATTCTCTCTCAGTTATAGCGGCCAATTGTTCCCGCAGCGTAGCGAAACCAGGGACGATGTTAAAATGGATGCAGGAAAAAGTTTAAATCAAGACAAGAACCAGGCGAAGTTCATGCTTCGTAATAGACCCCCAATTTATGCTGGCCTCCCACCTTTTGGACCTTTAGGTCCATTCGGAGATATGGCCGGTCTACCCATTGATGACGGCCCACTACCTGAAGCAGAATGATCTAGATTTTCCCGGCCAAAAACGGCGAATGCTCAGCCGCTTTTGGTCTGGAAGATCAGTTCGGCTGAAGCAGCGGATCACAAAGGAGCTTGGCAGGCTGCGATATCAGCCTCGCTCGTCCCATAGCGCTGCCCTCGAGGTTTCCTGGAGAATACCATGGACATACCCAGGCGCAACCGAGCCCTAACTTGACCTTATTCTGGGAAATCATGATAATAAAGTGCCACTTCATATAAATAACATTTATTTGAATAAAGGCTTCATTTGTGTATAGAAGGTTGATTTCATTAAGTAAAATACCACAACGCTCATTTTTTCTATGGGGACCGCGCCGATGCAGCAAGTCCACCCTACTTCACGATCTCTATCCACAGGCTAAATATATAGATTTGCTGCAATCTGACGTTTTTGCGTCTTATGCAAGGGCGTGAGTCGTTTGCGGGATGAGCACTTTCGCGGCCTCAAGGCATTAGGACAGGACATCCCGAAGTTAAACAGAGGATACTTGTGATCCATGAAGGAGAATCCTTAAGGCGGGAGGATGGCATCCGGGTCTTGAATCATCGATGACTTTATTCGGGAACTCTGGGCAGGCAGTTTGTTTTAACGAGGTCGCCGGCCGAAGCGCATGCGAAGCAGCGGATCATGAAGCGAGTCGCAAAGCAAGGTCGCACTAGGCAGTTAAGAGTGGTTTGGCCTGGAGTCGCGTCCCATAAAAAACACACATCAGTCAGCAAATCTAGCTTATTAATTTATGGAACTGCTAACGAAGCGACTTATCATGCATCAGAACTCAAGGTATCTTTGGGAGAGACCGTGACATCGATAAAGCCAAGTATGATGCAACTAAAATTCATGATTGCTATCACACTTTTGCTATCGATTGAAGCAAGTGCATCAAGCACCGATCCGATACCCCAGGAATCCATTATACAGACTGATTCACCTGAGCCTCTCCCTGAAAAAGTGTTTCAGTCTCGATACTCCGTTCAAGGTGATATCGGCTTAATGACCCCCTTTGTTTTTGGGACTGGCGTTAGCATGGGGTGGCGTGCTTTGGAAACGCTTTCTCTCGAAGCAGGCTACCTACGCGCTACCTTACGTTTTGGTGGCACCAGCGGCATTTCTGAATTTGGTCGGGTACGACTTCTTTGGTTTCCTTTCAAATCTCGTTTATTCCTGGGTGGTGGGATCGCTTATCGCAGCCAGGATCTCCGTGGCAATCGCTTCTACAACCGTCGTTTGATATGGGGAAACGATGGAGGTGTAAGTCTGAAGTCTAGCGGTGAACAAATGGAGTTCCATACACGAGGAGTCGTTTCCGATTTATCCATCGGTCACCGTTGGTACATCAAACGATTTTTTATCGGCGTTAACTGGGCAGGTATTATGACTCCTCAGGTCGAGCTCAGGCATGAAGAACCCGAGGTGTCTTCGACCGACACACATCATGAGACAAAGCAGCAAGACATCAATTTTGGCCGTTCACTTATAAGTAGTTCCAATTATTACTTGGTTCTTTGCCACCTGGGATACACATTTTAGCTAAATGCTTGGGCCGGATCGAGCACGGCCGCGATGATTTAGGTGCAATTGCTCGCAATCTACCGGATTTCCCCCACATTTCCGCCGCCTACTGAGCGCAATCTCAATCAAGCCATTTAGGCGCAATAGAGTTAAATAAGATAGACCGAAAAGCCTGGCAAGGCTCTGGGTTTATCTTCTGAAGCTCCTTTGAATGCCTAGGAACCACAAATGCAGACCGTTCGCTCAAGATTCCTAAGTTTGCTCTCCCTAAGCTTTCTCTTCGCCGTCGCAGCTGCCTGCACCTCGGAAGAGAGCGAAGTCAAAATCGTCGATGCAAGTATGGTCGATGTCGATCTGCTCAAGCCAGGCCCCAATACAATCAAAGAGTATGAATACGCAACTCCCGCTACCGTCGATCCGGAGATTTCTCCCTTAATCGATGGCAGCTATCCGATCGATATTCGCGGACGCCTCTTTCTCCCTGAGAATGTGCAAGCAGCTCCTCTTCTAGTCTTTCTTCATGGAAATCACTCGACCTGCGGCAGCCCCACTGGAACCGCAAGTGACCCGCGACTGGACAATTCCGAGGAATATGCTCGCTCCGGCACCTGTCCCAGTGGCTACGTGGAAGCGCCTAGTTACCGAGGCTACGATCCACAGGCTCGCCTCCTTGCAAGTCACGGCTACGTTGTGATTTCAATCAATGCCAATCGTGGAATCAATGGTCTAGCCGGCACTGATTCCGATCCACTCCTCGTCTATGCCCGTGGTCTCCTCGTTCTCAAGCATCTCGAGCAGTTTGCCAACTGGTCTAAACTCCCCAAAGTGCCAGGCATAAGCCCATCTCTAGACCTGCGAAATAAGATCGACTGGAGCGAAATAGGTTTTATGGGTCACTCACGTGGGGGCGAAGGTGTCCGCTACGCCTACAACATTCTCAACAAGAGTGCAGATAGTGTCGCTTGGAGACAGAAGATTCCCGGCGTAGAGATACGCGGCATTTTTGAAGTTGCTCCAATCGACTACGGTTCGAAACTCGCCGAAAATCTTCAGCGAGCCGATGCGCAGGGTCTTCCCTGGACTGTTCTGATCCCCGGCTGTGATACTGATGTTAGCGATTATTCGGGCATTAACCCTTACATGCGCATGTCCGAGCAATCTGATGGCTTTGCGAAATCGATCTTCACTCTGTGGGGTGCCAATCATAATTTTTTTAATAGTGAATGGCAGGTATCCGATGCACCGCACAGCTGTGGAAATCAGCAGACTCCTCTCTGGGATACTTCGGGCCCTGATTTAAGCAACGAGAGCTACGCTAAGGCCGGTCTAAAAGGATCGAAGATACAGCAAGACTATCTTAAAGCCCTCATGTTAGCCTTCTTCCGCGCTCATGTTGGCCAGGATCGGTGGGAAGAAGGCGAGCATGTTTTCGACCCGCAGTACCATCTCCCCAGCCAGCTAGCAAAGATGGCGAGTAGCAGTCGCGAATTCATCCGCTCTGGCGATGGGCTTTCCGTCTTCGACAGTTTACGAACGATCGCTACGAAATCAGCTCAAGTTAAGATTGAAACTCTGGAAACTTTCGCTGCGGTTCAGTTCGATAAGTTTAATGAATGGAACCAGGAAAACGCTGAACGCGGTTTTGATCAGGCCACATCCCGCTTTACCACTCCCAAACGCACTCGTACAGCCTGGGTGCTGACTCCCGTGGAAAATGTAGCGGCGAAGGTCGAAATTCCATTTTCGGCGCCTCGAGATCCAAGCGGCTACTGGACGCTCGATATCGTATTGGCTAAGTATGAATTTTGCACAAATGATGACTCTGGCAGGTGCAGTGGGCTTAGCAACGATAGTCTCCAGATCGAGCTGGTCTATGCTGACGGCACTGTCAGTAGTCCGGTCTATCTGCGTGAATATCTGAAGTTTGATAAAACTTATCCCCCGCTCTTCTTCCTTTCCAAAGAGAAAGTGAATGAGAACGAGCGTAGCATCGAGCGCATCTACGGTTTGCTTTCGCCAATTTTTCAAACCGCTCGTTTTGAGATTACGGATTTTGGCCCTTCGGCTAAGGAAATTCGAGGCGTTAATGTCCGCTTCCCGGCAGCTACGAGCTACTCTCTCCTCATCAACAAAATAAACCTTACCCGAAAATCTCCAGCACCCCGCTGACGCTCAGCTAGCTAGAGGTGCCTGGATCTAGGCGCCTTCCACGTCCCGCCAGAGGACATAGGTTTGGTGGGTATTAGGGAGACTGATCTTACCGACTGATGTTTTTTTCCAGTGTTTGTAGCTGACAATTTTACCCTGGTATTCGAGATCCTCAATACGCACGACATCACCCCAATGCTTCGCCATAAGTTCTACGGCTTCGGCTCCTAGACTGAGAATCTGTGGGGAGAGGGTGGTATTTACGCAAGACATGATGATATTGGTGTCGAAGACGAGGTAGCCGGCTATACAAAGGCCGTAACTGCTATGGTCGATATGCTCGCCCCAGAGCACATTCCACCCTTCCGTAGCAGCTTCTGCTTCAACTTCCGACTGCGCCTGATCAATGTTGTTACCTGCGAACGCGGCAGTTGTCATTAGCCATAATGCTGCGCACATCTTGAGTTTCATGCTTGGTCCTTGCTGGTTTTCGGGATGAAATTGCCCTGAACTTAGCGCTCTACCGGGCGTTTGTCCAGTTCATGAGCCAAGAGCAGTGCAAAGATGCGGCAAAATCAGCTCAGAATTGTTAAGGTTTATTTACCTGATCTTTATCTTAGTGTTAAAGGACCTTCATGAACGAGCTATTTGCATCTCCAAGACTGACTTTTTGGCTAGCTGGATTGCCTATTGTCAGCCTATCCTGGGCTTGTCAGAGTTCGCAAAGCGTCACCCGATCTACGGCCGACGCCGGACGCGTCCAAAGCGTCCAGTGTGATTACGCTCCAGCCAAGCAAGGAGATATAGCCCGCTTCACGTCTATGATGCAGGCTGGCTTCGGCAGCAACCCCAAAACCCTTCCCCTTAAAAACGAAAAAAAGCCTGGGGCGACAACTCTCAACCCTCTGCCCGAGGAAGCAGACAGCTTTATTCGAGCAGCCTCAGGCGTTCGCATCATACCTTTGGCATCGGGCTCTCTGAAGGTACTCGTTGCCCAAGACTCGCGTCGAAAGATTGGAGTAGCGGAGATGCCTGCTGACTTTGCAAAGGCTGGAGGCAATCAGCTCGCAGCTAAGATCTCTATGATCCCCATCGACAGTGATGCCCAGATTGCAAAACTTGAAGATGATAAGCGCGACTACGAAACCTACCGGAAGGCTTTTAAGCTCGACTTCGAAGCCAGCAGCACGCTCCCCAATGGCGACATGCTCTTTGTGGGCTCCGGCTCTGATATTCTTCAGCATGGAATTCCTGGCAAGGCTTCCTATCGGTCTCAGGCCCGGGTTTTGAATGCATCCGGAGTTCCTTCCGAGCAGTATGACCTCATACCTTTCTATCTTCACGTCAATGCAATGAAGGATCTGATAGGCGAAGCAAACCAGGAAGGCCCTGCCCAAATTAATTTCGAAGGGCTCGCGGTTAGACCTGAGGGAAAAGGCCATAAAATTGCGTTTTTCAATCGTGGGAATTTCAATGGAAACGGCTACAATGCAATGATCGAGTATGAGTTCAGTACCTGGCTATCCACGCTCCGCCGGACCCAGAAGATGAGTGTCGAAGAAGCTCGCCAAGTCTGGTCTACAATAAACTACATTCGTATAATTAGAATTCAGATGCCTCGTGTAGCTTCCTTATCCGATCCCAGTGGCGCTACCTTTCCGATCACTCTCAATGATGCACTCTCTACGGCGAAAGTGCCGGCAAATCGACATTCTTTATACCTGTCGGAGCGGAAGCGGAATACAAGGACGCACAAGGCGTACAGCACGACGGTGAAGTGACTTTTGCCGGTCTCGCTCGCTGGCAGGGAGTAACCGAAGGAGAAGCAGGAAATTGCGTGATTTTTCAGGCTCCCGGTGATCAGTCTCCTGGCAGTGTGTCAAGCTACGGTAAGGTTGAAGGTCTTGCCGCCTATAATTCAGAAAGCAGCGACCCTTTTCAAAGGAGTCTCTATACCGACAAGGCCTTGGTCATCGGCGTGACGGATGTCGATTCCGAAATCCAGGCTTCCCGCCTCAGCGTCCTGAAGCTCTCACCCTAATTGATAGAATATAGCCCTGATAAATAGCTCACGAGCGCAAGCCCGCTGGGCTATCAATCTTTTCGCTCATATTTTTGAAAAGAATCTTATGACTCGACCTCAGTGCTTTTTCCAAAGGCCCAAGAAATATAGCCCAGCCTTGAATTGATATCTCTTCCCGAACCAGAGTCTCCTTATCGAGAGACTTGAGGTAAAAGTCTAT
>JBGSTX010000307.1:0-9820 GCA_041736305.1 Oligoflexus sp. | reverse complement strand
TGGTCGAAGAAGACGAGGAATTGGGAGAAAATAATGGTGGTCAAATTAAATTGGTTGAAAGATGAAGAACGATCCGCTAGAGAGGACAACTACCGAATAGTCAGCTAACACCTATGCGACAGCTATCCTGAAATTTTCCGATATTTGTAAGTCACTAGATCAGCCTGGGGCAGTGTTTCAGCATAGACCTAGGTTTTTGGTCAGGACTTAAAAGCGAGCCAAGGAATCTTCACAGTTTTTTAAAATGCACAGCAAAGCGTTTGTGTCTGTCAAGCACTGTGGGTGGTCCAAGATGCAAAGTTTAAATCTTTTTTAGTGAACCAAGGACGATGACTACGATTTAAACGAGATCGATTTCGGGCAGGAAATGAACTGCCGAAAGTGCCAATTTACTTCGCTAAACAATGCTCCACCAATTCAGCAAACCAAATTTTATCCTCATCACCTAGCAGGTCGACCTGAGCTTTCATCCTAGTCCACAGGTCCTTGTCATCACCAGCTTTGACAGTCCCGAGTGAAATCACCTCACTAAAAAACTCATCCATCTCGACCTTCATTGCCGAAAGCAACTCATAAAGCACTCTTAGATGCACATCAGCATTGCCACCCGACTCAATACGAGCAATCGCCGACTGCGGCTTATTTGTTTGCTCTCCTAATTGCCTTTGAGTCAAACCAGCCTCAACTCGTTTTCTCTTGAGCGTTTCTCCCAGACTCTTGAAGAAGTCTTGATAAGCATCTGCCATCGCATACCTCCAAGAGAAAAATAGCTAAGGAGATATGTATTGACAGTAAATATGCTTCATAATATATCAAAATTGATAAAAGATATCACCGTAGATATCAAGATCAGGTCGCCGGGAGGGCATGCCGAAAATGGTAGAAATGGGCTATTCAGATCCGGGGTTCGAGAAGATAGCATCAAAAATAAAGCGCTTGTCCGCCTTAAAAGATGAGTGGCCAAGCCCAACTCCGATACCTAAGCTTCATTTTTCGGCACCTCCTTTACCAGTAGAACTTATTCCGGAGCAAGTCCGACCCTGGGTGTTAGACATCTCAGACAGGATGCAGGTAACACCTGAGTTTGTTATGGCCCCACTGATCGTAGCCATCTCTTCCATCATCGGTCGAAAAGTGGGTCTATATCCCAAAGAATTCGACACCTGGTTTGTGGTTCCTAACCTATGGGGAGCTATCATTGCTAGACCTGGCTTCTTCAAATCCCCTATTTTGGCAGAAGTATTCAAACCTATTTCAGAGCTTGCAGCAATTGCAGCGGCAGACTTTGAAAGAGTGTCCAAGAGGGAGCGGGTCAGCGAAGAAATTCGTAAAGCCCGTGTCGATGCCATCAAGGACGCAGTAAAGAAGGCCGCCAGGAGAGGCGAAGAGAGCGAGATAGGCAAGCTCCATAATGAACTTTCCAAACTGAAAGCACAGGAAGATCAGGAAGTGATCAAGGAGAAGCGATATATCACTAACGACGCCACAGTAGAGAAACTGGCTCTGATTTTGAAAGAGAACCCCAGTGGCATCCTGTTCCTGCGTGATGAGCTCTACGGCTGGCTGAGGAGCCTCAACAAGCTCGGCAGGGAAGGGGACCGAGAATTTTATCTTGAATCATGGAACGGCTACGGCTCGTATACCGTGGATAGAATAGGGCGGGGTACTATTCACATCCCAGCTCTTTGTCTGTCACTGTTCGGAGGTCTACAGCCAGGCAAGCTAGAGCAGTACGTTATTTCTTCTATGCAGGGAGGAGAGGAAGATGATGGGCTACTGCAGCGCTTCCAAGTCATGGTCTATCCCGATTTAGTGGCGAAGTGGAAAAACGTCGATATCAGGCCAGACCCTAAGATCTATGAAAAGATTCGATCCCTCTTCCAATCTCTAGATGGCCTTGATCTCAAAGATTTGAATCCCGTCTTCCGTACTAAGCAATCTATGATCCCCGGTCTCGAATTCGATAAAGAAGGCCAGTCTCTATTCAACGCTTGGCGCTGTCAACTTGAAAACAGACTGAGATCTGGAAAACTGAGTTGCCCAGCATTCGAGTCACATTTGGCGAAGTACCGCTCGCTCGTGCCGTCTTTGGCCCTTATTTTCTATCTTATCGACTTTCAATTTGGCACTTACGGCACTTCACTAAATAAAGGAAAAGTAGGTGCTTCCCACACTGATATGGCCATTCGCTGGTCCGATTACCTAGAGTCTCATGCTCGGAAGATCTATGGCAAAGTGTTAGAGCCCCAAATCCCAGCTGCCCAGGCTCTGCTTGAAAAAATTCAGCAGGGAAATGTCGTCGATGGTGACCATATCCGAAATATCTATCGGCACCACTGGTCTATGCTGGACTCAAGCAAGAAATTAGACGGAGCTATTGCCGTCCTAGAAAAACATGGCTGGGTCCGGGTTGAAATTCGCAGTACAGGTGCAAGAAGCTCTGAGCACCTTCGGATAAGCCCTCATCTATAAAAAGTTCTTAAACTAATTTTGAATGCGTCAGTTGTCGATGCCTTGGATATCTTTTGCCAAAAGGAGAAATGTAGTGATTACTTATGATTTCAATGTTGGAAATGGGCCTGAAATGCTCGAGAGACTTCAAGAAGACAGTTTGCTTAAGACAGAGCAAGTGGCTGCGATACTGTGCCTCTCGCCGGTAACTATCCGCAAGTGGCAGGCAGAAAAAGGCCTTAAAGCCGTGCGAATCGGCACCCGTGTCGTTCGATTTCGATGGGGCGACGTCGTGGATTGGCTAAACACCCATCAAAACTAACTTTGCAGGCTTAAAAATCAGCGCACCAAGAGGTGTGCCACTAGAAGTAGATCCTTCAAGCTGATGTGAAAGGTGACTATTGTGGAAAATGTAACGGGAATATTCGAAGATCTTATTTCAAAAGAGCAGTTTGCAGATGCAGTTGGATTATCGAGCAAAACAATCTCAAATTGGATTTCACAGGGGCGCATCCGAGCCGTAAAAATTGGCTACTCAAATCGACGGTTGAATCGTGGATGAAAGAGAAAGAAAAGATCCGCATCCTTCCCAAGCGCGCTAGGAGATTGAAAAATGGCTGTCTATAAAACAAAGCAAGGTCGCTGGCGGGCTGAACCCTATTATCTTAAGAAATTCCCTTCCAAGATTTTTGCTACTGAGTCGGAAGCTTTGACCTATGAGTATGAAACACTAGCGGCTGCAAAAAGTATTCAGCTTGATGTTAGGGAAATTCCCCTCGAATTTTTTACAGTTCGTCATTTGATTACTTATTGGAGAACTATTCGCTCAGCCGATGTAAAGCATGGCATCTTTTCAAAAGATGGTTATGACCGCATGGATGAGGTGTTTGCATACGTTGATTCCTGTGAGCTGCTTGCAAACAAGGTTGTCAGGAATTTGATGCCAGATGACATCGATCGCCTGATTGCACATTGGTGGTCCTTGCCAACAGCAAAGTCTAAGAAGAGAAAGACATTTTTGAAGGACCTAAAATATTTCCGGACCCTTCTCGGCTTCTATAAAGAATGGAAGCGGGATCATCAATTTTTCAGTCCTATCCTCAAGAGCCATCGGCAGAAGTGTATACCAGCCGGTTTTCAAGTCAGGAAGCCCGTAAAGGCTCTCTCGCGCAACGATGTGTTTCTTTGGCTTGATGCAATTAAAGAAGTCGCCCCACACCCTGTATACGCTGATCTCGCCTATATCATGCTGCATACTGGCATGAGGCGGGGAGAGGCATTAGGAATAGAGGCCAAGCATGTCGATTTCCGACGTAAAATTCTCACTATCGAGCAGCAGGTAATCTATGCTCACAAAACTGGAAAGCCTGAATTGAAAGATAAGCTGAAGACTAGAGGCTCAAGACGCAGCGTGCATTTTGGTGAGAGCGTCAGTGAAATACTGAAACAATTGGTCGAGAAGAGACCTTTAGGCTTCATCTTCAATGACGGAAAAAATGCGTTTTTGCCTAAGAATACTATTCAAAATGTCTTTAATAGAGCCTTTGAGAAAGCCAGTCCAGGTCTCAGTGGAACGCATGTTTGTAGGCGCACCTTTGTAACATTGGGAACCAGTGCAACTAGCCTTGAAGCGGTGCAACATGCTGTTGGTCATTCGAGTCGCGTGACAACGGAGGGATATTTTGACTTAGAATCAAAAGCTGGCACTAATGTCTCGCAGGGCATCGAGGACATGCTACGGAACTGACTTCGCAGGAAAACTTCGCACGTTGCCGCTTGAAGAGTTTTTTTATTTTTGTGAATTTTAAGGGAGAAGGAGCTGAAAGGAATACGGGAACAGGGGTTGATGGCATGAGTTGATTGAGGGACCATTTTTCTTAAGGAAAAATGGTCGGGGCGACAGGATTCGAACCTGCGACCTCATGGTCCCAAACCACGCGCGCTACCAACTGCGCTACGCCCCGCCTCTTTCGAGAACAGGGTTTTATCAAAATTTCTCTCTACTCGTCAACTACCGAAGAACTAAAAAAATATAGATTTCTCAACGCTCGTCATCTAGGTATAGCCCGAACGCTTGTCAGAGGAAGGCGAGTCCCATGGAAAATCTCGGCGAACTAGTCCAAACCAAAGACGGTAGTCTCACCCTCAGACATCCCCACTATGACGAAGAATTCCATGCAGTTCAAGGCGCCCGCTTCGAAGCCAACGCCCTCTACATCGAAGGCAGCGGCTTCCGCCAACAACTCGAAAACCCTAGCAACCAAGACGAGACCCTCACCGTTCTCGACCTCGGACTAGGCCTTGGATATAACGCCATTATGACAATCGAAGCCTGGTGGAAAAGCCCCGGTCACAGCCATCTCAGGCTGATTAGCCTCGAAAATACACCCGAGCTCGTCGAAAATCTTCAACGCCCCGAAGCTTCCTGGAAGTCTGATTGGAGTTCGGAATGGCGCCTTTACTCAGAAGCCCTCGTAGCTAGTTCAAAATCTAGCTACGCAGCCCAATTCTCTCACCCACTCTCGCAAAAAACTCTAAGCTGGGAAGTCCTCGTCGGCGATGCCTGCAGCGCAGACCTCCGCGACGCTCACCTCGATTTTATCTGGCAGGATGCATTCTCACCCAAGAAAAACCCAGAGCTCTGGACTCCGGAGTGGTTTAGCAAACTCAAAGAAGCCTCCAGCCCCAACTGTCGCCTCGTGACCTACAGCGTTGCACGCCTCGTCAAAGACAACCTCGTGGCTGCAGGTTGGCACTACACGAAATTCAAAACACCCGGAAATAAAAAAGAGTGGCTCAAAGCTCAAGTCAGTACCACTTGAAGAGACGCTGAGCCGCCAAGGACCCGACAACTAGATAGAAGCCCAACACAGCCGCCTCGAAGCCTAGAGCGCTGAGCGGCAAACCCTCAAGCGCGATTTTGCGAAGCCCATCATTGAGCGCCGTCAAAGGTAGAAAGTTGGTGACCTTGATCAGCCACTCAGGGAAATTATTCTTTGAGAAGAAAACACCCGATAGCATCATCATGGGCAGCGATATGAGATTGGTCAAACCCGATATCATCGCAATACTCCGCGTACGCGATGCACAGAGCAAAGCTATACCCGTAAAAGCCCCCGCACCTAAGACAGCAAAAAGCCCGTAACTTAGCCAACTGCCATAGACCTGGAAACGAAAAATCAAAAATCCTGCCGCCATAACCGCTGTAAACTCAGCCACCAAAATCATCAGACGCCCGCAGATATGCGAGAGGATAAAATCATGAGTGGGCATCGGCGTCGCTATATAACGCTTGAGAAGGTTCTCCTTGCGATTTGACACCAGAGTCATCCCAACCCCAAATAAGCTCGATGACATGATGCTCAGTCCGAGTAGGCCTGGGATCAGAAAGTCAACGTAACGGCCACCTTCGGCCAAAACCGCCTCAGTCTCCGCTCGCACAGGATCCTGTCGGCCACCTACCGCCTGCACAATATCATCGACATAGCCGCGAGCCCGCAGCGCCTCAGGATTGCTCGAATCCAACTGATACACAAATGAGCCGGCATCCTGAGCCCGCACGATCAGCGAAATCTCGCCTCGCTTCATTTTCACACCGAGATCTTCCGCCGAACCACGCCTCAACTTGATCTGTGGGTCAGTTCCCAACTTCTCTTCCACGCGAGCTGAGAACTCGCCTGCAGAAGGTGCCGTCACCCAACCAATGCCATAAGACTCGGGACGCGGCTTTGAGAAAGCAAAACCTAGGGCCAGCATCCAAAGGATAGGCATAAAGATGACCCAGAAAAACGCCGAAGGCTCGCGCCTGAATTCCCGCCAGCGGCACTTCACCTGCTCCTTGAGACTAGCCATCGCGCATACTCCTTCCCGTCAGCTTGAGAAACACATCCTCCAGAGTCGAACGGCGCATCTCCAGCTTTTGCAGCTTGAGACCCTCACGATCGGCAGCGCGACTCAACTCGGTTAGATGCGTGACACTATCGGCTGCAATCAGTTCGAAATTCTCACCGCTACTCACCACGTCGCGAAACCAAGGCAGAACCAGCTCCAGCTTCCGGCGAGCCTCCTCGGCAGGAGAGGTAAATGAAAAACTGAGGACCTGTTCGCCAGAAATCGATCGGATCAGGTGATCTGGACTGCCCATCGCAATAATTTTTCCATGATCGACTACGGCTACCCGGTGCGCAAGCTTTTCGGCCTCGTCCATATAATGAGTCGTTAAGAGGATACTGCGATCACGACCCATGTGCTTTTGCAGAAGGTCCCAGATCAGACGCCGGGCTTGAGGATCGAGACCGGTAGTCGGTTCGTCTAGAAAAAGGAGACGCGGTTCATTGATCAGACTGCAGGCTAGATAAGCTCTCTGCTTCTGGCCGCCCGAAAGATGCTCAAGACGGGAATCGGCCTTGTCCTGCAACTCCACCATAGCAAGGGCCTCAGCTATCGGCAGACTCTTTTGAAAAAAGCTCGCAAAAAGCTGCAGAGTTTCCCGAACCGTCAGCTTTTTGTAAAGCTGCGTATCCTGCAGCATCACACCGACCTGCTCCATAATCTGCCGCCGCTGGCGCCGCAGATCCATTCCGAAGATCGAAATCTCACCGCTGTCAGGCTCTATAAGTCCTTCTAACATCTCGACCGTGGTCGTCTTTCCTGCTCCATTAGGACCCAAGAGCGCCAGACACTCCCCGGCTTTCACCTCGAGACTTAGATCATCCACTGCGATCTGCTTACCGAATCTTTTGCGAAGATGCTTGGCAAGGAGTAGCGATTCCATATGCGCGCCTAAAGTGATAAAAACGTGGATTGTAGAGCTCGGCTGGAAGGAAGACAAGTCTCGTCTTGCTAATCGGGAGGTAGGATCATGGAAAATTCCGCAGATGTAATCATTGCTGGGGCAGGCCTTGCCGGCTTGATGTGTCTGCACCGCCTCAGCGAGCTCCACCCGGAATGGCGGTTTATCATGGTCGAACGAGAAGCTCGGATAGGCGGTCGCACTCGCCCCAGTCTAGAAGGCGAAGGGAGCTGGAGCTGCGGCTTGCAGGCCCTCAGCGCAACTCTTTACGATTACCTTTCATCGGCACTGCCGCTGGCTGAGGAACAGATCCCTCAGATCGCACCACGCCGCCGAAGTGGAGTCCTCAGCGCCCAAAAGATCAGCGAAATGCCCTTCGCCTCACTTACCAAGATCGAAATGGCGAGGGCACTAGGTGGCAGCGCAGCTACCAAAGAGTGGCCCCAGGTCGAAGAACTCTTGAACACCCCGCTCGATCAACTCGGAGAACAAGACCAGACTTTCGCGCAGGCTTGGAAAGGCGATAAGAAGAGCGCCGCGCTCGTCGTACTCGAACCACTGGCCCAACTTTGGGGTCTACCCGAGCTAGGGCCTTGCTCGCTCAGAACTCTCGTGGCCCAGGCTCAAGAAAGCAAACGAGGTCAATGGTCTGGACGCCAGGATCTTTTCTTCCTAAAGCTCATCGACGAACTGCGCGAGAGTGGAAGACTTCGACTGGAAACGCGTGCCCAAATCATGGCTGCACGCTACGAAGATCTCTGGACAGTGGCCAGTACCCGAGGAGCGTTTAGCGCGCCAAGGTTACTTGTTGCGCAGAGTCCCTGGGAGGCCATTCTCTGGTTGCCTAAAGACCTTTGGCCAACTGCCGTATTGAACCTATCCGCCAAGACCAAGCCCGTCAGTCTAGTCATACTCTCTGACATCATCCCAGCCCCCTGCCCTGAATTGCCAGAGACTTTGCTTATTCCGGCCGAAGAAGTGCAAGTTATCAGTGATGGCAGGCAGCTCACGTATCAGGCCACCCTCCCCTACGAGCTGACCGTTCAGGCACCGGCTGTGGTCAAAGCTATCAAACGGCTTAAACGAGCTAAGAAGAAGCTGGCCGCCGTCATCCCAGGTGTACAGACCGCTGAAGCCAATCTCGAACATATCGCGTTACTACCCTTAGGTTGGGCACATTCGGCGTATCCCGCTGAGCAGCGCTGGTTTGCTAAAATCGATCCCCGCACTATTCAAAAAGCCCATCTCGGCTACTGCGGTGACGCTTACGGTGGCCATGCAAGCACCGACTTAAATCTCATCGCCTCGGTTGAAGGTCTGCTTCATAGCTGGAAATAGAGCGAGCTTTCGCTTGTTTCGCTGGCCTCATTCCCTTATATTCCGGGCGTTCGACCCCCCGATGTCATCCTCTTATCCATAGGTGCCAGCCATGGTTGCACGTATTATCGATGGTAAGAAAATCGCCCAAGAGATCAAAGAACAGCTGAAGAGCGAAATTCAAAGTATCCGCAACGCAGGACAGCGAGCGCCTTGCCTGGCGGTGATGCTGGTCGGCAACGATCCTGCTAGCGAAGTCTATGTCGGCCATAAGAAGAAGGCTTGTGCGGAAGTTGGCATTGAAAGTCGAGCGGTAACTCTCCCAGCGACTATCACTCAGGAGGTCCTCGAGGACCACCTACGCGCCTTAAATGAAGACCCCGGAATTGATGGCATTCTGCTCCAGCTACCACTCCCCAAGCATCTCAGCAGTCAGGCCGCTATCGATCACATTTCGCCCGACAAGGACGTCGATGGTTTGACTCCCTTCAGTCAGGGCCTCTTGGTCTGGCGCCGCAACGGCTTTGTCTCCTGCACACCCTATGGGGTGATGGAGCTCATAGCCAGAACAGGTATCGATCTACTGGGCAAGCGTGCAGTCGTTATTGGTCGCTCTGTCCTCGTCGGCGCTCCGATGGCGACACTGCTCGGCAACGCCGGTGCAACTGTTACAGCGATCAATTCAAAAACTAGACAGCCTGAGGAAATTACCCGGCAGGCCGATGTGCTGGTCGTGGCAGCCGGCTCCAAACATCTCGTGCGCGGCAACTGGATTAAACCAGGTGCCGTAGTCATCGATGTAGGTATGCACCGCGAAGATAAAAAGCTCGTGGGTGATGTGTGCTTTGAAGAAGCGCTGGAAGTCGCCTCGTGGCTTACCCCGGTGCCGGGAGGCGTGGGTCCTATGACGATCGTGAGTCTCTTGCGCAACTGTCTGGCTGCTTATCGCCGTCGCGCACACTGAGAGAAGTTTAAGACTTGGGCTCGGGCGCGTGATAACAGAGAACATACTGCTCACTGCAGGAGCGAATTTTCTCGAGATTTTCTATACTGACTAGAAACACCTTGAACGCGACATCGAAAGCTACAATACCGAGTTGGCCTTGAGCAAGCTGCACCTGCTGCAGCTCATTAACTTGCAGACAGGCGATTTGTCCTTGCCCATAACGGAAGTAGTAGGGGATCGAACCGCGCGCATCGCTCAAATCATGGTGAACCATGATGTCGATCGCTCGGGCCTCGCCCTCGCGCGTGCGACGC
>JBGSTX010000296.1:0-6542 GCA_041736305.1 Oligoflexus sp. | reverse complement strand
GAGCCGGATGACAGCAAGCCTGCCGCATGCGCAGCAGAGCCTCGAGGGCTTCAAAGACGGATGAAGAAGCTCCTGCTTCAATCTTCTCGACCAAATCCTGACGCGAACTAGCAAATATTGCTTCGTAGAGGCGACGTTCCTCGGGCGATAGTTCGCAGTAAAGCGGCT
This sequence comes from Oligoflexus sp., assembly GCA_041736305.1. Lineage (GTDB taxonomy): Bacteria > Bdellovibrionota_B > Oligoflexia > Oligoflexales > Oligoflexaceae > Oligoflexus. Next base: position 6,374 of record JBGSTX010000296.1, on the reverse strand, counting down.
TTTCTATCCGGGGAGGCAACTCTGGAGCAACTTCCTGCTTGAGTCGCCTCAGAACAAAGGGCTTAATCGTCTGCCGCAGCCTTTGTGCTACGGCTTCTTCTCCCTCTTCTATCGGTCGACTCCAACGTTCACGGAAGTCTTTGCGGCCCCCGAGCAATCCTGGATTCAAAAAAGCGAAAAGGCTCCAGAGATCGTCGAGACGATTCTCGACCGGAGTACCGGAAAGCGCGACCCGAAAGGGTGCTTGGAGGGCCTGAGCTGCGAGGGCGACTTTACTTTCAGGGTTCTTGATCATCTGCGCCTCGTCGAGTACGACCGCTCCCCAGGTGCGTGCCGCAAACATCTCCTGGTCCTGGCGTAGGAGTCCATAGCTGCTGAGAATCACATCGGCTTTGAAATCGATTTCGCGCTGGCTCCCGTGGTAGAGACAGACTGTCAGATCCGGGCGAAAACGCTGAATCTCCTTTTGCCAGTTTGGCAGTACACTGGTGGGAGCAATCACCAGACTTTGCGGAGGCAGGGCCGCTATCGTCTGGACTGTCTTACCCAAGCCCATGTCGTCGGCGAGGAGGGCACCCAGCTCGAGTTTTCGCATATGGACGAGCCAAGCCACTCCTTTTTGTTGATAGGGCCGCAGGACGGCTTTGAGGCCCTCTGGCTCTGAGTACGGAAGAGAGTTCCAATCGAGAGCCTGGAGGCGGGCGAAAGACCGCAGGTCGGGTGGCGCTTCGAGATTGAGGGCGTCCATCAGTTCCACGAGCTGGGGAAGTGCAGCTCGCGGCATTTCGCCTTTCTCTTCCTGAGCGCGCAGTAGATCGCGCATGAGAGAGCCGTAGCGTTGGAGCCAGTCCGTGGGCAGACGAGCAAATCCCCCTTCGAGCAAAGGCACGAGGCTCTGCCCCGTTTCCCAGGCCTTTATAACTGCCGCCGTGGCCGCCTGGCGCTTGCTGCTGCCAGCTGCAGAGCCTTCGGCACCATCGCTACTCGCCCACGACAGATCTAAGCGACCATCATGCCATGAAATTCCAGGTAGGAGGTCCTCGTAGATGCGGAACTGATCGAGTTGCTCCCAGCCGCGAGCCGGACCTCGCCAGCGTCGGAAATTGCCCTGGAGTTTGATCGCCTCGGAGGGAGGATAATAACGATCCTGATGAAGTTCGAGACCCCATTGGCGCCAGAGCTCGTCCTTCAGTCGCTTTTCTCCATCATGATCGCGGACGGGGACCTTACGCCCTAACGGGCGAAAAACCCCTTCCGTTACCCGAGCTACTGGCGGGTCTCCATAAACGAGCCCGGCTCTGACGATGAGACCGTCGCCACCTCTCAGGAATTCCAGCTCCAGGTCGAGATCAGCGCTAACAAATTCAGGAAGGTTCTTCGCCCGATTTTCAATTTTGAAACGCCGCTCCCACTCGGGAAGTTTCTCGCTGGCGAAGCGCTCCAGATCGCGCAGCGGATAGGTATGGCCATTCCTCAAGAGGTCTAGATCAAGGGGACCTAGCTGAAGATCGGCCTGAGGATGCAGGCCGCGTTCAGTGCGCACCGCTCCATTGTGAAAGCTCTCGAGTATGCGGGGATCTTTCTTGCCGATGACGTGAATGCCGAGTCCTTCATCGCGAATTTGAATAGTGAGACCCAGGGCCTCCTTGTCGATCGCACAGGGCTGTCCGTCGAGAGTTACCACACACTCGCTGAGGAGTGGCATAAGCTTGATAATGGTGGCGGCCTTCAAGCGGCCCCGGCGTTCGCCTCCCAAGAGATGCTCGATGATCTGATCGATCTGCCGTGTTTGCAGGGCATAGGAGCCCCATTGACCGCTGACCAGACTCATCAAAGGTACGTTGAGAATTTCGTATTTTTGCGTATCCTCAGCTAGCACCAAGCGCTCGAAGTCCAAAAAGCCTTGCTGCCTCCTGAAGGCATAGACGAGCGTCGCTGTAGGTAGTTTACTACTCGGCAGCGGAATGCCTTGTTCCTGGGCTCGCTTGAGGGCGATGACTGCGGCAGCCACGTGGAGACAGGGATCGACTTTGCAGCTGCAATCGCGACTCCAGTCGCCTTCGCTAGGCGAAAGCGTAACGAGCGTGCTGATCCCTTTGCTTCGGTCGAAGACTCTCAGGCTGATTTCCTGCTCAGATTCGGCTGCGCCACTGACAGCATCCTGTCTGGCTAGCTCGACCCCCTTAGACCAGATCTCGCGCCCAGCTTCTTCCCTTATCGTTTCAAAGAGTTCTTCCACGGATGTTCTACCTCCTCCACCTCAATAGCCGAAGGGACCACCGAGGCTCAAGAGACTTCGAAGCGCGTGGACGCCGATAAGAGCCTTTGTTAGGATCTTTTCAATTAGACCTGCACAGCTGAAGGAGTTCCGCATGGACAAGGAGAGCCAGTCGGGCGCGAAGTTGAGTATTAACCTTGAAGCAGCCTCTTTGGCGGCTATATCGCGATTAGCGGCTGAAAAAAATCAGCCCTTGGAGGCGCTAGTTGTCTCGCTCATTAAGAGCGCCCTCGCGCCCTTAGAGAAACAGCCGCGCAGTTTAGAAGGCGCGAAGGCAGCGGGACCGGTCCAGCATTATGGAATTCCTGCTTCGCATCCAGCTCATTGGACCGTAATTGATACCTGGCTAAGCGATGAGGCAAGGCCTCAGGCAGAACTAGCCGCTCGGCCCAGCTTTAGCGACATTCAGTTGCGCTTACGATTCGCGGGTACTCCCGCCTTTGAGCTGGAATGAGTTCTGGAGCTTTGCAGACAAGGCGCGAGAGCAGGGAGCAGCGGAGTGCACGCTTGGGGGAATGAGGAGCAGACTCGCCTGATTTGAAGTGCCTTAATCTATAGGCCGTTCAATAGGAGGCTTGAGGCGTATAGATACATGATGCACTGGCTGGACAAGGCGCTGCATTTGGATTTGGATTGCCCAAAGCTAACAAGGTCTCAAGTCTATCGAGCGCCACGACCGGCTGGAAGTCTTCAATCTGATTCTGCGATACATCGAGCACGCGCAGATTTTTCAAGCCCTCCAGCACAGAAATATCGCTGATCCGATTGCGTCGGAGATTCAACTGCTCGAGACTCTTTGCGCCGGCTAGAGGCGTAATGTCGCTGAGCTCGCTGCTGGCGATAAGCAATTGTTTGAGACGCCGTAGCCGTTTCCAGGGTACATCGTAAAGATTCAGACTGCCCGCATTGTTGGAGAGTATCAGCGTTTCCAGGTGAGGGAGGTCGTTCCAAGGCACCTCCTTGAGATTCAGACTCTCGCCGTTAGCCAGCAGGTTGAGGGTCTTGAGCTTAGGTAGGTGGCTAAGAAAATCTAGATTCCATGGGATTTTCCTCATGGTTTTGAGATCGTAATTTTTACTGAGCTTCAGACTTTCGAGATTTTTGAGTTGTCCGAGCGGGCTCGTATCGACGATTTTGTGATCGCTCAACTCGAGATTCTTGAGACTCTTCAAAAAGGCTAGAGGCCGCAGGTCGCTTAGTTGCTGATCCTGCACCGAAAGATTATTGAGACTAATGCCAAGTCCGCTCGATGAAAATGCTTCCCATTTCTCCATGGCTTGCGCGGCGCGCTCGGGATTGCTAACAAGGGTGTCGAGATCCCCTGCTACTGCTTTATCAGCATCTTTAAAGCCGGCCAGCATCGTGCCTGCGGTGTACCAGATCTCACTGCCTGGATGATCGTAAGCCAAGTAATCGGCTAAAGTCGATTCCTGGCCCAATTCTTGGGCATCTTCAGCAGAAGGAGGTGGAATCGAATTAGGAGCATCTAGAGGCAGCTGGGTACCTCCGCTTGCCTCGATCCAGTCAGCATAAGCGCCCGCAAAGGTATAGGTAGATACACCGCTTTCGCAGATCTGCTCGGAATTCAAAATCGCAGGGCCGTTGAGCAAGAAATTTTTGCCGTGCAAAAGACCGGCAAGATACCACTTATCCTTGACGAAAACATAAGCAGGGCCACCGGAATCACCGTTGCAGCTACCGCTCCCCGGCGTTGGCCCGGTCAGCAGAAGATGCCGAAAATGGGCGCTATTCACCGAGCGCTTCAAGGGCGTTAGTGCCTCCCTCGCAATGCCGCTACAAGGTGGACCTTCACCCGTACAGTTCGTTGAAGATTTACCGAAGCCAGCTAGAAGAAGTTCGGTATTCACTGGCAAGAGAGCTGGATCGCGCAGTATCTCGATGGGATGGTACGGCCAGGGAGCCTGCTCACCAAGCCGCAGCCAAGCAATATCGAAGTTGGGATAGAAACGCTGGGCTTCTGTCGTATAGCTGCGCATGGCGACAACCGAGCGTCGAACCCCACGTTTGTCATTGATGCTTGAGCCGAAAAATACCTGGATATCTTGGGCTTGACGTATACCTTCGATGCAGTGTGCTGCTGTGAGGACGAGGCGAGGCGCAACTAAGGTCCCGCTGCAAAAGGAACGCAAAGTCCCCTTTTGAGAGCTGACAAGGGCGACGAGACTTTTCGCAGCAGGATTCTCGGAGCTGACCGGAGTTCCACCCACGATGAGACTTTGACTGCGCGGTTCTTTTTCAGAGCGACAGGATGCCATGTAGAGCATGCTGCTCATTATGAAGAGGACGGCCCTTAAGATATTTACGATGCGAAACATATGCCGGTCGATCCCCATGCAGGAGCGTTGCCTTTGGGTGATAGGGCTGAGCGCTCGACTTGTCAACCATGAAGCGCATGGACGCGAGAGGAACCAGTGCAGGCCAAGCTTTCTGCTCGCTCAGCGAAAACCCGCCTCGCAGCTTCGAGGCCTTAGAAATAAAAGCAAATCAGCCGGCTGTTCGGCAAGGACCATAGGAGCTGAGCACCATGGCATTGAAGGAAACTAAACACTTTTACTCATGGCTTGATTTTTTTCGTTTTATCCTCGATCCTATTAGTACATCCATAAAAAAAACCACTCAATATTTTTTGCAAGTTTAGCAAAATGCGATGAATGTGCTTATTTTTATGCTCAAAATGCAGCTCGTTCAGGTTTAGATAAAATCAAATTCATATTGACTGTGCATGCTTTTGCTATATGATTAAATGACAGCTCAGTCAAAAATCACCGAAAACTCTTTTCCATCGAAGGAAACGCATGATGATGAGAACCATCACCCGGATCTTTGCGTCTTTGGGAGCCCTTACCCTCGTCGTAGCTTGTGGTGCACCCATTGAACACGAATCGCAAACCGACGTTGTGATCGGTTCTAATGATCTGACTTACTACAATGCCAGAGACGGAATCTCCGGCGCGATTGGCATCATGTCACGCATCGGCTGTACCGCAACTCACATCGGTGGTGGATATATTGTGACTGCTGGCCACTGCGTGACCCACACCAGCTGCTCCTCGCTCTTTGACGTAACATGGGGCTACACCGACACCAATAGAAAAGGAGTCGGTCGCTCGCAGTGCACGCAAGTCGTCGCACGTGAATTCAACGACGAGCGTGACTACGCTATCTTGAAAGTCTCTAATCCTCCGAAGTTCTCCCTCCCTTTGAACATGGTCCAGCGCCCTGCGAAGAGTGATTCCATAACCATCTACTCCCACCCAAGCTCGCGACCGCTTTCTTGGTCGGGCTGGTGCAGGGTCGCTGGGGAATTCGATGGCAAGCGTTTCTCTTATAACTGCGACACGGAAGGTGGTAGCAGCGGTGCCGTAGTTCTCAACAGAGATATGGAAGTCGTTGGTGTACACAATGTGGGCGCGGCTTCTGCCAAAGTTAACGCGGGTACCTACGCGAAAGATATTCCCGTTTTGAAAGGGATTGCCGAGAATATAGCTGCCGAAGCAAATTGAGGAAGCCCCGAAACTTTGCCGTGGTAGTAGGGCGCTTTCAGCGCCCTTTTCTTTGTGCGACAAACAAATCTACTTTTGACTGCTCGTCGTTTTATGTTAGACTTTAACTAAGTTGACCACCTTTTTGTACTCAAGCGTGACTGCGATCCTATGCATCAATACAAGCCCGATTGCACTTACCGACCTTTTGGGCCCAGCCAAATTCTGGGTGCTGCTTTAATTCTTGGTTTCTAGCCTCGATTTGCTTTAAGATCGGGGGCGAGTTTTCTCTGTGACTCTTTATTAAGGTTTTGCCTCTATGAACAAAAAGTTATTCGTCGGCGGTCTCAACTTCAAAACCAACGAGGACGGACTAAGAGCTATTTTCGAAGCGGTGGGGGAAGTCGAAGAAGTTAAAATCATCATGGATCGTGAAACCGGTCGTTCCAAAGGTTTCGGCTTTGTGACCTTTTCCGACGCAAATGATGCACAGGAAGCGGTTAAGAAATTTGATGGCCAAGAAGTCGATGGCCGCAGAGTCAAGGTATCGGAAGCCGTTGAGAATAACAATCGTCGCGGCGGTGGTGATGGTG
>JBGSTX010000357.1:0-24054 GCA_041736305.1 Oligoflexus sp. | reverse complement strand
GACTACTCCAGGTGCCGGTATAGGGCTCAAACGCCTAGGTCGGGCTAAGATTCAGCAGATAAGCGCCGGTACGCTACAGCTATTTTACTCGCCTAATTCTGGTGACGCAGCTGCTGCTCCTGGTGACTCGGGCGGAGCCCTGCTTTTGAGCTCAGGGACTCTGGCTGGAATTACTTCAGTCGGGGCCCCTGAAAGCAATGGAGCAATCGTCAATCAGTATGTGGATCTAACTAGCAGCGAGAGCGCCTCATTCTTTCGAGAGGCAGCGGCTGCGGGTTGGATACTCCCGGTGCTAGGAGAACCTTAAACTGATTAAAAAGATCTGCTTTAAAAGGTTCAGGACATTGTGTTTTGGTTTTCTTGTTTTTGCTGCTCTTCTATACTAGCGGTGTAGCGCAAGGCCTCAAGGACGAATTCCTTGCTTACTAATGGTTTTGCTGCGTGCACAGCTAGATCTCCAGCAATCCTTACAAGTCCCCCTAGCTCTCGCAAACGGGCTGTAAGGTATCCTTCACGCTTTGCACGGCGGCTCGCTTCCGCAATAACTTCATCTGCAGCGCACCTGGAAAAGTGGGGAATTCGCCCATCCTTGAGCACTTCCTGTGCTATGAATCGCAGTAAAGCCTCTCGATTGTCTACGGTATCTGGAATCTCGCTTTTCATCAGAACTTCGTAACCGAATCCCATGAATCGAGAACGCAATGCAGGTGAAAGCTTGGATAGGTCATCAATGTTGCCGGAAGCAATGAGCACGAAGTCGCAAGGAACAGCTTCGGTGCAAACCATTCGCCCACTTGATCCGCTTTGGCGCCCTGTTATAGGCAGGCTTTTGTCCTGAATCGCACTCAGAAGAAGCTTCTGCGAGCGCTGGCTTAGCTGGCCTATTTCGTCAATAAAAAGTACCCCTCGATGAGCCTTGTGGATAGCTCCCGCTTCAACGAGGAGGTGAGGAGCCGTTTCCGAGCCTCCGGATTGAAAGGGGTCATGCCGTATGTCCCCAAAAAGAGCTCCATCGCTGCATCCGGTCGCATCAATAAATGGACTCTGATCCTCAACCATATGTAAGATCTTTGGAGCTATTTGGTTCATCTTCTTTGTTTTCGAATAGCGACGCCATTGCCAGAGGAAGAGACCCGCTAAGAGAAAGAAGGGGAGATAGGCCAGCGTTCGATCTCGAAAGCTCAGCCATAGGGCTATAAACGCTCCTGATACCAGCGCGAAGTAGATCAAGTACGCGTTTGATAAGCTCTCGGCTTTCTGGCTTTGTGCAAGACGTTCTTGCCGCTTGCAAAAATCCTCTTTGCTTTCACAACGAATGAGAGGACGTACTGGATTCAGAGGATTTGGTACTGAAGACACAACGAATTCGGAAGGCGCTGGGAGGAGTTCAGCAAAAGCTCGACCGATGAGACTCTTGCCTGTGCCGGGCTCCCCGACCAAAAACATGAATCTGCGTTGCCGGGCAGCTATGCGAGCGATACCCACAGCCTTGTCTTGCCCAATAATCTGGTCGATAAGACTTGGAGGAATCGTGAGGGATTCTGTAAAAGGTTCTTGGCTCAAACTTTGATTCTACTCTGCTTGTAATGACCTAAAAAAAATCCTGAAAGCATCGCCAATGCCGCAAAAAGCATAAGGGAGGAGAAAGATTTTCCCGTTGCAGCAAGTGGAGGTGGCACGGCTTGAACCCCAACCTCAAATGAAGCCTTTATAGGCTTTAATTTTTCGTTAGTCGGGAAGGCTTCTACCTCAACCCGATGGGGAGAACCATCGACAAACTGTCCGTTCCAGCTGAATTGACCTTCGCTACTGAGAAGGTCCGTCGAGAACACCTCTAAGTCGTGCTCCATCTGCATGAAAGTCAGATGGAAGCGGGCCGGGATAAGCTGATTGTTGGCATCGAGAAGGGTACCCCTCAGTTCAGCCGTCTCGCCTACTCGAGGCTGCTCGCTTGAGAGGCGGAGGTCGAGCTTGAGACCATCGCTGCCTTCTGCTTGCATATTCTCTTTGGAGATCTTGTGGGGACTATGTTGCTCATGCGCTATAAGCGGTGACGCTAATATGAGGAAAACTAAGACCGACGCTTGAGCTAGAAGATTCGCCTTTTTCCCCTCAGCCGCACCAATCACGTAAGCACTCAGACCACATACGAGTCCGAGAATCAGGAGGAAGAAGCCTAGGTTCGTCACCCTGCTGGGGTCCTCCTGTATCTTGAAGCGCCACTCCTCTTTTTGCAAAGAGCCTTGATTCACTGGTACCGGAATCACCTCAAGACGATATTCACCCCGGATCGGCGGCACAAACGAAAACTTGAAGGATCCCTCTTCGAAAGAAATTACTGAGTCAAAGAGGGTGCTTCCCTCTACCGCTGGAAAGTCCGTGGAAAAGAAAATCTGACTGGGAGGGGCTAGCAGCTTTACCCTTAAACTTTTAATGCCTGCTTTATTGCTTTTGGGGAGGTCAAGCGAGATGCTTACTTTGTCGTGACGTGGCCGGACGTTTGTTAGGTCCTGCTCGCTATGGAAACTTATAATTGGGGCAGAAAAACTGATACTCGCGCCTAGTAGACTCGTGAGCGTGATGAGGAATATTGCTAAACTGCGCACAAGCGGTCCCTTTTTAGTGACAAGGTATCATCATGAGACCGTGCCTGAGCTCGTGGAAATAATCATGAACAGCCGGCATTGTGGAGAAAAACATCGTGTAGAGAACCAAACCTACTATCGAAAGCATGATGAATAGTTTGCGCGTTGCACTCAGCTTGAGGTTTCTCGTGATACGCACGTGTCTCTTGGCTTGAGTTAAAACAGAAGGCACTGGCATCTCCACTTTGTGAGAGTTCGCTCCAATTGGGCTACTTTGGTATTCGACATTTAGTGGCTTAAAGCTTTTGTTGATAGCTGAGAGATAATGGAGGGATTTTTTTTGGGAAAAAATCTGGTGGGGGTTGAGAGATTCGAACTCGCGACCCTTAGCTTGTAAGGCTAATGCTCTAACCAACTGAGCTAAACCCCCACGAGTGCAATGCTTATCGCAAAAATAATTTGCGCTGTCAACTCCTCTGACATCCCTTTCTCAAAAGCTCCTGAATGCCCTCCCCGAAAGGAGCCCTTATAATTCCATACTCCGTTATTAAACCGCTTATTAATGACGCCGGCGTCACATCGAAAGAAGGATTCTTCGCCTGAGCCTGACGCGGAGCAATCGGATGACCACCATGCTCCGTAATCTCCTGAGGAGGACGCATCTCAATCGGTATCGAACGACCATCAGGAATCAACGGATCAAAGGTACTACGTGGCGCTGCGACATAAAAAGGCACACCGTGATACTGAGCAACTATCGCCAAAGAATAAGTCCCCACCTTATTCGCCGTATCACCATTCGCAGCAATACGATCCGCCCCCACCACAACCATATCCACCCGCTCGTAACGCATCAAATAAGCCGCGGCTGAGTCAGTCTGGATACTGTAAGGAATACCCTCCGACTGCAACTCAAAGGCAGTCAAACGAGATCCCTGGAGATATGGCCTCGTCTCGTCGACATAAACATGCTCGAGCTTACCCTGCGTGTAGAGCGAACGAATCACCCCCAAAGCTGTTCCATAACCCGCCGTCGCCAAAGAGCCGGTGTTGCAGTGCGTGAGGACCCTCATTGAGCCCGCAGAGCTGGCCAAACTTGCCCCGTGCTCGCCTATGGCTCGACAGGTCTCAAGATCGCTCTTTTCCAAGGCCTGAGCCGCCGCCGTGATAAGAGGCAAAAGCTCAGCCTTTGGCAGCTCAGATGACCAGGTGTCTGCCGCTTGACGAACCGCATTTAAAGCATTGAAGAGATTCACAGCCGTGGGGCGGGTCGCCTGAAGGCGCTGACAACCTTGGAAGAATCTAGCCCGGTAATCCGCCCAAGTGCGGAAACTGGCATTTTTGGCGTCTAAAACCAAAGCATAAAGAGCAGCTGTTGCAATCGCAGGCGCACCACGCACAGTCATATTTTCTATGGCCTGAGCCACAGTTTCGAGGTCCTGGCCTTCAATCCAGATTTCCTCGTGCGGCAATCGACGCTGATCGATCAAGCGTAGGCTATCACCTGTGAAATTCATGGCGGTGAACATATTACAAACTCCTCGCGCGCTACATCTCTGGCGGAGGCACAATAGGAAAGAAATTGGCAAATAGCAAGAGCCGCCTCTTCACCCGAGGCGGCCCCTAAATTTTTCTTTTTCTAGCAGTCTTCGAAATAACTTAGCTGACTTCCTCATCATCATCTAGATTCTTCGCTGGTTGGCCTTCCTCAGCTAAATTCCAGCCGTCTGCTTCCCCTGCATCTTCCTCAGCATGAATCGATTCGGGCTGCTCTTCCTTCTTGGCCTTTTTCTTATCCTTAGCCTTCGCCTTTTCTTTCACGGCAACTTCTTCTTTCGCCACCTGGGTAGCTGGCTTTTTGGACCGGCCCTTGGGCTTTGGCTCTTGAACATCAAAGTCCTCGCTCGGAGCTTGATTATCGCCTTCTACTGCCCATACTGAGGAAACCGGAGCGACCTCGTCATCTTCCATCTGCTCCGACTCATCTTCGTCCCTGTCCTTTTTCTTGCTCCAAAATCCCTTCTTCTTGCCCTTTTTACCGTCTTCGGTGCCGTCCTGCGGAAGAATGTCTGAGAGTTTAGCGACCTCTGAATGCTGAGTTGGAATTTCAAGATCAAGCGGATTCATAGGGGGAACAGTCTTCCGAAGATTCTGTGGAACGCTTGGAGGCACTGTTACACGAGTCGCTTCCGCAACCATGGGTGGTACCGTCTTCGATAGAGAAGGACCCGGTGGTGGGAGGGGCGGTTGCGTCGCGCGAGTCGACTCCTCACCGTGCTTCCAATTTGGCACTACCGGTGGCGGAGCAAACGAGGATTGATGCTCTGGAGGAAAAATCGGAGGAACCGTACTCGCCAATTGCCGGCGTTCGGCATCAGCGTTGTGAGGCGTCAAGACCATTGGTTCCGGGAAGATGTGGCTTATCTCAGAGGCCATATGGCTCTTCATATCACTCAAAGGTTCGAGCTCCGAGTGGACATGACTGTCAGTCATCTGGCGGCCGTCTTGCTCACGATCTTCGTCATCTACTTCTTCGGTCCGGCGCGGCGGAGCCATAGAAACCTTTTTCGCAGGCTTTTCTTTGGCCTTCTTGCGACGCGGCGATACATCGTCCTCATCATCTTCTATAGCATTGGCTTCGGAAAGCGGGGTGTGACGGCTGTAATATTCCGTTTCCTGATCCGATTGGATTTCGCGATTTTCTTCCTCCTCTATCCGCTCACCCAGTCGAGCCATCTGATAGTTTCGGAAAAAACGAAAACCAAACCAAATGAGGAGCAAGGCTCCGACACTGGCGCCGCCTAAAATCATGAAGTTATAGCGTGAAGGCGGATGGCTGCTTAGAACCGCCGAATGCATTGAAGTATAGGCCGTCATCAAGCCCTTACTGTTGTCTTCTTCGAATGAACTGGCAAGATCAGTATAGGTCATCAGAAAATGGTGAGTAGCCGAAGACACCAGAATGTGCATCTGCATAATGGGTATCGAGTTGAAGGTGAACTCTGTGTAAAAAAGTATCGATTCATCCCCGGTTTCAAGCTTAATCTGCTCAGCACTGCGGAGCCGATAGTCCTGCACCTGATTGGAAGCACCACCGAACTTTTCGACAATCAGCTTGCCAAATTCCTGCTGGGTGACTTCGTCGATATAGCGATAGCCCTGGAATACCATCACCTGTACCGTGGACTGGTACTTGATATCGCCCCCTTCCTTTGGACCACGGAAGAGAAGAGTCGACCCGTGACTGTTGCGAAGGATTTCCCAATTCGGTGGCGGCAGCATGCTGAAGCCAGTTTCGGGAATTTCTATCCTTCCGTCCGGCCCTTGCGTTGGGGTCGATGGACGTGGCGGAGGCGGCACACTCTGCGCGAGCGACGAAGGGGTTACAGCCCAAAGGCAAAGAATTATGACGATGCGAAACATGAGGATTCCCCCCCTTATAAGGACCCTGCCGTCTTGAGGTCGGCAACTATATGACTGTACACGCGATCTTCTAAAGTGAAATTCCGAATGCTGTCTTCGATGAAAGCAAGAGTTTCATGGTCCAGCTCTTGAAGGCCATAGCGATGGGTGCTCGAGTGGGGCTTGGCTTGCCAAGTAAAAGGAATGCCAACTTCCATACGAATCTGCAGCTTGAGAGCCGTAAACCAACGATGCAGAGGATGCCACTGCGGTTGAGAAACAGCCCGATAAATGGCGATGAGACGATAAGAATCCGGCGATCGGACTCCATCCTGGCTACCCTGCGAGATGAAGAAGCAGATGTCATTCTTTGCCACATGCTCGCCCAAGGCACGATGGAGGATATCAATGCGTTCTAGAGGACGCTCGTAGAGTTCGACACTTTGGCGAGCACTCAATGTAAGGAGCCACATGCGACCTGCTTGAGTATTGTCGCTTCCTTCAAAACGCTGCAAAATGTCAAGGGGATAAGCCGCAGACAAACCCATGGCTGACAGACGCTGCACTGTGCGTTTCAGATACTGACGAATCTCTATACTCTGGCTTTTATCGCGATGCTCAGCACTAGAAGCTAGCAACGAAGCGCAAATCATCGACAAGACGTCAGGGTCTTCTGCCTTAAAGCGACGATTCAGTTGCATGAATTGTTCGAGAGCAAGCTGATTTCTCTCGGTCTTGAAGGACGCATACGCATAATAAAACTGAAAGTCAGCATGCATAGGGAAATCATCGCGCAGCTTGCGCGCATTTTGCCATGCCAAATGAAAATTGCCGCTGGCAAAAGACTCGTGGAAACCGATTTCGTTGGCCAGAGGATCGGTGCCAAAAGTTTCTTCTATAGCAGTGAATAGATTGCGAAGAGTAGTTTTCTTCTGGGCGCGGTGGGCCAGAAGCGCGGATCGACGATAGTGTAAGTAATCAGACGTTTGGCGAACAAGGCCACGACTCTGCTGAATAAGGCGCTCGTCATCGGCTTCAGTATCGAGAACGATCTGCAATTCTTTAAGATAAGCATTAGCGCTGTGCTTTCTGCTGGCCTTTACCACCATCTGAGCTGCTTCCAGCTCGCCTATCTCGTAATGTATGAGACCGATGAGCGCATAGAAAGATATCCAGCTAGGATGCTTGTAATCGATTTCACGGTTGAGGTGCTCCTGGAGGATCCTCAGGCTAGCCTCGTCGTTTTCTTGAGCCAGGACTTCTATCCAGAGTCGGTAAAATAGTTCCGTCTGGTTTTCGTTTCCTTCGGCCAAGGCATCGGCAACAGTTGCAAGAGCGCTTTCATTTTCTCCACGCCAGAAGTGGCGAAGAGCCTGAAGATAGACAGGAGAAGGCTTCTTCTTCTGTTGAGTACGAGTTGAGCTTCCTAGATGCTTAGCCATAGAGTACCTCCCAAGAAGATCCACAGCGGCGCTGTAGAGTCTATGCCTGCTATCGGCGGCTTGGTTGGAAACTTTAAGGGTAAGATGCTAAATTATTGGGTAAAAAATTGCCCAGCAAAGCTGGGCAAATGGTGCACTCTCACCTGATGGGAAATCAGCTGGCGATTTGAGCATCCGGTAAAACTGAATTGAAAGTGGGGATTTCGTGAACATGAGGGAACTTGTTCGTGTGCGTATCGTTGCTGGCGAGTATCGAAACTTCTTCAGCTCGTTCGATCAGTATATCCCGGAATTCAACGTAGCAACCGTCGCACATAGCTTGGCGAATCATCGGTTGAACGATCTCGCCCCAAGTTACGAGGGCGTGCCAGGCGTGTGGACTGAAGTCGCGATAACGGCTCTTACGATCTTCGGTACAAACGGTGCAGGTTAAACGAACTGATTTGCTCACAAATTCCCCCTTTTCTACAAATGCAGGCGGTGCTTCCATGGACCGAAAAATTCAGTCCAGAACCCAACAGAAAATGGAAAGTTAAACAGTCCCTGATCTGTCTCAGTTCTTTGTCATAAAAAATTAATCTATTGAAGTGCTCGTGCTTCATTCTCCACATTCGCAATTCGGTGTCAACAAAAAACGTTGGTTTTCTATCGACACGAACGTCCCTTGGAAATTGAAGAGAGGACGAAAACTATGGGAAGAAAAAGTTATTATAAAGCCTTAGTTAACGCCCCGGTATGGTTCGCGATCGAAGTAATAGCGCATAATCTCCTGCTTGATGTTATGGAACCTCAAGCTCTCGGCCCGGTGTGTAAGCAAAGGCTTCCAAACGGCATTGGCCTGCTCAAATGCACCGTTTCTGTATTTTACGAGACCGCGTAGATAGAGGACCTCAGGATCCTTGTCACCCTCGCCATCTTCCAAGTAAACTTCTGCCTGCCGAACCTTCCCTAACTTTAGGAGGCCGTGCGCCATGACCCGAAGAGGCCGTTTATCTTTTTGGTGGTTGAGATCCATGGCGAGGCGCGCGTACTCAACAGCCTTTTCGAGACTAGTGCCTCGCCAGATGTAGCAATCGGCCTGTTCAATATAGGCCTTGGCCCGCTGCTTATCGTTCAAGCCGGGAATCATCAACATCTGATCGAACCACATACTGGCCGTCTCAAGCTGCCAAAGCTCCTTGAATAGAACACCGAGGGACCAGTAAATATCTGGACTATCAAAATTTGTGTTGAGGAGCTTGACAAGATCGTAGATCGCCTGTTTGGGATCGAAGATTTGAGCCGACTGCACTAGTCTCAATAAGATGTGCTCTTCACCTTCAGCATAGAGAAAACGCAGCTTTTCTCGAGCGTACACGAGCTCTACCTGGCGAAACTGCGCCAACTGACGGGTCTTCTGCTCGTACTCTGCCCAGTTCAGCTCTGTCTCGTCACCGAGAGCGAGCTTCCTGAGAGTAGGATCAATTGGTTCTAAACCCTGTGACTGATCGACCTGCTCGGAGAGGGTCCTGGCCTGCAAGAGGAGGTAGGAAATATTCCAAGGATCGCTTTGCAACACGCGGTGGAGCTTGTCGAGGGTGTTTTGAAATTGGCTTTTTCTAAATTCATAGTTGGCTTGAAGCCAAAGAAGCTCGCAGAGCTCATCTTCACTCAGGCGTTCGCGATGGTCGATAGAATTAAGTATCGATTGAGCTTCCTCTGCATTACCATACTGCATGGCAAAGCCAGCAAACTTCAAGGTCGCTACGCGACTGTACTTATCAAGATCATACATGCGCTGAAAGTGCTTAGCTGCCTTATCCTTGTTGCCAAGGCGCAAGTAAGCTTCGCCCATCTGGGTATGAACATCGGGATCTTCCGGAAACTTCGCAATCAAAGTATGGAGGAGGCTCAGAAGCTCGACCTTGTCGGCAGAGCTATCGACCAGCTTTTTCAGACGTTCTTTGCTTATCAGGTAGTCTTCAACGTTGACCTTGGCGATTTTTAACTTGGACACCAAGAGGCAAAATCGTATTTCTGGCTGATCCGGGTGATTCTTATAGGCCTCAGTGAAAAGCTCAAGAGCTAGAGCCAGCTCCCCCATCGAAAGGAACTGCCCGCCAATCTTCTGAATCAGTTCTGGATTGGCTGTTTCAGATTTCAATATCTTTCGATACATTTCGATAGCTTGGTTAAACTCGTTATATTCCTCTAGGACCTTCGCGGAAAAATAGAGGACGCTTTCTGCTACATCTTTGCTCTGAAGAATGTGTGAGGTCACTAGACGGGCTGCAGATCTTCTTTGCTCGGTAGTCGTTCGATCGCCTTTTAGCTCGGAAATGCGCGCTGTTGCCAGACGCTCAAAAAGTTGAATTTCCGACGGGCTGAAGCCCTTGTTCTCCTGCCACCATTCACCGAGAGTCTTAATCGCCATCTCTGCTAGGGTGTAGTCCTTGCGGTCGATAAACTCTGAGGAAAGCTGCCGATGGGTCTCAAAATTTCCATAGACGTTATAGGGGGCCATTTCTTCGAAGAGAAAGAAGTACTGGTCGCCTTTTTTGTCTTCATTTTTATGGTAATGGATTTGACTTAAGCCAAAGTAGGCGGGGTACCAATTAGGATCTTGGTTGATGCACTGCTCGTAATTGTATTTGGCTCGTTCAAGGTTGCTCTCGAGTTCCATACAAAAGCCAATTCCGTAGAAGAGTGCCGGATGCGGCCCATGGGTTCTAATCAGAGTCTGAAAGCGCAGGAGCGCTTCTTTGTTTTCTATTGCTTCTTTGTGCTGTTCGACAAAGATCAGAGCAACCCTCGGTACTAGGCTCTCCGCTTCAGTCTCGATCTGAGCTTCATAAATTTTTCGAAGCTGGTCGAGTTTACCCAACTTGACCGCAAGTTCGACCCTGCGAAGGTGCAAAAGCAGATCAGAGCGAAAGGCTTCGTTCGCCACCAAGTCTTCTATCATCCGTTCGGCTTTTTCATAAGCCTTCACGAAAATGTACTTGTTCGCTTCATCTAATTGAGGACAGCTCGGTAAACTTTGCATAGAGGGACGCTCCTACAGCGTTTCCAAGCTTATCGACTCGGCTTTTCTTAAACTGAGGAGGAGAGGTCAATACAAACTTTACAAAGTTGGCATTGTCTTGATTAGGCGAGTAATGTTCGGCTCTTAGCAGCAAAAAATCAGGGTCACCAACTCGTGATAATGTGTACGGAAGGAAGTGATCGCTAGCTCTACTTAAAGAACGGATATCCTTGCAATACTGAGGAGCTAATCAGCTCAACTTCTGAGGTGAGCTTTACGAATGACGATACTTTGGCGACAAAATGCAGCGAGGTCCCAGACTAGGGGCAAAAGCGAAACGACCACTGCTCCCCAGTAAGGGATCCAGACCCATTCGAGCAGCAGGCAAAGGAGCCAGGCAGCTAGTATGCTCACAAAAAGGCGCGCTATTCTTGGTTCAAAATGGAAGAGGGCACGCCGCCATGAAAAAGGAATTTTCGCCCTTTGGGAGCGGGTGTGCATATAGGGGAAAAGTGTGGGAACTAAAGCCGGCACATGCTGACGATAGCGAAGTAAATCGAGCTCACCTGCTGTCTGCGGTCGATTCAAACCCAAACGCTCGGCCCAGTAGAAATAAGGCAGCAAACACAGACTGAAAATCAGCGCCGGAAAGGAGCGAGCGCTTATACTCAAGCCGAGAGCCAGCAAGGTTATAGCCAAGCGCTGAGGTCTGCGTACGAAGCGATAAGGGCCGATGATAGAAAAAGAGCGGTCGGAGAGATTGAATCCTTGCATCCACGTAATTAAGAGCCAGCCTGCGACGATAAACGACGCCCCCGCCCATAGGCTCCTCTGGACGGGATCAGCCGTAGAGATGGCCAGTATAAGAAGTAGATCTTCCGCTAAGGTGAAGAAGTGCTTTGGAGTCAGGCGCAGCAAAAGACTCTTTCGCTTTAATAAGCGCTCGATCGAGGATTTGGACTGGGAGAAGGAAATCGCCACCGTTTGTAATTCCATATCCATTGTTCGGGATAGATCCGGATGCAAGCTTCAATTGCCCGCGCCATCGCCTCGGTCAAAGCTTGCTCATCGCTGAGCCCGTGATGAGCCGGAGCGATGAGCTGCGAGTCGATTTTATATCGGCCGGGACCTTGCCGCATACAGAAAACAGCAAGCACCGCGCTCTGATGGCGAATGGCAAGCTTTGCCGGACCGGAAACGAAGGCCGTGGGCCGGTCGAAAAAATTAACCAGCGGTCCGACCCTCCCCTCGGGTTTCTGGTCCATAACAAAGCCGAGAAGTTGTCCGGATTTCAAAACCTTTATCATATCGCGCAAAAGATTTTTACTATCGATCCAGAGAACTTCCGTGTTCAGGTGGCTGCGAAGACGAGCGAGGACGCTGGTGAATGCCCGCGACTTCGAGGGTTTCGCTAATGCGAAAAATCGCTGTGAACTCGCAATTGCTACCGAACGAGCTACCAGCTCCCAGCTCCCGCAGTGAGCAGTAACTATGATGACCCCTTGGCCTGCGGCCAAAGGTTCTCGCAACTGCTCCTGCAAGAGATCTATGCCTTCGACTAGCAAATTTCCCTGCGACCAGAGTACCGATTTGAAAGTTTCAAGGCTGACTATCAACTGAGATCGCAGGACCTGTTCCTGAAATCGCCGTGCATAGCCGCTGTGGGGTCGCAGTCCAAAGACGGCTTCAACGTTGGCGGCTATCAAATTTTTTTCACGCTTCAGCAGTCTGGGGGCTATTTTTCCCAAGGTACGGCTGAGGGGATCAAGCCAGCTCCAAGGGAGCAGGCGCAGCGCGAGCAGCAAGATCTCAATGCATAGCTGAGCCAGCTTCAAAGCCCGAGGACCTCGCCTTTGAGGCTCTGGAGCGCACGCTTATAAAAATCTGCAGCCCGATAAGACGAGCGGACGAGTGGCCCTGATGCCACCGATAGAAAACCTAAATCGCGCGCGACTTCGCCGAGCTCGTCAAAGACTGCGGGATCGGCGAACTCTTTGATCGAAAGATGCCGCTTTGAGGGACGCATATATTGGCCGATAGTGACAAATTCGACCCCTGCCTCGCGCATGTCTTTCAAAGCCGCGACGACCTCCTCGGGAGTTTCGCCTAGACCTAACATTAACGCACTCTTGGTAAAAAGAGGGTAGGTGGCCAATTCTTTAACACGCCGCAGAACGGCGAGGGATTGCCGGTAAGAAGCCCTGGCGTCCCTGACGCGGGGGGTCAGCCGTTCAACTGTTTCTAAATTATGGGCAAAGACTTCTGGTCTGGCTTCGAGAATTGTTTGCAGCGAAGAGTCTTTGGCCTGAAAATCGCCACCCAAGAACTCTAGATGGGTTTCAGGGCTTTGTTGGCGTATAGCTTCGAAAACTTTTTTGACATGACTTGCGCCACCATCTTCCAAATCGTCGCGATCAACCATTGTCAGTACAGCATACCGAAGACGCATGAGCGCAACACTTGCAGCTGTTTTGGCTGGCTCCTCAGAATCCAGCCAGCCAGCTGGATCGCCGGTTTTAACGTTACAAAAGCGGCAAGCTCGTGTGCAGGTATCACCGAGGATCATAAAGGTGGCGGTATTAGTACTCCAACACTCAGTAATATTGGGACACTTCGCTTCTTCGCAGACTGTGTAAAGGTTTTTGGCGCGGAGGTCCCGCTTAATCGCAAAGAAGGTATCACCAGAAGGGATCTTGGTTTTAAGCCAATCTGGCTTCTTGCTAGGAAGAGTTTTGGAATTCGTATTACTTTGCTCTGGCTCGTGGCTCACGGGCTTTCCCCTTCGGCTGACTCGTCTGATCCAAACGCCAAACTTTAGCATCGAAGCCTCTAAGTGGCTAGCTAACGATACGAGCGAACACTTGTCGCAAGAGCTGCTGGACTATGTTAGATAGCGGGGCTTCCGCCGTTCTCGTCGCGAGGAATCCTAATGCCTGTTAAGTCAAAAAAGCCTGTAAAAGGCTCCGTCCATACTAGCCGTGCGTCCTACGATCTTTGGGCGCAAACCGTCGATCACCTGGCAAAAACGCCTCGGGGTCTCCAAAAGAAACGGGATGAGTTGAGTACCCTCGATTTCGTCGGCGCCTTGTTGAAAGACCATCGCAGCGACCTCGTCCAGCTGTGGGAAGCTTTCACGACAGAACGTTCCGAAGTGTCTCGGTACTTGATGGATCCTAAGCGTGAAGCGATGGTCTACTTGCTCGGATTTCACCTTTCCAATCAGGCTAGAGTCGAAGGTGCCCTCCAGAGAGTGGAAAACCGCAGTGGTCTCCTCTCTTATCTCAAAAAGCAGAGCGGCGCGCTCCGTCTGCTGGATCTGGGCTGTGGAACCGGAGCTCTCAGTCTTTCGACGGTCCATGAACTGCGGGAAGAGTCATCTAAGCTTGGCCTGAGCGTCGAACTTGTCGACAAATCACAGGCGTTTCTCGAAGCTGCTGTCTATGGGCTCGAGCAATTGCTTCCAGCACAACAGGTCATCACCAGAAGACAGAAGTTGGATGAATATCTCAGTCGTGAACTGAGCGCGGGCCCGAGTGATGATGGCTGGGTTTGGTATCAGCTCGGATATGTCTGGAATGAAATCGCCCACAACCCCAAGACAATGCAGCTCCTGCTTCGTTTTCTTGAGGCCGGTCTCACCAAAGGGCGGCGGATTATCACCCTTATTGAACCAGCGAATCAAGATCTTTCGCGCGCTACCATAAGCCTTCGCAACGAGCTGCTGGAGCGAGGCTACCGCGTGCTTTATCCTTGTCCTCATCAAGACAGCTGCCCCATGCTCGAACGTACCCGGGACTGGTGTTACAGCGAATTCATCTGGGAGCGTCCGCCGCTCATGCGGGAAGTCGATCGTATGCTTAAAATCGATCGGCACAGGATCGGTTGCAGTGCCTATGTTTTTGCGAGTCCTGATGTTGCGGTATCCCTGCAAACTCAAAAAGCGACGCGTAGTGAGTCGATCGTAGTTGGACGACCCTTGACTCAAACTCGATCGAAGAACAGCCGAGAATTCGAGTACCTGCTCTGCACTCCGGAAGGTCTCAGTAAGCAGAAGCCAGAGCCGGCCAGCGATGGAGGGGTAAACGAACTGCTCCGTGGCCAGACTCTTTCTAAACCAGCTCTGGATCCAAAGTTTCTGCCCAAGGCCGCGAAGCCTTCCTAGGCCGGGAGGCTCTAGGAAGAAATCTCTTCTCTCCGTAAGTGATTCAGGCGCTTTCCTTGACGGCCTTCCTCCTTAAAAGGACGGCGTGGCTCATAATAGGTTTTCTTTGCCGTCACAGAGGTAATGGTCTTTTCTGGATAGCGAAGCGCGCTGAGGGCGCCTCCGTAGACACAACCTGTATCTATATTTACCGTATTGCTGACCCACTGGGGTTCTGGGACAGGGGTGTGGCCATAAACCACCAAAGCCTCGCCGCCGTACTTGCGAGCCCAGGGTAAGCGAACCGGCAGACCGTATTCATCGAGGTCGCCATTGGTTTCGCCGTAGAGACAGAACGAGCGAATTTCTCCCGAGCTGCGGCCGATAAAATCTTCCCGAATTCCTGCATGAGCGACGACGAGACGTTCCTGGTCGAGGATTAAGTGATCGCTGAGGCTGTTGAGAAACATGGGCAGCTGGCTTTTGAGAGTTGCTGGCGCCCGATCGAGCTGTTCTATCGTCTTCTCAAGACCGTGACTGATCTTCACCTTTCGGCCTGCCAGATAGCGGACGAGTTTGTTTTCATGATTTCCTACGACGCAGAGAGCCGTGCCTCGTTTTATCGAATTCATCACCAGCTGAAGCACTCTAACGATGGCGGGACCCCGATCCACCATATCGCCGACGAACACCATCATGCGCCCTTCAGGATGCCAAGCTGAAGGTCCCTGCTCGTCATTTTCTTCGACGGTATATCCGAGAGCATGCAAGAGATCGACAAGCTCGTCAGCGCAGCCATGGATATCGCCGATAACGTCAAAAGGCCCTGTTAATTGACGCTTGTCGTGGAGAGGGGTGATCCAACGTAAATGAACGTTGGCAATATCCTGCTCGGAACGCAGCGTATAAATTTCATGAAATCCTTCATGGTTCAGATTGCGTTTCTGACTTAAAAATGACGCAGAACTGCGTGAATTCTCAATCCCTTCATTAGGCACATCAAAGGCGATGGCTACCAGGCGAGCATGATAGCGCCGAGCCAAATCAACAAATGACTTTCGTGCATCGGCCTCGAAGCCACTCGCATCGATTACAGTTTTGAGACGAGCTTTCAGACGCTGGGAAGTTTGAGTGAGGAGATGGTGTACATGATCTCTGGCAATGCCGACAGTTTTCACTTTGGCCTGCACACTGAGACTTTGCTCCAAAGCGCTTTCTGCAGTGATGAGGGCAGATACAGGCACATGTCGCTCGATAAAGCTCATTTGACCTGCTCCAGAAGGACCAATCAAAAGAACCAGAGAGAATTCTGGGATATCGATGAGCATGAGCCGTGCTCCTTATCAACTGAGGTGGCTTCTGAGCGACACTCTAGAAGCGCACTATAGCGCGCAGGGAAGAAAAATGGCAGATACTCTCCGATTTCTTAAGAAAATCAGGGACTCAATGAGTTTGTTCTGAAAAGATACCAAGTAATTCAAGCTATCTCAAAATTACGTACGGCAACAGAAACTAGTCGACAGGATCAGCTCTCAACTGAGGCTCTTCTGCGCTTCTTTGAGGAAATCCGCAAAACTTGCTGGATGTGGAGCTTCTACAGTAAGAGGCTCGGCTTCGCCAGGCAGCGAAAAGGTGATGCTGGCCGCGTGCAAAAGCTGATGAGAAACCAAGCCCTGCAAGGATTCGTTGAGCAAAAGCTGTTTACCTTGCCCGTAGACTTTATCGCCAATGATAGGAAAGCCGTTTTTCTCGAGATGAACGCGAATCTGGTGACTGCGTCCCGTGATAGGCTGACATTTCACCCAAGAGACCTGCAAGGAAGGAAAACTCTGGATGAGCTGAAAACGGGTCTGGGAGAACTTGCCAGCTCGTTTCATGACTTTTACCTGTCCGCTATGGCCTTGGATCGAACTTAGGTAGCAGGTCTCTTCGAAAGCTTCGGGAGTTAAGCCCCAGCAGAGCGCATGATAGGTTTTCTGCAAAGATTTCTCGCGAAACTGTTCGGTGAGAAAAGTCATCGTTTCGCTGTTCTTAGCCACGATGAGGCAACCCGTCGTGTCTTTGTCGAGGCGATGAACCAACTGTAGATCCGAACGTGCCTCGCCCATCTCGTCTAAGAGCTTTTGCAGGAGAGGAATCACATGCAGTACAGCCTGATCGCGCGTGGATTGAGAAGGAAGGCCTGCAGGTTTATTGATGACGATGAGATTTTTATCTTGAAAGAGTATAGAGGCTGCATCGAGGGTTAGCTTAGCTTTAGTCTCAGGTTCGAAGAGCTTGGGATTGTATTCAATTTCAATGTGATCGCCTTTCCCCACAGTCCGCGAGGCGACACGAATTCTCTTCGTATTTAGGTAAGCGCCGCCAAGGTCAATGATCGCTTTTGCGCGCCTTTTTGACATTCCAGGAATGGAGTCAGCAATCGCGTGATCGAGACGCATGCCGTTGAGTCTATAGCTGACCTGAATTTTGTGTCGTTCCATAAGGCTTTCCTAGCTGATAGTCAGAGACTCTCTATCACCGAGGCCAGCCCTCCACCAGAGAAAGTTCGGCGGCGTTTGGGCTGGCTTCTTCTTTTCCTCGAGGTTTGACGATGAGTACATATCCCATCGACCCATACTTGGATGCGATTGCGGCGGCCCTCAAGGCTTCCCCCTTCGTGCTCCTCAAGGCCGAGCCGGGAGCAGGAAAATCGACGAGGGCGCCCCTCTCACTTTTGACACACTTTAAGAAAGTTCTGGTCGTGCAACCCCGTCGCTTGGCGGCTCGCCTGGCTGCCTCCTGGGTTGCCACGCAGAGTGGCGAGCCTTTGGGGCAGCTGGTTGGTTATCAAATCAGACTTGAAAAGCAGCTGACAGCTGCTACCCGCTTGCTCTTCGTAACAGAAGGGGTCTTCACCAGAAAATTGCTCCAGGACCCACAACTCAAAGAATTCGATCTCGTCATACTCGACGAGTTTCACGAGCGCCATCTGCAGACCGATCTCGCGCTAGCGATTTTGCGGGCGATCTCTCTTCAACGCAAAGAACTGCGCGTTCTGGTGATGTCGGCGACCCTCGAACTCGGACCTCTCCAGAGCTACCTAGGCGAGGTGCCGAGTTTTGACGTGCCGGGTCGCAGTTTTCCTATCGTGGTCGAATACCACCCGGGTGGCCCGAACCAGAAGCTAGAAGACGAAGTGTCCGTTGCTGTCCATAAGATGCTGGAAGACCCTCGCTGCAAAGGCAACATACTGGTGTTTTTGAGCGGCATGAGCGAAATCTACAGCTGCCGCGAGCGCCTCGAGCGAACTCTGAGTAGCGCGATCGATATCGTTCCCCTCACGGCTGAGCTAGCGGGTCAGTACGATCGACTTTTTCGGGATGAAGGACGTCGCAAACTAATACTCTCAACTAACGTCGCCGAGACTTCGGTGACTTTGCCTAGGGTCGAGGGTGTCATCGATACGGGTTGGGCCAAGATTTCTGGATATGCTCCCTGGAGTGGTCTACCAACTCTCGAACGTCAACGCATAAGTCAGGCTTCGGCGATTCAGAGAGCGGGGCGCGCTGGCCGCGTCGCTCCCGGGGTTTGCTATCGACTTTACAGCCAAAGCGAATTTAATAGTCGGCCGCTCTTCACCAAACCCGAGATTCAACGGATTGACCTTTCGCAAATGCTGCTTGAGATCCAGGTTATTTTTTCCGGAGTTCCCAGGGCTTGGGAGGAACTCCCCTGGTTTGAGTCACCGGAAGATCTGCATATCAAGCAAAGTCGGGAACTGCTCGAACACTTGGAGGCCTTCGATTCCAGTGGAAACTTGTGTCCAGACGCTAAGGAAATGGCCGGCCTACCCCTGCACCCTCGCTTGGCGCGACTCGTACTCGCCGGAAAGAGGGAAGGACAAGGTGCCATCTGTCTCTTGGCTGCGCTGCTCATCAACGAAGAGGGTGTCTTGCGGCGAGATGAATGGCGAAGGGAGCAGGGTCTTTGCGATGTCTGCTATCAGTTAGGACTCCTTCTGCAAGGCAGCCCGCTCCTCGATCGAAATAAGTCGCAGCGGATCCGGCAGCTTTATGATTCGCTGCGACCGGGCCTGCGTTTGCCATCCTGGTCGTCTCTTGGATCAAGTTTCGACGAGCTCATGGTGCGGCGAGCTATCTTCCTGGCTTTCGCTGATCGTATCGCTAAATTCAGACCCATGGCCGAGAGAGGCGGACGTGGTCTACGGCACTTCAACTTTTGCCAGGGACGCGGCGGCGTACTGGGTGAACGGTCGATCGTGCGCGAGAGTGAGTGGTTGGTCGCCGTCGATGCGCGTGAAACTCTCAGTGCCGACCCTCAAGAGCGAACCCGCATCGAAACTTCAACGGCCATCGACCCAAGCTGGCTCGAGCTTGATCCTTTCGAACTGCGTCGGCAAACCCTTGAAATTAGTTTTGATGAAAAATCGGGACGCGTTAGAAAAATTAAACAGGAGCTCTACGGGAAGCTGCTCATCAGTGAAAGCGTCGAGCAAGCGGATGGCGGAGAATTGAGCGCGCATCTGGCGGCAGTTGTGAGCGAACGTTGGCCAGATTCTATCCAGAATGTATCCGAACTACGAGCCTATCACCACAAGCTGGCGATACTCGACCGGAACAAGGTCGAGCACAATATGCCACAGTTTGCAGGGGATTATCTCGAACTGCTTATCCTTCACCTCTGTGAAGGAGCTCATTCTCTGAGTGAAGTGCATGCGAAAGATCTGCGTCAAGCCATAGAAGATCAGCTCGACTATAGCGATCTGGTCCACCTCCGTGAATTGTGCCCCGACACTGTCCTCCTGCAAAACGGACGACAACTGAAAATCCATTATGAAGACGAAGGTGAGCCCTGGATCGAGGCGCGAATCCAAGAGTTTTTTGGTCAGATCGATACCCCCAGGATATGCCGCGGGCGCCAGCCGCTGCTCATCAAACTCTTGGCTCCGAGTCGAAGGCCAGCCCAGATCACACAGGATCTACGAGGTTTTTGGCAGGGGAGCTACCAGGAGGTAAAAAAGGAATTGAAAAGGCGTTACCCCAAGCATGCCTGGCCAGATGATCCCCTAAACTACGTGCCATCTGCGGGTTTAAAACCGCGAAGCTGAGGCGAAGCTTTCCGGAAGCAGCTCTTTCGCGTATAGTAGCGGCCTATCGGTGACGTAGAGTCGCCGTTGCGGCATATTTTTATAGGAAGGACAGCGCATGTCGGGTCAGCGACAAATATACATTACGCCCGCTCTCCCTTACGCCAATGGGCCCATTCACCTCGGCCATTTGGTCGAGCATTGCATGGTGAACTTTTGGGTGCGTTTCCAAAGAATGCGCGGTCATCAGTGTGTGGCGATCTGTGCCGACGATACCCACGGCACGCCCATAATGATCAATGCCAAGAAGCAGGGCGTGACGCCTGAGGCCTTGATCGAGGCATCGAAGATCGAGCATCTGCAAGTCTTTAAAGACTATGAGATCGAGTACGATAACTACGGCTCGACAAATAGTCCGAGCAATCGGGAAATTTCCAATCGCATTTTCAAGGCTCTGGAGTCCAAAGGACATCTGGAGTCCAAGCTTTTGAAGCAGGCTTACTGCGAGCACGATAAAATGTTTTTGCCGGATCGCTTCGTAAAGGGGACCTGTCCCCGTTGCGGAACTCCCGACCAGTACGGTGACGGTTGTGAAAACTGCAGTGCGGTCTACGCGGCTCAGGAACTGAAGTCGCCTCGATGCGTCATCTGTGGAGCCACCCCCGCGACGCGAGATAGCGAGCATTTGTTCGTGAAGCTCAACGACTTTAGAGACTTTCTCAAAGAATGGGTCGGCGAGCACACCGCTCCTGAAATCAGCAAAAAGCTCGGTGAATGGCTCGACGGTGATCTGCAGTCTTGGTGTATTTCGCGCGATGCACCCTACTTCGGTTTCGAGATTCCTGGGCACCCGCAGAAGTTTTTCTATGTGTGGTTCGATGCTCCTATCGGTTATCTAGCATCCTTGGGTGAGTGGGGGGCCAAAGCAGGGAAGAGTTTTGACAGTTTGTGGAATGATCCCAAAGCCGAAATTTATCACTGCATCGGCAAAGACATAGTCTATCACCACGCACTCTTCTGGCCAGCCATGCTCAAGGCTGCAGGGCTCAAGACCCCGCAAGGTATTTTGGTGCACGGTATGCTGCAGGTCAACGGCGCGAAGATGAGCAAGTCCCGCGGGACTTTTGTGCTCGCGTCTACCTTCAAGGAATTCGTTGACCCTAGCTATCTTCGCTATTATTTAGCTTGCAAGCTGAGCTCGTCGATCGATGACATCGATCTTAATTTCGACGATTTCGTTTCGCGTGTGAATGCCGACTTGATTGGCAAAATCACCAACGTGGCGTCGCGCGGAGCACAGATGCTGCAAAAGCTCGGCGGTAAAATGGGACAGCTTCCGGAAGAGGGGCAAGAACTGGTCAAGGCGGCTCAAGGCCTCAGCACCGAAATAGCCCAATTCTACGAAGCCCGCGATTTTTCCAAAGCGATGCTACTCGTTCGTTCGATAGCGGACGAGGCTAACAAGTATTTCGATCGCTACGAGCCCTGGAAACTGATCAAGACTGACACTGAGGCGACCCTCGGGATACTGACAACGATACTCAACCTCTTCCGGATCATGGCGGTCTATCTCAAGCCTGTGCTGCCGAGCTATGCTCTCAAGGTCGAGGCATTGTTTCAAGAAGGCCCTTACGTGTGGTCGAGCGCTCAGCAAATTCTGGAATTTCACGAGCTCGCTCCTTTTGAACATTTGCTGAAGAGAGTCGAGATGGTTCAGATAGAAAAGGTCTTGGAAGAGACCAAAAAACTTGTCGCTGCGGCAGCCGAAAAGAGCAGTGAGCCGACTCAAAAGGAGAGTAAGGTAGCTCCCGCCGTCTCGATCGCGCCGACGATCTCGATCGAAGATTTTCAGAAAATTGATCTGCGGATAGTTAAAATTATCGATGCACGTGAAGTTGAGGGAGCCGCCAAGCTTCTCCAGCTCACTCTTGAATTAGGTGAAGGCGAAACGCGGCAAGTCTTTTCAGGCATCAAATCGGCCTATAAGCCGGCTGATCTCATTGGTAAGCTGACAGTCATGGTCGCTAACCTAGCTCCCCGCAAGATGAAGTTTGGGGTCAGTGAAGGTATGGTCTTGGCGGCTGGTGATGGGACAGAACTTGCACTCCTCTATCCCGATGTCAAAGGCCTGCCGGGTCAAAGAATTACTTGAGGGACCAGCCATGCAGCTTCGACCTTTTCTTGAACTGAACGAAGCCATGGCTGTCCGCGCTCTGCTTGATCAGGTTCTTAAACTTGAACAGCTTTGGGATGACACCGACTCGAGAAAACTAGAACTGCGCAAGGTTCTTGAAATGCTCGATTGGGCTCTTTATCATAAGAGTCCACTCGTGCAGAAGCTTGGCGAGCTACGGAAGAGAATCCCCCCTGATCCGAGCTACCAACAGTTCTTGAGCCTTTTCGTTCCTATCGAACGAGAACATGGCCGACTCGTTAGCGATGCTGATTTTCTCGTGCGGACAGGCGATCATGAAGAAGTTCAAAAGAATGCAGTTTTTCCGCTTATCCTTATTCTCGATAATATTCGATCGGCCTTCAATGTAGGCTCCATCTTGCGCACGGCTGAATGCATGGCCATTGAAAAGATTTATCTCTGCGGCTACACACCGAGGCCCGACCAAGATAAGGTTAGTAAAGCCGCCCTGGGCACAGAAAAACATCTAGCCTGGGAGTGGCGGCCACACTGCCGAGAGCTGCTTCAAGAACTAGCGGACAATAGGCTGAGTGTTTACGCGTTAGAGACCAGCGAGCAGGCGATTGCTCTCGAAGACTTTAAGTTTCCGCAGCAGCAGCTCGGAATTCTTGTGGGCAATGAAAGGTACGGGCTTGAAAGCAATAGGCTGAGCCTTTGCGCAGGAACGATCGAGATTCCCTGCTGGGGGCGGAAGAATTCGCTCAACGTTGCCGTGAGCTTGGGGATGGCAGCATTTGAATGCCGACGGCAGTGGATCCAAAAGGGATTTCTACAAGCTAGCGTCCCTCAGTAGGGAGAAGAAATTTTCAGCAAGCGAAAAATCTGCCGATTTTTACTGTGTTCGATATCATCGATGTAAGAGTAATAAAGTTCTCGGCTATCATCGTGAAAATCGCTGATATTTATACCATAGCGTTTGTACTTGTGTTCGAAATCGTATTCACAGCGAACGACTTTTCCAAGACATTTGACCTGTTGTCCCTGCGCGAGCTTAATATTCAGCTCGAGAAGTGTGGCCTCGTTGAAGGGAACACCGAATCCGGGAGGGCTCGCGAGCAGAAAACCTGATTTAGAAATATTAATGGTTTTCAGAGTATAGATCTGACCAGCACCAAAGGTCTTGGCATCGATGAGAGTTGGAATCTCTGTAGAGAAGCGCACAAAACGCACATGATAGTGATGCCGGGTAGAAAGTGAAAACTTCCTGTGATTAGACTCAGGCAGCAGGTTCTCGAAATTCACAGTCGACTCGAGGGAGATGAGTCGGTAGCGTTTGAATCCCTCAGGCAGATTGTAACTTGGAATGTTCTGATGCACGACCATAGGAATTTGCATATTCTCGCGGAATTCGATGATGACGCGCATACCAAGTTCGAGGGGATCGCTCGATATGATCCCGATGTTTTGATTCGAGACTTCATAAAGGGCATAATTTACACTATTTTCCCAGCCTTCAACGATCATCATGCCGAAGCCAACGCTCTGGGTCACTAAGTTTTCGTCTACATTTTTCTTGGCAGTAAGAGCCATATCAACCCCTTGAAAGCTTCGAATCAGTCTCCTATCTTTCCTATCGGCGCCTTCTCGAAGATTTTTACAAAAATTGCTAAAGAATTTTAGGAATCATTTTTTGTTCAAAAAAAACAAATGCTTATAAACTTGATCAAAAGGTAAATTACACTCAAAACTCAGCTGCTCGCTCTAGTGGCCGGAAAAATTCAGGGCTTTGGCTCCTTCTTGTTCCGCGCCATGTGTTCGAGATAACTGACGATTGCAGCGATAGCCTGCTTTCTATTCGGGTGCTCGGGATTAAACGGAGGCATGGGGGACTGCCAGCGGAGATTTTGAGGGGAGTCTATCCAGCGCTTAAGAAAGCCCGGACGGTAATATTCGGTGACGCTCACAGGGTAGTTGAGTTCTGGAGCCTTCTCGCCACCTACCCCATTCAATCTGTGACAGTTGGAGCAGGATTTCCGATAGAGGAGGAATCCGTCCACAACTTCTTTGGAAGCATCGCGAGCCGGTGCCATACCGGCAAAACGATCCTGGAATCTAACCAGGTCGATCGATACGATTTGATAGGGCCATTGAGATGCCCCTTCTGCCTTGAGTTGTGGCTCTTTAATATTATCCCAGACGAGATAAAGGGGACCGAGCCTGACCTTTTCGTTGGCTTGTAACTTATTTGTAAGGCCAA
>JBGSTX010000211.1:0-26988 GCA_041736305.1 Oligoflexus sp. | reverse complement strand
ACCTTATCTGGTTATGTTTAAAAGCGGGAAAGTTACGGACTCGGTGGTCGGAGCTCAGCCACCCCAAAATCTCCAGAAAATGATTGAGCGGGCTCTCTAAAGATTTGCCTCTCTTGACAGTAAACTGAAAAGCCCCTGTGATACCTATTCACAGGGGCTTTTTTTTGGAGAGCATATCTATGATGATAAAGACCTCGGCCATCCCATTTTTCTTCGCTCTCTTCTATGTCATACCTGCTTTTGGAATTTCCTGGATACTGACTTTTTTGATTCGTCGCCGTCATCCGAGGTGGCCACGCGCACTCTTGTGGACTTTTTTCGCCGTGATTTGCTTGCTACTGGCTCCGATTCCTGATCAAGGCGATATTGAGCTGCTTGGGTGGAAGCTTTGGAAAAGCTTCGGTTCATCTTCCTCGGCTGAGTGAGGATCAAGTTCCCGAGTTTTTCTTCATATAGGCTTTGATATTTTCAAAGAAATCCCGTGGCCAGGATGATTGCACCCAGTTCACCATGAATACTGGGACGCCGCCCCGCGGGTCTTGGTTGAGTTCGATTTCGAGGAAGGTACGCTTGCCGCCATCGAGCTTCTTTATCCGCATGTAGGAAAAATTCGTCCAGCCCTCAACTTTGTCGGGATCAGAATGCTCGCTTGGAATCGACTTGATTTCAAGGAGGTGCGAGTCGCTGTCGAGCTGTTTCACGACCCCTAGGTTAATGAAGAAACGGTCTTTCACCGGCCAGGGCATGCCTATGTGTATGTAAACGACTTTTTCAGTAGGTGAGGTGACCTTCATCACGCGCGAGGTCTTCACCATCGGCATCCACTTATCGTATCCTGCCGGATTAGCGAGCACTTTATATGTTTCATCATAGTTGAAATCGAGAATCCCCTCACCTTTGAAGCTTAGGACGGGGCTATTCTCTTCTTTTTTACTGAAGATTTTGATGCCA
Organism: Oligoflexus sp.; assembly: GCA_041736305.1. Classification (GTDB taxonomy): domain Bacteria; phylum Bdellovibrionota_B; class Oligoflexia; order Oligoflexales; family Oligoflexaceae; genus Oligoflexus. Next base: position 26,037 of record JBGSTX010000211.1, on the reverse strand, counting down.
TTGCGATCGGATTCTAAGCTCCATTCGACCGCCCGAGCCTCAGAGATATAAGCGCCTAGAACTAAACTGCTCAATAGAAACAGGGAACGCGCCTGAATCATAAGGACCTCTTTGCCAATTGATCTGATCAAAGAAGCTTAGAGGAGAGCAGTCTCTAGGTCAATAAAACAAGAAACAAGGTGACCTAGAGGCAAAGAAAGGCAATGGCGGCAAGGACTGTATACGGCAGAGCCCCTAGCAAGAGTCCAAGGGGGCTGATTCCGTTATCCCCGAAGGAATCGCGAAGTATACCGTAGCCGGCAGGATTAGGTGCATTGGCGATTACAGTAAGACCTCCGCCCGTGACCGCTCCTGCAACTACCGCGTACTTGGCTTTTTCCGATAAGTCTGGGACCAGAGTCGCTAGATAGGTGATAGCTGCATTATCCGTAACCGAGGTTAAAATTGTAGCCCCAAAGTAGATATTGAGGTCTGAGAGTTGTGAAAGCAGCGGTGAAATCCACCAGCCCTGAAGACCCCCTAGAGTCACGAGACCGCCGAGAAAAAAGCCGACGAGAAGGCTTTCGCGAATCTTGAGTGGATCCTGATATTCTTTGGTCACCTCGGTCCATCCAAGAAAGATGAGGAAGAGACCGAGAAAGAAGCTAGCATAGGCGTGATAGAGGACGGTGAAACCCATAAAAATAAAATGCGAGGCGATAAGCCATAAGGGAATCCTTCTGCCTTGGGCTGTCTGCGGGCTTGCCGGAGAGCTGATCGAATTCAACTCGCTGCGAAATACCCAGCTGGTGACAGCAGTTCCGATGAGAATCGCAATGGCCGCTTTCCACCCAAAGTGCTGGCTCATATACGCAGTATCCCAAGCCCAGGGTGTAGCGACCATGATCACCGGCGGTGCTGCGAAGTGGGTTAACGTCCCTCCAATTGAAACGTTGACGAACAGCAGGCCTAGGCTCGCATATTTGAAGCGCACGTTTTGCGAGCGGTCGTAGAATCGCTCTTTTAAAATCAAAGCTAAAATCGTCATGGCAGCCGGTTCGGTGATAAACGAGCCGAGCAGAGGTCCTACGCTGAGAGCCACAAGATAGAAGCTCAGACTCTTCGAAAACGGCAGCAAGCGAGCCAGCGATTCGAGAGTCAACTGAGAAAAATAAATAATAGGTTTTGTGGAGGCCATACACATAATGACGAAAACAAAGGCAGCTTCCGTGAAATTCACACCGTTAACATAGTCTACCGCTGTAGGCGTACCGAGTTTAAAGGAAAGATAGGCAATGAAAATAAAAGCCCAAAAGCCAAAAACGACCTCAACCTCTCCCATGAAATGCAAGAGGTTTTCGGCAATGGAACCCTCCTCAAATCGATGGGCCAACTGTAATATCTTGTTCGCCATGAAGGTATGGACAATAGCAACGAGAAAGAAGCCTGAAGCAGCATAGAGAATTGATCTATCGTTCAGAATATCCATAGGTGCAGACCTTCCTGGTTCAGCTCTTGAGGAGTCTTTAAGACTAGCGAAGCCTGAGCTTTGTCGAACAGTACCTGAAATAGCAAGTAGGAGCTTCTCTCGCAAGAGAATGCGGATCGAAAAGGTTCTTTTGAGTCATTATGCCGTAGATGGTTTAAGGCTGCTGCCAAAAAGCTATTTCCGTACTCTATCGTTAAGGTCGGCAAGCATGTTAGCTTCTATCAAAACTAAGGCTGAGGGCTCGAATATGGAATTGAACATCAATGGTAAAGTCAGCAAGGTAGAAGTCGATGCCGATACCCCTCTTCTGTGGATCATTCGCGACGAGCTGGGTTTGACAGGAACTAAGTTTGGTTGTGGCAAGGCACTCTGCGGTGCTTGTACCGTGCATGTTGATGGAAGTCCCGTGCGCTCCTGCTCTTTTCCCTTATCCGCCGCGGCAGGCAAGAAAATCACGACGATTGAAGGTCTCAACGATCCAACGAGTCAAGCGGTTATCAATGCCTGGGTCGAAAAACATGTCCCCCAGTGTGGATATTGCCAGACAGGTCAAGTGATGTCAGCGGTCGCGCTACTAAGGGCCAAGAAAAAACCTAGCGATGCTGATATTGATGGGGCCATGAGCGGCAACATCTGTCGTTGCGGTACCTATCAAAGAATTCGTGAAGCTATAAAACTTGCATCCAATTCTCTGGTTTGAGGTGATTATGCAGACGAGCAGACGTGATATTATTAAAGCTTCAGCAGCTACGCTCGGAGTTTTTGCGGTCGGATTCTACATACCACTCGACGGTATGCCTAAGCTCCTAGCCCAGGCACCAGAGACGAAGCAGATGCCACTCCCTTCGCCTAACGCCTTCATCAGTATTGCTGCCGATGACTCCATCACCATAACGATCAATAAGCTTGAAATGGGCCAGGGTGTAAACACATCGATGGCCCAACTGATCGCCGAAGAACTCGCTTGCGATTGGACCAAAATAAGATCTGTTTCAGCGCCTGTGAACCCTGTTTATAATCACACAGCTATGCCTGTTCAGATGACCGGCGGTTCAACCTCGCTAGCTTCGTCCTGGACGCAGTATCGCACTCTCGGTGCTGCCATGCGGGAGATGCTGGTTTCAGCTGCAGCGCAGCGGTGGGGGGTTCCAGTAGCCTCTTGCACAGCAGCCAATGGCGTCGTCTCTCATCCGAGCAAAGGTAAACTCACTTACGGAGCTCTTGCTGCTGAAGCTGCCCAGCAGGCTATGCCTGCTGAACCCAAACTCAAAGACAGTAAAGACTTTACGATCATCGGTAAGTCGAAGAAGCGAGTCGATGCTCTCGAAAAGACTGTGGGCAAAGCCCAGTTTGGGCTAGATATTCGCATCCCCAATATGGTCTATGCAATGGTCGCTCACGGGCCGGTCGTTGGGGCTAAAATTACTAGTCTCGATGACAAGGCTACTCGTGCCATGAAAGGTGTGGTCGACGTCGTCCGCTTTGGCGAGAAAGTGGGTGTCCTTGCGACCAACACTCATATCGCTAGGAAGGGTCGCGATGCCCTTAAAATCACCTGGAATCCAGATCAAGCCGACTTGAGTACTGCGGGCATGGTCAAGCAGTTTCGCAAGGAACTCGATTCGCCTGGAGCACTAGCTGAGAAACGCGGGGAAGTCGACCAGGCGATGAAAGGAAGCAGTAAAACCCTTGAGCTAGAGTACGCTTTACCTTTTTTAGCCCATGCTTCCATGGAGCCATTAAATATCACGGTGAACTACGATGGCAAATCATGCGAGATTTGGTCGGGGCACCAGATGCCTGGTATTGATGCTACTGTAACTGCAAAAATCCTTGGTCTTGATCCATCTTTAGTGAAAGTCAATACAACCTATGCTGGGGGAAGCTTTGGCCGTCGCGCAAGTAAAGACTCAGACTATGTTCGCGTTGCTGTAGAACTCGCTAAGCAGGTGAAGAGGCCTCTCCAACTGGTCTACACCCGCGAAGACGATATGCGGGCTGGTTACTACCGTCCCATGGCGATCCACTCCGTTAAGATCGGAATAAAAGGGAAAGAACTCGCGGGTTGGGATCATAAGATAGTTTGCCAGAGCATCTTCAAAGGCACTCTCTTCGAGTCCTCTATTAAAAATGGAGTTGAAGAAGCAGCCGTCGAAGGGGTGGCGAAGACTCACTATGATCTCAAACAGTTTCGCTGTACCCAAACTCTAGCGCAGACCCCGCTTACCACTCTTTGGTGGCGTTCCGTGGGGCATACCCATACGGCATTTGCCATGGAATCGGCCATGGATGAACTGGCCGAAGGGATGCAAACTGATCCCATGAAGCTGCGCAAAACCCTCTTGAAAAACTCCCCTCGACACATGGCCGTACTCGAGCTCTTGGAGAAGGAGTCGGGCTGGTCGCGACTCAAAGCTAAGGCTAATCGTGCTTACGGCCTAGCCATTCACGAATCTTTTAATTCAGTGGTAGGCTACGTGACCGAGGTGTCGATGGAAGGAAAGCTGCCGAAGGTACATAAGGTCTGGGCGGCAGTCCATTGCGGGCAAGTAGTGAATCCTGAGGTAGCGAAGACTCAAATTGAAGGTTCAATAGTCTTTGGTCTCTCTGCGCTCCTTTACCAGGAGATTATCGTCGAAAGAGGGCAAATCAAGACTGGCAATTATGACGACTTTCCAGTTATGCGGATGAACGAGATGCCGGAGGTTAAGGTGGCTTTCGTGCCTTCCAAAGACCCTCCAAGCGGACTCGGGGAACCAGGTGTTCCACCTATTGCCCCTGCGGTTGCGAATGCGTATTACGTGCTGACGAAGCAGCGCTTGCGCTCGCTGCCGATAGGTTCGAAGTCTTACACTGTATAACTATAGATCAGCGATCTGGGCAGAACGCTCCGTTCTCAACCCAGGCCGCTACGTTTCTACCGAATTCTTCCTGAGTTCCTGGAGCGGGTTCGCGCCCTCCTCCGGGATTCCAAGCCCAGCCAACCAAGGGATCTTTTGCATTGTGCTCGACTAACTGCTCCAAGCTCATATTATGATTTTTCTTCGGATCCTTGAGCGCAAGGCAGATCTCGCGATCCGAAAGTCCCTGCCAAGCCATTGATCGAGGAGCTAGCGCCCACTTGGGTGCACCTGGCACACCTGAATACTCATAGTTAGCCTCACGGTGACAGGTGTCACAGCGTTGACCAATTGCCCCGTGATCGTCGGGGCCTCGCTGGATGTTCATTGCATGGGGAATCATAGCCATAGTCTGAGTAGGTCGATCGCCTGAAGGATGGCAATTGAGGCAGCGCGGATGCTTAAAAACAGCCAGACTCTCTTGAAAAGCAGCCAGAGACTTTTCTTTGTCGGGAGCCGCTATCAGGGGAGCGCTGAGGCTGAGGCTCAGTAAAACGACTTTGAAAGGCTTTTGCATATTTTTGCTCCGTCTTTATTAACTTGAAGCTAGGCTTTTCTAAGTCGAATTCTAAGCATGTTTTTAGTTCGTGGCTTTAAAAAAACTACTGCCTCAGGAACTCTTTTGAGTTTCAGGCAGACTGAGTTTGGCGATCTGGGTAAAGACTTTCTTCGCAGTCTTGAACCAGCTCTCTGTCTTATAGTTAACTCCATAGCGTTCACAGCAAGCTTTTACTTCGCCGCTAATTTCACGCAACCTGTTGGGCGGTAACTTGGGGAAGAGGTGATGCTCGATCTGCAGATTGAGGGCGCCGCAGAGAATTGAAAGCGGTTCGCTCATCTCGAAACTATTCGCCCCTTCGACTTGCATCGCATACCACTCGCCGCGGTTCCGCGCCTTGCTGCCCTCAGGAAAACTCTGAACATCGGCTCCCACATGCCCGCAGAGTACGGTAAGTCCGGTGTAAACATCCCGCATCTTGTCCGCGAGATAATTCCCCGCCATCACCTTCCAAAAGAAAGGGCCGGCTAAGGCAGGATAAAAAATGTAGTTCTCAGCGTAGTAAGGGACCCACTTGCGAAAAGCTTTTTTGTGGACCTTGACGATGGACTTCCAGGACTTGTCTTCAATGAAATCGAATTCACTGTCGAGCCCATTGCCGAGATAAAGATCAAGTAAGCCAGTGACGTGGGTATTTATTGCAGCACCAAAGTTTGGCAGAATGAAAAAGAGGGTCGCCGGCAATTGAAAGTAGTTGATCCACCGATGAGGGGTCTCGGGAGTCAAACGAATGAAACCGAAATGTATATCGGGATCTTTGCCTGCAACATTCGTGAAGGCATGGTGCTTGGCGTTATGTCCGACTCGCCAGGACTCTTCATCGACGGGAAATATCCAGCGGAAGGATTTGGCCTGTAGGGCTTTATCGTCACTTATCTTTTCATAAGCGCCATGCAGAGCCATATGACCTATTTCAGTAGTTTCAAGCTGCTTATGAACCCATAGGGCAAAGACGCCCCCACTGAATGTCAGCGGATCCAGACTAAAATGAATCAGAGTTCGTCCGGTGATCTCTGAAATGCGCGAAATTTTCCTAACACGGGTGATGTGCTCGAGATCTTCGGCACCAAGTTGGGCCTCGACGCGCTGATAGATGGCTTCCAGCTCCTTGCCAAATTCCTGCATGCGCGTCTTTTGCGTTGAGAGCTTATCCGGAGGTAGCGTTGTGTTAGTTGATTCGGGCTGTTTTGCGAGAGCATTTGATCTTCCCATGAAAGCCTCCAAGCACAGACGCTGCTGGATGCAGGCCTTGTTGGGACTATGACGATCATAGGTAAGTGGAGCAATATTTTAGTGAAGTTTTGCATCTTCTTTTACAATCCCGAGTTCATTTCTAGCGTTCGCGGCAGCTTTGTTAGCGAGCTTCGGGAATTCAACCTTTTAGGTGCCAGTTAGGCATGTTTAGCCTCGCTAGTTTGGATTTCAATCTCAGCTATAGGAGCTTTCGAACGCTAGCTGACACTCGACTGACAGAAGCTGAGCTGGCCTATTAAGCACCTTCGCACTTTAAGGTCAAAGTTGTGATGGGTTCCGCTAGACCATCCAGATGAATGACGAGACGTTGACCTTTCCCTATTTCCGACTCAGCGCGTGCGCTCTTGCCGCTTCTCTTATCAAGAATTGAAATTTCAAAAAGGTTCTTGGGAAGGTCCTTTTTATACCCCGAGTACTCGTATATTTCGCTACGTCCCGAAACAGCATTGTTCTGCTCCAAGTTAGTACTTGACTCAGCCTCCCCGCCTTCTTCGACACTTGCCCCGAACTGATTCGAGACCGAGCAGCTAATTAAAACTGAAGGAGCCTTCGGCATGGAAAGCGCAAACGAGGAATTACAAACAAGACTCCACGCACTGGCGTATAGAAGAGAACGAAGCATGATGGGCTCCTTGGGCAAAAAGAGGAAGAAGCTAGGGGAACTGTTCTAAGAAACTTATAATTGAGAGAACTCGCGCCGGTAAACTAATATTTTCGTTCTCTTCACTCAAGTTTTTGTCAGACCTGGCGTAAAGATTCGGAGCGTAGAGTATCATGTCATTTACTCCAATTGACGGATTTTTCTGCGTGATGCAAAACTTCCCCCAAAGAGTAAGAGGACTTGAAAAGCCGAAATGGCTGTATGCTCCTCTTCTGAGGAGTGAGAAAATGCGAGAAATTGAACTTATCAGGGAAAACGAAGACTGGTTGGTCTTAGACAAGCCTCCCGGCGTCTCTGTCCACAATAAGCAAGGCCAAGATCTGATAAGCTTCGTCAAAGAAAAATATCCGGAAACTGATAAAGCTTTCCTTATTAATCGACTTGATAGTGGAACTTGCGGTTTGGTGCTCTTTGCGAAAAATCTCAAAAGCGCAAGAAGTCTGCAACAGAGCTTTGAAAAAAGATTGGTTCGTAAGACCTACCTAGCGTGTGTTCAGGTCCTCAAAAATCCGCCTGAAGTCGGTGCAAGTGGACTCTGGCGTTGGCCTTTAACCAATCGCGCCGAAAACCGCAAAGACCCTAGGGGCTACTGGGGGAAGCGCATTCCTTGTGAATCAGAGTGGGAAGTGTTGACCGTGGCGGACGGAACCGCAATTCTAAAAATCAACTTGCTGACAGGGCGGAAACACCAGATTCGCCGGCATGGAGCCATCCATGGCTGGCCTGTTTTCAATGATCCTCGGTATGGCCCCCAAGAAGTGGAATATGTCGGAGGTCAATACCTTGTCGCTAAGGAGCTGATCTTTACCGACCCTCAATCGGGAGAGCTAATCTCGGTAAGTTCTAAGTTCGAGCTCGACGCAGCTGTGTCTAACATTGAAAATGCCACTCCTGTGTATACAGGAGCGGGCGATCTTGATGCGGAAATTGTATCGATTATTCGTTAAAGTGTTTTTTTCGCAGCTCTTTGATAGTAAGGCTTAGCTGATTCCGTTGATCTCGCCCCGATACAGCGAAGGCCATCACTACGCGTCGATTGGCAGCCAGAGCTTCAGGCGTTTCAGCGTTAATCAGCGGCCGCGTGGGTCCAAATCCCTGGGCTGTAATCTGCTTGCTAGGGGCCCCAGCCTCTTCGAGTATCCGCTTTACTGTTCTGGCTCGATCCTGTGAGAGCTGCATATTGTAGGCTAGCTTACCTTTCTTGTCGGTGTGTCCTTCGATATCTATTCTTTGCCAAAGCTCCGGATGTGCCTTCAAATAGGTTCCGAGGTCTTTTAGAAACTCAAGTGCGGGCCCTTTCAACTCAGAGCTGGCGCTTGGAAAGTTGATCACCTTGTCTGCCAATATTTCTTCATAGCGCTCTTCGACCACAGCTTTAGCGGGAGCTTCAATGGGGCTCCTGCTGAATCTTGTGCCAATGGCAAAGCCAGCGCTTAAGAGATAAACCCGCTTGTTGCTGACGTTGAGGTCGGTGCCCAGGTAAATTTCACTCTGGTCGAGCCAATTAGGAAATAAGCCCGAGCGAAAACTCAAATGAGGTCCAACGAAGAACTTACTTGCCTTGCTATCCTTATCCTGGCTGAAGGACAGAGAGGAACCAAAAAAGCTACGAACTAAAAGGCCCGCCGCCAGACCCAAGCCCAACTGGTGGCGGAGACCTATCTCAGCGGCTCCGGACCGCGTCTCGATTCTGAGCTTCACCTGTTTTTTGACTAGATCAGGTGCGGTGCCGTCAAAGTCTTTTTCACCATCGCTGTAAACGCGATTATAGAAGAAGCCGCCTCCCAGCTGAGCAATCCATTCGCCAGTACTATAGGTGGCGAAGGCCATTGCGAGCAGATGATAGCCGTTCTTGCTCGTGCCTTCTCCTTGATCGGGATCGATATGGGTATAGCCTCCGGAAGCTCCCAGAAAAAGATCGATATCTTCGTCAGCTAGCGCAACTTTCGCCGGTAGGCACAGTAGTCCGAGGCCTAGGCAAACGACAAGTGTGGCAGGACGGAAAAAAGCCGACCGGGTCTCGACCCGGTTGGCTGGGCTTAGGATGCTCATAGCTAGACTTCCTCCAGACGATCAGATCAAGGGAGAATGTAGTGCACATCCATGTTAAAGGAAATTTCGCTGTGGCGGCAGTCCGAGTCGTCATTATCTCCGGTTGTGATCCAGCTAAAGCTGAGGGTTTTCTCAGAAGCGAGGCGACTAGCAAGGGCTAGCGTCATTTCCGGGCTGAACTTCAGTTGAATTTGCCCGCTGGTTTCGGTCGGCGGGAGCTGACACTGGCTGAGGCCTTCGGCACCTCCCATGCAGTAGAGCCCGCGACTGGTATCCGAGGGGTTGTAGGGCTTGTCACGCAGTGAGGGCCAGGCATAGCTACTAAACATCCCGGTGGCAGGAAAGTAATCGCTATAATTCTTAGTGGACAGGAGAATGCGGTCGTTAAGCAGAAAGAACATCTCATCGTCGTAGCGCATAGCCGCCGCTTGGTGGCTCAAGGTAAAGCCGCAGAAGACGGCTCCCTCCGGAAGCTGTACGCTGTGCTCCTGGCGCAGCTGGGCGCGAAAGAAGAGATCTTTTCGCGTAAGGTTATCGCCCGAACCGAAGGCACAGGTGCGACCTGCAGCTAGCTCCGGGAAGACTATCTTTTCTTTCAGGGTCTGCTGTTCTGTGTTGCTGCAAAGAGCCAGGGCTTCTTCAGGACTAAGATTTTCTGGCAGAGTGCGCTTTGTTGTCGATGAAGTACTTTGAGAAACGTCTCTATTAGGATCCACTCCATCGCTCTCTAAGTCCCCTGTTCCAGCTTGAGTCGCTGAGGATGGGGAATCTAGCATAGCTCGGGCCTCTTCCTGGGTTTCATAATTCACGGTTTCACCGCAAGCGGTGAGTAGTGGGAGCGAGACTAGGAGAGTCTTGCAAACGATACCTTGAGTAATAGTTTTCATATCTGGTCTTCCTCCAATATTCCCATTCAGAGCATCGGGAAAAAGGAAGACGAAACTTATCGGGGCGGTCTTCTAGGGGTTAAGCCCCAGTAAGAAGAGAGGATAAGCTGCCCTCCATGGGCAGCTTTTTTCGCAGCGAGTAAGATCCTCATCGCTAGATTTAGGATTTAAGCGAGATCCGAGACTTGGCTACTTGTCCCGACGATGAGCCTTGTTAATCGCTTTCCAACGACTTTTTTCTTCCGACATTTTTTTCTTATCATCTCGCCTTTCAAGAAAGGCTTGTTCCTTACGCAGTTTGCGAAAGCTTTTTAACCTTTCAGAGTCAAGCTGTCCCGCCTCCACGGCGGCTCGAACAGCACAATCGGGTTCGCCTTCGTGCTGGCAGTCACGATAACGACAACGGCCCTCAAAGCCCCCTAGTTCGCTGAAGCTCTCTTGGAGAGTATCTTCATCTAGGTTCCAAAGACCGATTTCGCGTATTCCAGGCGTGTCGATGAGGAAGGCTCCGGAAGGCAGAGCGATCAGACTGCGGCTGCTAGTCGTGTGACGTCCGCGACTGTCGCTTTCTCGAATGTCAGCAGTGTCCTGTCTCTCTTCACCCAGTAAAGCATTGAGAAGCGTGGATTTGCCAACTCCTGACGAACCGATGAATACCGAGGTGGAAGCGGGCAGCATTTTTTCACGCAAAGCAGCTAGGCCTTGGTTTGAGATACCACTGACCACGAGCACTGGGAAACTGTGCACTACGCTGTCCACTAGTTTCACAATTTCATCCTCAGCGATGAGATCCGCCTTCGTTAGAAGCAGAGTCCCGGTCGCTCCGGACTGCCGAACCAAAGCCCGGTAGCGGTCGAGGCGTTTAGCGTTCAAATCGTGATTGAGAGAGCTTACGACGAAGATGTGATCGACATTCGCAGCCAGAAGTTGAGCTTCATTATCCTTAGCGATCGCGCGACGCGCAATCAAAGTCTTGCGGGGTAGCACAGCTAGAATCTGCAGGCGATCATGGGGGCTTCCAGCAGTAACCTGAACCCAGTCACCAATCACGGGCAGGTCTTCGGCTCCCTGCGCTTCATAAAGAAGGCGACCACTCGGCTCAGCCCACCACTCCCCGACTTCGCCGGCGACCTTAAAAAGGCCTTTTTGTTGTTCAATCACGCGCGCAAGTACGGCATCAGCAGGCAAAGTTGATAATGAAGCAGCATAAAACGAGGCATCAAAGCCTAGAATTTTAGATAAATTCAATGTAATAACCCTTCCCAAAGGATTGAGACGTAAAAAATTTCCTAGAATTTTTTTAAATATGGGAAAGGCAGTTCATCTGGAGGTCCGCTATGGATACCGATTCAGCTGGGCTTTCCCATTTTGAAGGTGATGACATCCATATACATACTCCTTATCGAGAGATTTATTGGCAGAAGACCCTAGCCTATCCTTGCTTTTCGCAAAAAGCAATACGAGTGCATAAAATTTGCTCCATACTGTTCTCAAGTTTTCAAAAATTGAGGACCAAGGCTTGTTTTACGCTGGTATCAGTTCTTTTTACACCGGCCGGTGGTAAGGCATCGTAGGTTAAAGAATAGGCAGTTTTAAGGCTCACCTGCTCGGCGAGACTCACCTGCAGCGCCGCCTCGTTCAGCACGCGTCGGTCGCTCCAACGGTCGATCTTGGGTTGCACGTAAAAAACATTAGATAGCAGCACATGAGGCTGCCACTTCCAATCTATGTAAAGCATCGACGAAACGCGAGTCTTGGTGCGCTCTTCCTTGTAGCCTTCCGCTTCACTGATTGACTCCCTCTCGTACATAGGTGCAATGCTCAAAGCTAAGCTCACGCTCTCGCTGTCCAACAGCTTCACATATGGCCCAAGTCCATAGACCTGACGGGATGCACGTCGCCGGAATCGGTCGCTGTCCTGCTGCAGAAAGGTTTCTAGGCTGAGGGCCTCGTCGAAGCTATAACGATAGCGGAGGTGATAGAAAGAATTATCGAGAGATTGTTTCCCGCCCTGCTCTCCGTACTCCCTTCGAGCAACAGCAAGCCAGAGGTGGGGCCCTTCACGCCAGCTGGGTGAGGCTTGACCCAGAAAACGATCCACCTCGCTGTTGCCGCTTTTCTTCTCCCAGGAAGTTTCGGCCTGGAGAGAGAAACCCTCAGGAACCTTGCCTCGCAGGACGTTCTGCATATTGAAGATCTGGGCATTGGCGACGGACATGCTGCAAGTCAGCGTGGATATCATGAGACCTATCCAGAAAAGTCCTTTTTTAAAACTCATATACTTATCCTTAATCTGAAGCGAAACATGCACTGAGTCCATCAGGGTTCTAGGCGCAATGAAAATTGGCGATGCTTATTCCAAGTCTGTCCGTAGAAGCTCAAAGGCATATCTACGACTGCCGACGCTTGCACTTCCCATCCGTCATCACTAAGATTTTTTGGGATGCGCAAAGCGTAGAGATTCGTCATCAAGCCGGCTTTGTGCTCTGGATTATTGGACTGATTTCTCCAGAAAGGAAAGGTCCAGTGAGTGTCCAAGCGATCGGGTTGAGTGACATAATCTTCGGTAATACCAGTTAAGGTATTGAAGAGTCCTGCGAAGAAAGTCTCGGTCTGGACGGCAAAAAAGGCGCAAGCTGGATGGTAATAAGCATTTACTGCGCCATCAGTGAGGTTGCCCATTGCTATGCAGTAACCCACTCCCTTCTCATCGAATTTAGTTACACCTGTGTTGGTGTAAAAACCCTTGGATTTATTCGGGCTGATGACGGTTCTAGAATCGTAGACTTTAGGCCAGTCGAGCCGTTGAGAATTAAATAGATCGGGGCGGTGATAATTGAAGAGGTCTAAGCTTAAATCCTGAGGGTTGAGTGAAATGCTTAGCTCTTCAAGCTCGGCCTTTTTCAATTTGCCACCCACCGTTTCACCGGTAACAGTAGTTGTCACAGCCCAACGGCTTTCGCCCTGCCCCAGCTGCAGTTGAGTGGAAAAATGCAAAATCCCTTCTTCCAAATCCGAATAGGTACCTAAATGTAGAGTATTTCTAACTGGGTCGTCCATCACAGTGAAGGCGTCACTAGACTCGATTTTATCTTGATTGGCTTCGTCCTTAGTCACCGAAACCCAGGGTACTAGCTTGGCTTTGTAAACACGCAGGGGCGTTGACTGTGCGAGCTGCAAAGTGTGCACAGTAATTTTGTTCGTATGGGGATTGAATACAGCTATTGCCGTCTCGTCAGTTCCTTCGATCTTAATCGCACTTACTTGCTCTTGACCTTCGACGGGGAAATCCCCTTCGAATATCTTCGCAATTTTCGTCTCCCTTAGCTTCTGATAACCATAGCAAGAGATTTGGCCAGCTTTACCTAGGCTCTGAGAAGCTCGCGCCACATAACAGAAGACTCCTCCCTCAAGGTCGGGAAGAACCCGGCCACTCAATAGACTGATACTGCGTCCGTTCCATCCGAGGGGATTATCTTGAACGAAATTCGGCGCAGAAACACCTAAGTGCTTAAGCCACTTGGAATCTGGTTCGCTGATGTCGAGACTGGCAAACCCTTCTTCAAAAGGCTGTACGAGATGGGGGCGACCGTCCGCTCTCAAGTCGACGAGGCCTAAGTTGCGACCCAGATCAGCGCTGGCTGAAATAGGACCGGCAAACCTGAGCTCTCTAGCGATCGGTTTACCCAGGGCTCCTGACCATAGCCAGGCGGCAAAGCGTTGGTCGTTGCCCCAGAGTTCGAGCTGTCCTTGCCCTTGACGCAGTTTCTCCTTTTGTTCGCTATTCAGCTGCTCCCAAAGCGGCAGAACTTCGCTGCCTTCCAAAGGCAGAACAGCCCAATTCAAATCTTCGGAGCTAGCCACATAAGGCTGCAGGCTAGGAATTATGACGATTTCTTGTACCGCTCGTGGATTTTCGAAAGGTTTGAATTGGCCAACCTCAGGTGGTGAAAGATCGATGTCTGCCGTTTGAGACCATATTTTCTTATCTCTATTATAGCGAAAAATTTGAGCCTTATCGCGCAAGTGCGCATCGGTGCCGAAGGCTAGGCAGTCCATCCAAGGGTCGTCTAGAGTTGTAGGCTGCGCGCCGTCGCTACGGGGATAGAAATAGCAGAAATCAGTGGTAGACGAGGGAAGCCCGTTCCACCGGATGCTATTGATGAGGGGGGCGTTAGGATTATCTAGAGTTCGTTGTCCTGTAGCCCAGCGACGATTCAAGGCGCCGTCATGAAAGACGAGTGAAAAGTGTTTTTCAGTCCAGGCAGGGAGCACCTGCAAGCGCTGACGCCAACGAGCGTAGGTCGTTGGCAGTCGGGTTTCGTCTGGGCTTGTCACGCCCCATTGATCGAGGCTGAGATTGATTTCGCTAGGGCTGCGATAAGTCATCTGCAGCTGGCCATTGTTAGAGGCCCCAGGATTATTGGTTAGACTTGAAACAACGCCATAGCCATTGGAACGATCAATCCAGTAAAGATAAGTTTTTTGCGGAGTTTCTTCGACAGCATCGATCTGCGAACCTTGGATTCCTCGATTTTGCTCCATTGAGTAAGAAATTTCTTGCTTAAAGTTCACTTGCATCGGTGCCGAAGGAATCAGCGAGAAAACGCGGAAAATACCATCTTGCGACGAATGAGCTAGAATTTCAGGCTTTTCGTCACCAAAAAAATTGGCTGCCGTAAGTTCGTCGTCATTCCAGAAGGGGGCGTCTTGATCTAATATTACTTTGAAACTTCTATCTTCCTGTCTTTCCCAACAAAAGATCCGCGATTGAAAAGGTTCACGATAGGCGTCGCTGGGGTTGCTGCCTCGGCTTAAGCAAAACTGCTGACGATTCGAAGCTCCGATTCCAAAGCGGCCTTCGACGATTTGCCGGTTGATCCCAAAACCGCTTTCGAAGAGACCCAGGCTAGCTGGCATGACGTTTGGCTGCCAAATTTCTGCTGTAATTTCTCCTGCGGCTGCCAAATCATAGATTGAAATAGTAGGGCGTCCAGACTCTCGGCTCACCTTAAGCAGACCGGCCTTACTACTTGGGCTAACTTGAGTCAGGACCCAATGATGGGCAGTGATTTTCTTCTCAACCATATTCGACTCATTGACTTGGACCACTCTTTCCCAGATGGGTGAGCGATTTCCTTCCCTGCTGAGTGTAAAAGCCCGTAGAAGGTAGCTGCCTTCCTGCCAGAAAATCGGCATGCGGCCGTTTCTAAATTTTTTAAGTTCTGTCTCTTGTTTGGCTGCACTGAGAAATTCCCATTTAGCTACTTTAGATTCGACGTGCAGAGGTTCTACCTGCATATAGAGTTGAGCACCTTCGGGCGCTTCTAGGTGAACTGTTTGGCCCCGAAAGATCCGAAGAGCTTTCTCATTGATGACAAAAGAATTTAAAACTGGACTTTTCAAACTGTGGTGCACTTTGCAGGCTGCGCCGCCTTCGATAAGCTGCTTGCGATCGAGCAGGTCCTGGAATTGAAGCTCGATGGACGAGTCCTGCTCCTGAGCGACGTGAATTTGCAGCCCAAATTTAGGATCGTTCTCGCTTATCTGCTGTAGATTGAGGGCAGCTTGGTGAGTGAGCGTTAATTCCTGATCGAGAGCTCCAGCTTGGTTTCTTGATTGAAAGCGAAGCTGAAGCAGGGGCCAGTAATTCCGCAAATCGGCCAGGGTCAATTGCTTTCCTGCCTGAGTAATTTCCCAGGTGAGATCGACGAAGGGCTCGTTAGTCCAAATATCTTGACCGCTACAACTTAGCTTAGCTGTCAGCTGAGGGAACTGCTCCATGACGGTATCTTGAACTGTGGCTAAAGACTGATCTGCTTTTTGATGGCTCACCGCAAAGAGGCCCTCAGCCTGATCAATGAAGCCAAGAGAACCCTCATTAACTTTGGGGACGTAGACACAGCCTTTTGAGCTGAAATCTAAAGTCGTTCGCGTACCATCGTAAGTGACCCAATAAGCTTTGAGATCGGGCTTTGAGATAAGTGAGCTTTTAAGGTTTACGGGACGGTAGGCGTTACTATTTCCAAAATTCAAGCCAGAGGCTGGCTTACCGCAGAGCATCATTGTGCTCTCATAGTCATTACTGATGCGCTGACAGGCGGTCATCAATGCCACAATAGCGATAGCGGTTAAGTGGGACACTTGGAAATGCTTCAGAAGTGGCCGAATGCGCCGATGAATTGACATATTTATCCAATGTACTCTAAATTTCTGCTCAAATTTTTCAGTCAAAGGCTTGTTGGACAAGCATCTGCTGGCAGATATTACATAAATGCCGCGCTTTTAAAAGGCGTATGAAAATACGCCATATTGGGTGTTTTGTCTGGCAGAAATGTTCCGCTGTCTATTATGGAAGGTAACTGGCCCGGATTTTTTCCAAGCTTCCATTTTCTTCAAGTGCTTCGAAGGCGTTAGTAAAGCTCTCGTAAAGTTTTTCAGCCTCAGGGTAGGCCTTATTGATGAGAAAAAAGCCCTGCGGACGATAGCCTAGGTCATCTTGAACAACGCGATGCGGGAGGTCCTCCTTTGGTACATCCCGGATGATCGCATCGGTGACCATCATAAAATCAAGACGCCCTGTTTGAAAGAGCTTGATGCACTGATCTGGTTGCTAACTTCGATGACGTTGAGGCCAAGTTTTTTTAGAGTCACCGCCCCAGCGAGTTCACAGGTTGTTAGGTTCTTGGCATCGCTGCGCTTGATTTCCTTGAGCTTTGAGTCCTTAGGAACGATCGCAAGCAATTTCAACTCATAGAGAGGCAGAGGAACAAGCAAATAATCGTTGATATTGGCAAGATTTTTGGAAGCGGGGAAGAGCGCAAAGTTGGTCTTGACTCGAGCTTCAGTAGCAGCTCGTTTCCAAGGTAAGAAGCGGGTCTGGTTCCTGTAACCCATCTTCTCGATGATCGTCGTGACCAACTCCGGTACCATTCCTCCCTTGGGATGGCGAGGATCGCATACCCGGAAATTTCTTGCGTCGCCCGTAACGGTGATCAGTACTTTTTCTTCGGCATATGACCTTAGAGCAAGGCTTAAAATGATAAATAGCACGGCAAACTTAATCATGGCCTATCCATTTTTCCATCAATAATACTGCTGTGAATTGCTTGAAGGCTCGACATGTGGCCCCTCCAGGGCACAAGGAGTCCTGCAGCACCTCAGTGGCTTCGTCAATTAGCGTAAATGACTCATCTTGTAAACCATAATAATATGTGGTGGGACCAACTCAATCTGATCCATCTCGTCACTCGACGATCTTACATTCGCAAGTAATAAGGATCAGCCTTCAGGTAGAACTGGCCGTTGGAGCTTCCGCTACCGCCATTAATCTTTGCAGTCAGTTTCTTTTTCTGGCAGACCTGCCTTAAAAAAGTCCATGAAAAACTGTTGCTCAACGGGATCGAGAGGTTCAGTCAGGCTATTGCTCTGAATCCGGCGGCGCGACTTTTCCTGATTATCTACAAGATCTTTGTAGTTCATCAGTAGAATACCCATATAGGCAAGCTTCTGACTGTGACATTTTTCGCAACGGGCGTTTACCAGATTGCCTATAGCAGATTCCCAGCTAGGGATGCCACGTTGCCCACAGGTGAGCTGCACTGAGCTTTTCTTCGGCGGGGAAGGAGTTGATGCACTGACTGCCTCCGCAGGCTTCTCATTTTCATTGCTCTGCTCCGCACCTTCAACTGTGCCTGCGATCTCATCTTCGCTCGTTTCCGAGTCTTTACAGGCACCGAAAGTTAGCGCGATAGAGCTGACTAAAAGTGTCAAAATTATACTCTTCATAATAGCCATATCCGGCCCTCCCCCTGTGATTTTCTCATCGGAAGAATCGCGCGAAAGATTTTAAGGAATTCCCTAAGTAACTGTTATATAAGAATTTGTCGCCTCTTACATACGGAAGGGCGTCTGCCTTTCGGAAGAATCTTGCATCTCATTATGCAAACCTGCCGATCCTTAGCCGACGCGCACGACAATGGACTGATCCATCGCGATATCAAACCACAGTACATTATGGTTTCCAAGCTAAGCAGCGAAACAGATTTCGTAAAAGTCGTAGATTTTGGGATGGTCAAAGATGTGGAGGAAGCTGACGATAATATGAAAACGAGGGTTTTGCGGGGAACTCCTCTTTACACGGCTCCAGAACGTTTTCGAGATCCATCGCAGATGAGCAACGTTAAGATCGACATCTACGCCCTCGGTGCGACAGCCTACAAGATGTGTTCAGGACGCAATCTCTTCAGCGCGGCGACCGAGTTAGCTTTGATCAACGAGGTTCTGTCCAGTGAACACTTGCCACTGGAAAAGGTTTGCCCCGACTGTCCTCCAGAACTAACGCAGCTCATTATGCGTTGTGTTGCCCGCAATCCCGAGGATAGGCCGAATTCGATGCGAGAAGTGATGCAAGTGTTTTCGCAGATACAGTCGCAAGGCATCATCAGATGGACGGCCGAAGATTCTGAGGACTGGTGGAATCGACATCCCGAACTTCTGCTCGACGAGTCCCTTGTCAGCCAATCCTAGGCAGTGGTCCTCATCCTGGTTTTGGGAGACTAGATCACGAATTGATTTTAATTCTTCCGCAAAATTCTTGCGCTTTTTTATTTCGTCTATGGCCAGTACTTGGGTTCTGAGGTCGTTAGGTGTTCGACTATATCGATGATTGATATATCTCGGATTGTTGCAGCATCAGCTGGCAAATAGAACGTTTTTGACCTTCGTCTATCCGCTCGGCCAGGTACTGGTAAATCGCGGTGGATTTTCCAATCCCTCTCTGGCCTTTCAAAATAAGGCATAAAGAGTGCCGTGCTTGAGAGACGAGTAAAAATAGAGTTTAAATGGCAGGCTGCGAGCTTCACTGATTATTTACCGATTGGCTCTTTCTATTTGGGATGATTCTGTAATCATTATAGAAGGTTATTTGTGGGAGCAAAAGATTGTGGCAAAATTGTATGTGGATATGTGTTTTTATCTACAGAAACATATGTGCACATATGTTTTTGTAGATAAAAACAGTTATGCAGATGACATAAATGTAAGGTAATGAAAGGAAAGGATTAAATTTTTAAAAGAAACACGCCAAATAAGCATATATAGGCGCATATTGAGTAGTGCTACACAGATTTTAGCGTGAGAAAAGCACAGAAAAATTGTTGGCCGGCATGTCCAAGGTCTTGATCCAGCGCAAACCCCTAGCCTCCGCTTCAGCCTTCACCAAATCAAGCTCCCGTAGCCCCCAAGCTGGATCACGAGCTTGCAAGGAGCGATGAAAATCAAAATTTGAAGGCGCAGTCGGGTGGCCACTTATAAAATAAGGACCGTAAAGATACAAAATACCACCTGTGGCCAGCCATATTTTGCAGTGCTCTAGAAGGGCCAGGCAGGCCTCCCAAGGCGAGATGTGAATCATGTTTATATTCACGACGACGTCGTAGCGGCTATCGAGGATAGCCGGTAGTGGGTCAAGAACCGACCAGCGAGCTGGCTCCTTAAGCCCAGTTCCTCGTGAGGCAGCACGATAGCTTTCGATGCTGTCAATACTCGTTGGATCAGGATCGCTCGGCTGCCAGCTAATATCCGGCCTATTTAAGCAGAAGTGATGCGCATGCTGGCCAGTTCCACTGGCGATCTCCAAGACTCTAGCGTCTGCCGGTAAGAAAGGACTTAGAACCTGGAAAATGGGTTCTTTGTTACGTTGAGCTGCTGGTGAAAACGCTTCCAATTGGACTCCACTTGTACCAATGCATTGAGATCAGAATGTCGCAGCAATATGGCACGACCCATGTGATTTTGAGAGAATCACTTTCTTTTTGCAAGAACCAAGCTTCACCCATGATTCTTGGATTGAGCGTACCTTTGGAGGTTTTTCTGGTGTATTTCTAAGGAGCCCGCCATCAGCATGCCTTTAACGCTAGCCTCCAAAAGCAGCCGGTGGCTTTATATCTCACGTCTTATGGCAGCCACTGAAGCAGTAGCTTCGATTTGAGGAGTTCGTCATCCGAAGCAAAAGACGGGAACCGACGAAACTTTCTTTTTTCATAGCTTCATATTCACATGTCAAATTCACTTCTTGGAAGAATCGTCTTTCTTCCAAGAAGTCCTTTGTCTGGAAGAGATACTCAACTCATGCCTTCATGTCGCTTTATTTCAAAAAATAGAGTTTTGCAATTTATGCTGGCTCTATCAAAACGGATGTACCATTGCTATTGATCTCAACATCGAAGTTGGTGCCGCTGAACTCGTACCAGATCTCTAGAAGGCCATTGGCGCTGGGCCGAAAGCTTTTTTCATAGGCGGGACCTTCAGTAGACAGAGCAAATCCAGGTGCAAAGGTGCTAAGGGCTTTAGCGACTTCAGCGGGAACTTCTTCGCGAGTAATCTCGACTTCGAGCTCCATGATCTTGCCATCTGATGAGACGTCAGCTTCTAGGAAACGTCCGTCACTGCTCTTAGCTTGGACTTCGTATACTGCTTCGATATCGTCCATATCAACCTGTGCACGTGTGATGGTATAGCCTTCGCTATAGCCTCTAAACGCTAGCTCTGCCGCATGACGAACTAAAGTAGGTAATTGTTCAAGGGTCAGCGACATTGTCGAGCCTTGTACTGGGGCCTCGACGATTCCAGGAGTTTTCATCTCACTTGCGGCTTTGGCAGAGGATACGGTCGACAAGCAAAGCAGACCAACAAGATGGCACAATCCATGTGTCTTCATAGTTTTCTCCTTTCGAGAGAAGTGTGATACCTGCGAGCGAAGCTAGCACCACCTTCAAAAAGAGCTGCGAAACTTGCTGTGATATTTTTATTAATTTTCTCTGACTGGTAAGATCATGTAAGAATTGAAATTCATCTGACTTGCGCTTCAAGCGCCTCGAACATTTTTTGAAAACCTTGAATTGATCGATTATTCTTGTTGAGGAAGAGAAGAGCCGCAGATGCGGCTCTATCGTCGAGAATCACCTGGGCTCTTTCTAGGCGAGATGAGGCAAGATGGGAAACTCGCGGACGCGCTTGCCCGTGAGTGCGAAGAAAGCGTTGGCAATCGCAGGACCGACCGGAGGCACTCCGGGTTCGCCGACTCCGCCTGGTGCCAGAGTTGAGCTGAGGATCTCCACATGGATGCGGCGAGGATGCTCGCCCATACGCACGAGGCGAATACCATCAAAGTTGGACTGCTCGACGGCCCCCTTTTGATGAGTAATGCCACCATAAAGCACGTGATTCATGCCATTAATAATGGAACCTTCCATCTGCGCGCGGCATCTATCCGGATTGATCACTCGACCCGCGTCTAGCACGATCCAAACCTCATCCACCAGAAAGCCGGTGCTGCCTTTCGTCACGCTGGCCACGACTCCGACGTAGCTGAGAAAACTGCGATGCGCCGCCAGACCAAGGGCCCGCCCTTTAAGGTTCTTACGCTGGCTCCAGCCGGCGTTCCGCGTAACTTTTTCAATCACCTGACGGAGACGACCGGCGTCCACGGGGTGCTGGTCGAGCGGGCTGCCATAGTTTGCCAGACTTTCGATGCCGAGCTCTTGTTGCCCTAGCATGTCTGCTTATACTTTTAAGATATTATTGAGACAGCCTTTAGTTAAACTGGCCTTTTCTTTTCGCTTGAGTGCACTGAAATTCTATTCGTGGCGAAAGTACCTTACAGGCGGGTAGTTGACGAAATCCTATCTTAGGAAGCCTGCGGGATCATCTCATTACCATGCGGACTCATCAAGGCAAAATGTGTCTTGGCAGGATTCCACTTGCAACGTTCCTTGATGGAATCAAAATCGTGAGCGAAAAGATGCTGAACTAAACTTAAAATGACAGTCAGGTTTCTGGGATGTCAAACGGGGTAACTGTCAGATCAAACGTTGGAGTAATCACTAAATGATGGATTCTCCCGCCGAGTCACGAATAACGCAGCTGGGTAATATTCGAAAAGTCAGCATCTAAATAACTTGGCACAGTTTTATTCGCTCGGATAATTCATGAATTTCCGGACTATTCTGTTTGATCATTAGTTTATCTAATACAGAGGTGTATTTAAATCCTTCTCGTGATAATGATGCATTATTGCTGACGCGCCGGTTGCATCATGCCCTTCCTTAGTTGCAAAAGTGGGAAGGGGCATAATTTAATAGTTTGCCAGTTCAGATTTGATATCGGCGAGTACAAAAGTTCGGGACCGGGAGTGCTGCGATCGATGAGCTTAACTTCAGTCGTCATCAAAAATATTGGACAGCAATTAATAGCATACGAAAGCGCCAACGGGAGCGTGGGTTCGCAACCTTTTGCCGATGTGATTACAATATTCGGAAAACTGCAAAAGATTCTTTCAAAGCTTGCTGGCATTAGCGGCTATAATTCCCTCCTCAGGCGGTCCTTGATGATGGGCAAAACGAAGGCAAAGTCGCTTGAAATGATACAGATACGAAGTGATGGAGCCCTCGAACTCAACGTCGCGCACGCTGCAAATAGCCATTTATTACTTGAAGAAAGCGCAGGAGATATTCTTCTAACCCAGTTCCTAGGTTTGCTGGTGACATTCATTGGCGAAACACTAACCGTAAATTTACTGCGCGATGTATGGCCAAACGTACCCTTTGAAAAAGCTAACGTGCCGAGTAGGGATATAGGATGAACGATCATAAAAAGGTAATGATACGGAAACTGCCCACCGGCGTGGCCGGGCTTGATGAAATTCTGGGGGGAGGACTGCCAGAATTCTCATTCAATATCATTGCTGGCACACCCGGTGGCGGGAAAACAACTCTTGCACATCAAATTATGTTTGCCAATGCCACGCCTGAAAGACCTGCCATCTTCTTCACGGTAATGGGCGAACCAGCCGTTAAAATGCTGCTCTACCAACAGCAGTATAGTTTTTTTGACGTCGATAAAATCACTAATTCGATTCACTTCATCAATTTGAGCCAGGTTATCCTTGGCAAAGACTTAAATGGAGCTTTGGAGGAGATCGTCAAGGAGGTCGAAGCTCTCAATCCCGGCATCGTTGTGGTCGATTCCTTCCGCGCCATGTCCCGCAAAAGTCAAATACCGACAAGCGAAATGGAAATGCAAGGATTTATACAGCAATTGGCCCACCAGCTTACGACCTGGGAAGCAACGACGTTCCTCATTGGCCAATACAGTGAAAAGGAAGTGCGCGACAATCCGATATTTACTGTCGCCGATGGACTTTTCTGGCTGTCACAAAAGGTAGAGCGAAATTCGATTATTCGCAAATTGCAGATTGTTAAGTTACGTGGACAGGCCTCAGTTCCTGGACTCCATACTTTTCGCATCACCGATGCGGGGCTCGAGACCTTCCCTCGCACCTATGGGTTAAATATAGAAAATGAAGTGAATTTTGGCAGCGAGCGCCTCCGAACGGGTATTGCTGAATTGGATGCGATGCTTGGCGGCGGTATACCGACGGGTGATAGCGTAATCATCGCGGGGCCATCGGGCTCGGGCAAATCCCTTTTTGGATCAAACTTTATTGCCGAAGGTTTGCGATTAGGTGAGCCAGCCGTTGCCGCTATCTTTGAGGAACGGCCTAAGTCCTACATCAAGCGTGCGGAAAGTCTCGGAATGGATTTTGCGGGTCCGGTCGAAAAAGGACTTATCAGAATTCTATACCTTCGACCCTTGGATCTTTCCGTCGATGAAACGGTTCATGAAATCATTCATGCCGTGAAAAGTATCGGGGCGAAACGTCTCGTTATCGATTCCTTAGCCGGCCTTGAAATGGCACTTGCTCCGGGATTTCGGCGAGATTTTCGCGAATCACTTTATCGCATGATAGCGGCGCTGACACGATTGGGGGTAACCATTGTGAGTACAGTCGAAGTGCAGGAAAATTTCAAGGAATTTTCTTTGACCTCCTATGCCATCTCGTTTTTGGCCGACGACCTTATTCGCTTTCGCTATGTTTCGATCAATGGAGAAATGCGCAAGCTAATGACCGTTATCAAAATGCGAGCAAGTCGGCACAGCACCGAGCTCCGCGAATATGAGATAACGGAAAAAGGTATCGAAGTTGGCAAGCGACTTAAAGGTTTTAGCGGTCTAACCTCAGGGATCCCAGCGACTGATTCCGAACTGAAAGACTTAGATAATTGAAAAAACAGAGTAGGGTGAGTTATGATCTCTGATTTTGACTCTTACTCAGCGGATGAAAAGTACAGTTTGACTTCTATGCGGGAATATCTTTCCGCAAATTCACCCCTTCCTTTCGCAGCCATTGATGGAGCGACGCAAAAAGTCATTTATGCAAATGGGAGCTTTTCCAAGCTCGTCTTGAAGTCGACCCAAGAGTTAGTCGGACTTTCCTTTTCAGATGCCGTAGGCCTTCCGAAAAGCCGCATACTTCAGTCGTTCCTAAATGAGATTTATGGTACGAACAAAGCCGGGACCTTGCTGGAGCAAAAACACGAACTGGACAGTTCCCCTCCGAAATATTTGAATTTTTCGGCCTGGGCTCTGGGCTTGAGTGGTACGAAGCCACATGAATTTATGGTTCAGATCACGGACGTTACGGAAAATGTAAATTTTCAAAATCAAGTCACAGAAATGAATCAATCGCTCCTCGTTTCGTCGATGGCGCAACATCGCCTCACCGAGATTGCGCAGAACCTCAATGTCCAGCTAGAAACTGCCATTCAAGCGAAAACCCTTTTCCTAGCTTCGATGAGCCACGAAATCAGAACACCACTTAATGCGATTATGGGATGCTCGGAATTAATGTGCCTGTCTGATCAATCGGCCCATTCGCGCCTTGAATATCAGGGCCTCATCAAACGAAATGGTGGCATCTTAACTCGACTCATTGACGACATACTCGATCTCTCCAAAATCGAAGCCGGAAAGTTCGAAGTCCGACAATCAGACACTAATCTACCCGAGCTTATTGCCGATGTTGTGAGCAACATGCGCACTGTGGCCAACAATAAAAATATTGAGTTTTCCATTAGGTCTGCAAAACCTTTACCGGAAACTATTGTAACAGACCCCGTACGACTGACCCAGATTCTGAACAATATCATCGGCAATGCCATAAAGTTCACCTCCAAGGGTGCTGTCAATGTCACACTTATTATGGATCAAGCTGAGCAAAAATTCCGTGTCCTAGTCGAAGACAGCGGAAAGGGAATGACGCCAGAAGAAGGCGCGATGCTGTTTCAGCCTTTTACTCAAGTCGATGCTTCCAACACTCGTAATTTTGGGGGGACCGGTCTGGGACTTGATTTGTCGCGACGCCTGGCACGCATGCTGGGCGGCAATATTCAATTGGTAAGTAGCGTTCCAGGACTGGGGAGTACGTTTGAAATTACGATTGGTGCGGGTATTGTGCTTGCTCGAGGCGAGCCCAGATACCACATTCAGACACTGACAAAACCCTTGCGACTGGATGGATTGCACATACTTCTTGCTGACGATGCGCCCGACAATCAGTTGCTGATTAGTCGTTATCTTACGAGAGTGGGCGCTAAGGTGGATGCGGCCTCTGATGGCGAGGAAGCCGTAAGAATGGGTCTAGCGCTGGACTATGACGTTATTCTCATGGATATTCAAATGCCGAAGCTCGACGGCTATCAAGCAACTGTCGCACTTCGAAAAGGTGGCTACTCCCGCTCCATCGTTGCGCTGACAGCCCACGCTATGCATGGAGAATTGGAACGCTGTGGTGCAGCGGGATGTGACGGTTACCTAACTAAACCCGTTAACATGCAAAACCTAATTGAAACGATTTCTGAAAAAGTCACCTACCGGGTGAATCCCTTCGCGGGCTTACCTCCCCAGACTGAAGTCCGCAATCTCGAACTTCATTAAGCCTTCTAGGATGGCTTTTGCTCAGATAGCCCGCAAGGGTGATGCTCGCAAAGCGGAAGACTACCCACACCAAGGACTTCGCGATCGGCGTTGTCATTCACTCATAAATGATAGACTTACAACACCCTTCACAGATCCTGTACGCGTATATTAAAAGGCAGTGCGTGCGATGTGCAAAAAGATCCGTTTCAAAATGCTTTTGGTAAATTTAAATACAGACTGTAGGTCAGTTTCAAAATTCGAAACAAAAGTATATTTTTGCTCTACGAAGCAAAATTTTTTCATCAGTTCTTGCTCCCTTGGAAACCACGTCCTTTAGGGCGTGGAGGAATAGGGAGCCATCTTGCTCCCAGATCGGAGATAATCTTAAGCATACATATACCCATCAAATGCTTGAATGATATTGCAGTTCTTAAAAG
>JBGSTX010000209.1:0-15858 GCA_041736305.1 Oligoflexus sp. | reverse complement strand
TCAGGGCTACTCACGAGGTGCTCAGCGCCGAGGCCCATGTCCGAGTTACCACCGAAAACCTGGTAGCTGTTGAGTTCGGTAGTGCGCTCGTTAGAGAAGGTGGTGTTGTCAGGAGTCGTAACTTCCGTCACGTAGTGTAGATTGTACTTGCTGAACTGCAAGTCACCGCCTACCTGTTCGTTGAGGTCAGCCGACACATCGGCATCCATCTTCACATAGCTGTAAGCGCTGTCTTGGGTCATGTAGTTCTGGATCTGCGAAGTCTTCACCCACTTAGGTTCGTTGGGCAGGCGATAGACTGTCACATAAGTCCCTTCGGTGACACCGTCTGCGCGATGCTGAAGGTTCAGTTCGACGGAACGGGGCTGCGCGCCCACTATCTGGGCGTGCTGGCCGATCGTATCGAAAAGAGCAGTCGGCTTATTGTTCTGGCAGAGGTAGCCGAACTCGTTGTCAAAATTAGCCTTCAAAGGCAATTTATAAACGTGGATGCAGAAGAGGTCCTGAAGGTCCTTTTTGATCGTCGAAGTCTGGGCGCTCAGCTCAGGCATATCACTGAATTTCAGGACATCCTGTGTGGCAAATTGCTTCGTACCGGTCTTTTCCGAACCATCTTCATTCTTGCTTTTGCAGCTGATGAGACCTAAAGCCATGGCCCCTGCTACTATAGAACCTTTTTTTCCGAAGTTCTCAAACATTGTACAAGCCTCTCGCGCCGTTAAAGCTTATTGTTTCAGACCGTTGTACATGCCATCGGCAATGTTCTTTGCAATTTCTGCAATCGAGTCGGTCGCGGTCTTTGGAAAGCCCGAATTACCGATAATAAAGTGTAGCATGGTCACAACTACCGTTCCACCTTTGCCATCGTTGAAGCCGCCGCCGTCGTTGAAGGAGAAGTTCGCCATCGTCGAGGCATCGTAGCTTGGATTGCCGGTATCGGTCATGTGCTCGATGCCGAGTCCCATCTCTTCGTTACCGGAGAGAACCTGATAAAGGTTGTACTCGGTATTACGAGCGCTCGCGAGGTTTAGGTTGGAACTACCCTTGATAACGAGATCATGATTGAGCTTCACGCTCCAGAGGTGAAGACCGCCTGGATCAAGGGTGGTATCCGGCTGAAGTTCGAACTTACTCGCGAGAGTTATCGTCTCTGAGGTATAGCCCTGGGCTACATACTGATAAATAGGACGGCCTTTGACTTCGAACGGGCGGAGAGGGACGTGGAATGCCCAGACGATAACGAATTCCGACTTCTGAGTCTCTTCGTTGTGATTGATTTTTATAGTCGACAGCTGGATATCGCCCGGCTTTGCATTCATAGCCTTAGTCCGGAGTTCCAGAAATTCTTTCGACGGCGACTTGCCAGCGCAGATGTATTCGATCATGGAGTCGATATTGGTCCGAATCGAAATCCTACGCACGTTTTCGCAGTACTGCTTCGGATAGTCCAGTTTAAGACTGGTTTCATCAGGCTTAGGAGTCGCTTCAGAGGCAAGGTTGTCGGCTTTAGCCGGCTTCGGGCTTTCTTCATCGTCCTGAGGAACTGTCTTGTTGCACTGGGTCATAGACAAGAGCAGTATAGGAACGGCGAATGCGTGAACTATAATCTTAATATTTTTCATGATGGCGTACCCCTTTGAACTATTTAAAATTTTCTAGTTGATTACTTATTGCCAGCTACGACGTGAGCTTGGATCATTTTTGCTACCTGACCATTGAGAGTCAGCATCGTCTTCTGCATGCGTGCTGGATCGATGCGGTTCTTGATGACAAGGTTGATGATAAAGATCATATAGGTCTGGCCTGAGTTGTCTTTGATGCCGATGTTCATACCGTTAGCTTGATGATACTGCTCGTTCGTAGCTTCATCCAAAAGTACTTCGGTTGATACAACTACATCGCGGGTATTCTCTAACAGGAGATAGGTATTGAATTCGGTCCGACGTTTATCCAAGATGCCTGCGCCTTCTGCGTTGAGTAGGTTGTAGTTCAGGATTACCTGTTCTACGCTGGCTTTGCCTGGGAAAGACTGACGAGATTCTACAGCGATTTTAAGCTCCGAGTTACCAGCTTTGACACCTGGGGCGAAGATGTCGTGAGCCTTGTAGTCAGCGAAGAGTGAGGGGTCTGCTATGGGCATCTTCACTGAATAGGCGAGGACCAAATTGGTCACGTAATTGTCATCGCTGGTATTCGCTACCGTCGTGATAGCCGGTTCGCCTGTACCACTGAAGGCACTCAGCAGCAATTTCTTAAAGGTTTCGTTGGTAGTGCCATTGGCACAGACCAGTGCAAATTCCTTATCGAAGTTACCTTTGCTGTTCTTGCCAACCACTTTTGGGCCTTCTTCGCAAAGGACTTGCGTGATGGTGCGATTGTCGATGAGCGTGTCACCTAGGATACCCTCTGTACCAGACGTGTCGGGCGTGGCGGCCTGACCCTTTGTGCTATCGCCGCTAAGAGTTGATGTACCTGAGTTAGCGTCGAAACTCTTTTTAGAACCTTCACCACAAGCTGCGATGATCACTAAGCACAGGCTGCCAAGAAAAGTGCAAATAAACTTAGTACTATTAGATTTCAACATTGTAATTCTCCAAAGCGGCGAACTCACGCCGGATTACTTAGTTAGTGGTTTGACTTTTGTAAAGAGCCAGGAAATCTGCCTCGATAAATCTTTCGAAAGTCGCTCGAACATTGTCGCCGTTGCCGTTTCTATCGTTCATAACAAAGTTGAGTACGGAGATAGCTATCGATTTCTTAGGGTCTGCCGGATCAGCCATGATCGCCCGCATAACCACTGCCTTACGGAATTGTTCAGTCGGTGCAACCAGGGTACGAGCGGCCATGAAGAAATCGAAGTTGTTCGGGTGAAGGCGATACATCTTCAGTTCATTCTTGGAAGTCTCTTTAAAGTCGATGACATCGTTTACTTCAGTGTACTGGTCGACGTAGAAGGCCGTATCGCAGTCACCTGTATTAAGAGGGGGCGGGTTAACGAATTTTGGAACGATCTTCAGGTCACCAACGTCGTAGCCTGATGGAACGTGTTTTTCTTCACCCAAGAGAGTCTGAACCGCTGGCTTATTCAGCTTCATCGCATAGGCAACGAAGAGTTGAACATCGCTTCCTACCATACCGACGCTGATAGGAGTAATAACCGCTTCACCGGTCCCGGTATAGGCTGAGTTAATGAGAGTCGCAAAGCGCGCTGTTGGAGTGGCTCCGGTACAGAGCGCTGCCAGCTCTGCGGTAATCGCCTGTTTGCTGATTTTAAGTGCATTTAGACTGCCTTCACACCAAGTAGCGGGCGAAATAGGCAAAGTATTGCGCGCTGGTAAAGCGAGATTCGCACCTACGCTCGGTGCGGCGACTTCATTTACTTGGCTACTTTCATGAGAAGAGAAGCCTTTAGCTTCCATCGACATAGCCGAGACTTGGGACGTGCTGTAAGGGAGATCATTGTTCTTTTTGCATGCAAACTGTGCGGAAAGCACAGCAGTAGCCACTAAAATTTTACTTCTCATTTATAAAGTCCCCTGTTGGAGTTGTTGCATAGTATAAGCAAATGCCGTTCCAAAGGGCGGTGCCCGAAAACCCAATGATTGCCGCTGACGTCACAGACGCCATCTGTCGGATTCCTCTACACACCAAAGCCATTTTCGAGTTAAATCTCTGAATTAAATAAGAAAAACTAAATTTCTACACTTTTTTTAAAAGTGACAGCAGATTTCAAACTTGTGCACACACTTAGACAAGCGAGTATGAACTTAGACAACAGCTGTAAAAATAGTGATTTATAGAACGGCAAAAATTACAGTTGGCATCCTTGCGCCAGGAAAGTCTCTTTGCAGCTCACTTGAAGTACTTCAATCATAAAAATATGAAAGTATTGATCTTATCCGAAGTTTTCAGACGCGAGTGCAGCCAATCCAATTTCTATTCAAAAATTCGAAGAAGTGTCAGGAAGAAAGGCAGCTCTGGCTACCTTTCTCAAGAATTATTGAGGGGCTCGGATAGCTTGCACTATCGAGAGCTTAAGTACTTGTAAAGTCGAAAGCAGAGTTGCAATCAGAGAGGTGGCAACGCCTAATGCGATGGCAACAGCGAAATAGGATAAGCGCAGGTCCAGTTTTACAGGAAGCTCACGATTAGTCCCTGGAGTGGGAGGCATAGGCAGTCCAGATCCTGCGAGCTGATCCGCTAAGAGAGTCAGTCCTGCTCCGATCAGAGCGCCTAAGCTGGCCAGGACCAGCCCCTCGATAAGCAGCAGTCGCACGAGATCGCCAGCCGACTCGCCGTTGGCGCGAAGCATGCCTAGTTCGCGCTTCCGCTCGAGGACAGTATTGGAAGCGCTGTTATAGATGGCGAGCATGATCATGCCTAAAAAGGTCAGACGAAATATATTGAGCAGGGCCTTAAGAAACTTTTCGCCGTTCTCAGCCCAGACCTGATCCAGTATGTGCAGGGGTATAGCTTCGAGTTCCTGGTGGGCCTTTTCAATGTTCCTGGCTACGCGGCTCCAGCTGCTAGGGTCCGAAAGGCCGATCGTTATCGATTCGACCGCGCTGGTATCGAGAAGAACATGGGCCTGGCTCAGCTGAACCTGAAAAAGCGAGTCATCGGCCTCTTTCATGCCGACATGAAAGATTCCGCTTACTACTGTATCGATAGCATTAATCGATCCGTGGACAGTTTGCCCTAGGACTGTGACCGAATCACCTAGTTTTACTCCAAGTGCCCTTGCAACTCCTATTCCGAGGACTATGCCGTCTTTTTTGGAGCCGATCGCTTCGCCTTGGACGAAGTTCATTTTATCAAAAAAGTCTTTTTCCTTCTCGCCGACGACCCCTTGACCACGGCCTGCGACATTGATACTGCCGTTGCTCAGGAGGGAGAAGAATTGCACTCTGGGAAAGACAGCATACACGCCGGGGTCTTTCTCCAGGTCGGCCATCACTTCAGCTGGGTTGGCTATCCAGTGCTCATAGGGCTTCTCAAAGGCCTGGCCCCAGTAGTTCTTCGTCATGACCTGACCGTGGCCGAAACGCGAGTGGATAGAGTTTTCAGTGTGCAGCGAGATGAGGCCGGAGAAGAAGCCTTGGAGGAATAGCAGCCCGAATACGCCGACCGCGATGGTACCGACAGCTACTATCGAGCGACGGCGGTTTCTCTTTACATTACGAACAGCGAACTTAGCTAACATCGCGTCTAGCTCCTTGCTGGCTCAATATCCGACCTTCTCTTAATTTAATTTCGGTCTTCCCATATTCCAACACCATGGGGTCGTGAGAGGCTAGGACGATGGTTACTCCTAACTTCTCATTCAGCTTCTTCAGGACGTCCATAACAGTTCTGCCTGTCGTGAGGTCGAGACTTGCCGTGGGTTCATCCGCTATAATCACGGCGGGGCGTTTGGCAAGGGCCCGCGCGATAGCCACGCGCTGCTTTTGGCCGCCGCTGAGCTGAGAAGGGCGTTTTTCTCGATGGGTCCACAGTCCAACTTCATGAAGGGCCAATTCAACTAGCTGCTGGCGTTCGACGGGGGGAACCTTTTGCCGCGTGAGAAAGTACTCGACATTTTCCTCTACGGTGAGGACTTCTATCAGTTGAAAATCTTGGAAAATGAAGCCTATTTTATAGCGTCGAATCCAATTGAGATCTTTTTCAGCTAGGCCGTTTACGGCTTTCGACTGAAACATAAACTGGCCTTCCTGCGGTGCTTCTATGAGGCCCAGGAGATTGAGTAAGGTCGATTTTCCAGAACCCGAGGGACCGGTCAGGCATATAAAATCACCGCTCTCAACGGTAAGGTCTATCCCATCGAGTACTCGAGTTGGACCTTGCGGACTTTTGTAGGAAAAGATCAGTTTAGAACACTGGAATACTGCCGTCCCTGGACTCTCACCCATGGTTCCTCCTAGGCCGCTTCAAAGTCAGCATGGATCGATTATATACTAACAGAGGTGACCTCGTCCGCTTTAGCCGCCTAAGCTCCTTCTAAGCCCCAGGCCTCAAAACATCGAATTGCCCAAATCCAGACTCAGCAATTCTTGGACAGCATAAACTAGCTTTCGACTTATTCGGCAATAATTTTGACGGTCTAGAACTCTGACACCCATTTTACTCATAAAAATTTCAGTAGTGCCGATCGGACAAAATGAATTAGTGCCGCGATCCTCCAGGGTTTTAGCTGGGGGGGCACTTCTGAGCCTAGAAAAGTAAAAAATTTGTGGCACCAGTAGGGCATTGATACTTTTCGAATTTTTTTTCGGCTCGAGCGCAGTCTGTGCCTGGAAAGGGCTTAAACATATGGCTTGGCGTTTGCATAGTCGACCACTGAATCGATCCGAATAAGGCCTCGTTCCTCTTAGCTGAGCTGCTTGCAGATCAGCTGAGGGATAGACCTGCCTCATACGAAGGTTAAGGAGCAAGAGAGATGACGGGTAAGAAGCGCGAAAATCTTGGAATTGCTGTAGTTGGAATGTCTTGCTGGTACCCCGGGGCGCAATCATTGATTGAGTTTTGGGAGAATATCCTAGCTAAGCGCCAGCAGTTCCGCAGGATGCCCGACGAGCGCCTACCTCACGCGGAATACTATTCACCTGATAAGTCAGTTCCCGATAAGACTTACGGAACTGAAGCTGGTGTTATCGACGGTTACGACTTCGATTGGAAAGAGAAGCGCATACCCAAGAAGACTGTCGACGGTACCGATATCGTGCAGTGGATGGCTCTCGACGTAGCGTTGAAAGCCCTCGAAGATTCAGGACTTTCCCTTGAAAAACTACAAAAAATCAATACCGGCGTTATACTTGGCAATACTCTGACTGGTGAATGGACCCGTACCAACGCCATGCGCATGCGCTGGCCTTATTTCGCTAAAGTCCTGCGCGAGACCGGCAAAGCTCAGGGCATGAGTGGACCGGCCCTTGAAGCCTACATACAGGCTGTCGAACCAACCTTTAAATCCGTTTTTCCTCCCGTGACCGAAGATACCCTCGCCGGCGCACTATCGAACACTATCGCCGGCCGCGTTTGTAATTTTCTTGATCTCCACGGCGGAGGGTATACGGTCGACGGAGCTTGTGCATCGTCGCTCATCGCTGTTATTACAGCGGCACGCAATCTCGCCGAAGGCGAACTCGATGTCGCTTTCGCTGGCGGGATCGACATCAGTCTTGATACCTTTGAGCTTATCGGTTTCGCAAAGACGGGGGCTCTCACCCCCGATGAAATGCGGGTCTACGACAAGCGCGCCAATGGATTTATTCCGGGCGAAGGCTGCGGATTCGTTATCATGAAGCGACTCGAAGACGCGATCCGGGACAACGACAAGATCTATGCCGTCGTCAAAGGCTGGGGCATATCTTCAGACGGCAAAGGCGGACTCACGGCCCCTTCAGTCGCTGGTCAGGCGAGCGCCATTTCTAAAGCCTATAGTATGTCGGGCTATCAGCTCAAAGATTGCGATTTTATTGAAGGTCATGGAACGGGAACGACAGTCGGGGACAAGATCGAAGTCTCGGCCATGGTCGAAGCGTTAGGAGATGGGGTGCCGGCGCAAAACATCGGTATCACCTCGCTCAAGTCTATCGTTGGGCACACCAAAGCTGCTGCCGGAATCGGTGCTTTTATCAAAACCGTCATAGGCGTCAATCAGCGGGTCGCTCCGCCGATGGCTGGGGTTGAAGAATTCAGTGATCTCTTCAGTGGGAAAGCCCGCTT
This sequence comes from Oligoflexus sp., assembly GCA_041736305.1. Lineage (GTDB taxonomy): Bacteria > Bdellovibrionota_B > Oligoflexia > Oligoflexales > Oligoflexaceae > Oligoflexus. Next base: position 8,133 of record JBGSTX010000209.1, on the reverse strand, counting down.
CTTCACGCCGCTGATCGAGGGGTACAAACGCCCTGAAAACGCAGTTATGCGAGCCGGTCTTTCCGCAATGGGCTTTGGCGGTATCAACTCCCACGTGACCATGGAGAGCTATGGTCAGGTGCAAGAGAACCTGCGTCCTTCGGCAGACGAGAAAGTCCTACTCAGCTCCCACGATCGTGGTGAGGTTCTGGTTTTCTCGGCGCCATCACAGACGGCGCTTGAGCGTAAGATTCAGCAAACGCTTGCCTATGTTCGCCGCATCAGTCGGGCCGAGCTGCTCGACCTTGCCGCCGATCTTTCGCGATTTGCGAAAGGGCACGAGAACTATCGCGCCGCTGTGGTTGTTCAAAAGCCAGAAGACGCCTTCCAGGCTCTCAGCAAGCTAGCTAAGTGGCTCGAAACACCTTTAAAAGCCAATGAGACCCGAGAAAGCCTCGAGGGATCCACTCTTATCAGTCTCGGCTTTAGCAACAAGCCACCCCGTATAGCCTTTGTGTTCCCCGGTCAGGGTGCGCAAAAGCTGAATATGGGCAAAAAGCTTATTCGCCGCTTCGATTGGGCGAAAGACAGGCTCGAGCGGGCAGAGAGCATCGTGCGGGAGTATAATGCGACCCCTCTCAGCGATTGTCTGTTCACGGAAAGCTACCGGCACGATGAAGAGCAGCTGAAAAAGCTATCGCTCACTGAAATGGCACAACCCGCGATTACTTTGAGCAACGTCCTCTGGCTAGAAGCCATGCAGCGCTTCGGCATCAATCCCAGCGTCGTCGCTGGGCATAGTCTAGGTGAACTCAGCGCATTGTTCGCCGCCAAAGCTATCGATTTTCCGACTCTGATCAAACTTGCCAGCAAACGCGGAGCCCTGATGGCCAACCGCGCCGATCGTCCGGGCGGTATGATTCACCTTGCCTGCGATCAAGCGACAGCCGAAAGCCTTATCAAAGAAGTGGACGGCTATGTGACCGTTGCCAATATCAACGCCCCGGATCAGACTATCCTCTCGGGCGACGTGAAGGCTTTGGATAAGATTCTCGAACTGGCTAAACTTAAAAATCTACGCGCCGGCCCTCTGCCGGTGTCCAACGCTTTTCATTCCTCCTACATGGACGAAGCGGCGACAGCTTTCGCTGCGTTTATGAAGGACATTAAGTTCGCTCGTCCTGAACTAAAATTTGTCCGGGGAACCGACGGTAAGCTCTTCGATGCTGCTTCGGATCTCAACGCTTATCTGGCCCAGCAGATCATCGAGCCGGTAGATTTTGTGGCTCTGGCGAAGACAGTACAGCAAGAAGCGGATCTGGTCTTTGAGATCGGTCCGTCGGCAATCTTAAGCGGCTTATTCAAACGCATCAACAGCAGCAGCACGCAGACCCTGTGCTGGCCGAGCGAAAGTAGGCCCGGCTATGATGCTGAGTACAAAGCTATTCTCGCCATCAGCTATACTAAAGGCTCACAGGTACGTTGGGAAGAGCTCTATCGCCACCGCTTCGTGCGTCCCTTCGTGCGGCCTGATGAGAAAAAATTTATCGAGAGCCCTACGGAACGACCTCTTACAGTAGCGCAGGTTCCGGGAGCTTCCCTAGGATTCACCGCTCCAGTAGTTCAGACTTTACCCATTGCTGCTTCGCTTCCGATTGTAGCTGAACGTGCCGCTGAAGTGACTTCGACGTCACCAGCACCAGCAGCTGTGGCGCCGGCTAGTTCGGTAGAGCAAGTCCTTTTCGGTGTGATAGAAAGTCTCACCGGCTTCGAAGCCGCGACCCTCAAACCCGAGATGCGCGTTCTCGATGACCTGAACCTCGATTCAATTAAAGCCAGTGAACTGGTCGCCAACGCTAGCATGCACTATGGAATCGCTGGGGAGCTCGAGCTCGCTGCTTTCGCCAACGCTTCGATCGGAGAAATCGCCCAAGCGATTCGCGACAAGCTAGCTGAGAAAGGCCTGTCTGCGGATAGTCCTCAGGCACCAGCTTCGTCGGTACAAAAAGAGCCACTTGTGAGCTCTTCAGCTAGTTTGCAGGTCCTTCCCGAGGCAGCTCCTAAAGCCAAAGCGGTGGCGCCCGCCGCACCTATGGTAGCCGAAGTTTCGAAGAGTAAAAATAGGGCCCCATGGGTCAGAAACTTCACAGAAGTATTTACCGAGACAAAGCTGCCCAAGACCTCTGAGTCCTGGAATCAGGCTGTCGTACAAATTGTGGCCTCTAGTCGCGACCAAGCTTGGGTCGAGCAGGTCCAAAGTTCTCTCGAATCTCAGGGCGCAGTGGCCCGCAGCTCTTTCTGTTCAGCGCCGGAGAGCAGCTTTCAGGTGCAGGCTCTGGACGCCGATCTAGTCATCGTCCTTCTACCTATCCCGAAAGCTGAAGACTTCAACGACGCTCTCAACGAGCGGGTCAGAATCTTGAGCGCCATCGCCCAAGGACGCTGGAAGAAGGGTCAAACGATTAGTTTTGTCCAGATCGATGACGGCCGCTTCGGCCATAGTTCGGAAGCCGCACCGATTAGCAGCGCCAAAGCTTTTGCTCAAAGCCTCGCTCATGAACGCAGCGATCTCAAGATCAGAGCGCTGTCTTTCAGCCAAGTGAGCGATCTCTCCCTCTGCCTCAGTCAGCTCCTTGATAGCTGGAAAGAGCCAGCCACCATCCGGGTCAGTGGCTTCGATAAGAAGGGGGTTCGATATGTACCTGAGCTGCTGGCTGAACAGCCGCAGAGCTATGAAGCTCGCAATATCTCCTGGAACAAAAAGGATGTGATACTTGTTACTGGGGGTGCAAAAGGAATTACAGCCGCCTGCGCTCTGGCCTTCGCGCAAAAGCACAAGGTGAAGATGGCCTTGATAGGTTCGTCACCGCTTTCGAAGGAAGACGAAAGCAACAAAGAGCATCCGATCACCGCAACTCTCGAACAATACCGCGCGCTCAAACTCGAAGCCCGCTATTATAGCTGCGATATCGGCAATGCCCATGATGTCGGGCAGATGGTGGACCGCATTCGTGCCGAGCTAGGTCCGATCAGCGGGATCGTACATGGGGCAGGCATAAATAAGCCGCGTCCGGCTTCGACTGTCGACGCCGCGAGTGCGCTCAGTGAAATGACCCCTAAAGTAAAGGGGATGTGGAACCTCTTTCAGGCGACGACCAAGGACTCCATTAAACTCGTCATCGGCCTTACGTCCGTCATCGGTGTGACCGGTATGCCGGGCAATGCTTGGTACGGTTTCGCCAATGAGACCCTCGACCTCATGATTCGTCGCTACGGCAAAGCCCATCCAAAGGCTCAGACCCAGACTCTGGCCTATAGTGTATGGGCAGAGGTCGGCATGGGCGCTCGCATGGGAAGCGACAAAAATCTCGAGAGCAAGGGTATCGGTTCGATCGCTCCTGAGCAAGGCGTGCAAAGGTTTATGGACTTAGCCGATGCCAAGGCTCCGGATCAGCAGTCGGTTATCAGCTCAAGGCTTGGCGATATCGGCGACAAAGTCGCTATCCTGCCACCGCAGAATTTTACCGTGTCCTTCATTGAGCAGCTCTTGCACTACCAGCGCGACGTCGAAGCGATCGCGAGAACAAAGCTGACCTTGGATAGTCATAGTTACCTCAAAGACCACAACTACAAAGGCGCTTTCCTCATGCCGACCGTCTATGGTCTTGAGGCCATGGCGCAAGTGGTGAATACCCTCTTCGATCTCAGCGGCCAAGATAGCTGTATCCTCGAGAATATTCAGCTCTCCCGTCCGATTACGGTCGGTGCACAAGGGGTCGACATTGAGATCTATGCTGAAGCCTGTGAACGTCCCGAAAGCGACGGCAGCATCCGCGTTAAAACAGGTATCCGTACGGCTCTGACAGGATTCAAGTACGATCACTTCGCAGCTGATTTTATCATGAGGGCTAGCGATAGAAGAGCTGTTGTAGGAGTTCCTACTTTCAGTTCTCGCCTAGCGATTGAACCTATGAAGCAGCTCTATGGGAGCATTCTCTTCCAGGGGCCGATGTTCCAAAGGATTGAGGACATCTATCACCTCGAGTCTGATAATGAGACGGAAGGCTGCACGGTTTTCCGTTCGCGGGCCGAACCTCAGCATCTGAAAGGACACCTTCTCGGTGATCCATTTTTCAGGGATTCTCTGCTCCAATCGGCGCAAATCATCATCCCGCAGAATCAGTGTCTGCCTATCGAGATAGAACGCATCACGCTCTTCCGTGGGCATCGCGACGTCCTTGATCGCATCAGCTTCACCGACGTGCACAAAGCCGATGCTAAGACCTATCTCGCGACGGTTGACGTCTTCGATAAGTCTGGCCAGCTGCTTGAACGAATGGAAAACTATCGTCTTCAGTTCCTCGAAAAACGTCTGCAGCTGCCTAAGGCCATGGATCTCATCCAGATCGGCCAATCGGCAGCGCTGCCAGCTGCGGCGGTGGTTCCGACAGATGCCCACAATCCATTGCTGAATCCCTACCGGGCAACAGCCAGTCTTCTGCGCATCGACGCTGAGCCTAATGGACCACAAGGGCAGTCGGTCTTCGTCCATCGCTTCATTCCGGATTTTAAGACCTTCGCGAACCTCAACCGTTCGATCTATTTCTCGCACTTCTTCAACTGGATGGGACTTTCACGCGAAATGTCCTCGATTCCGGTGCTAGACGGAATCAGAGAGCTGACCGAGACCGGTCGCTGGGGTCTAGTAACCAACTGGTCGAGCATAGAAGTGCTCGGAGAATGCCGCAACCGTGAACGTATCGTTGAAGCGCGCATGTGGTGCGGTAAGATCACTGGATCGAAGAACTCTTCAGCTACCCTTAACTTCGACTGGGTCTCCCGTGGACCGGACCAGATCGAGGAGCGCATCGCTACGGGTCAGATGGGATTTACCTGGGTCGAGATTCTGGATCATGGGATCGTACGCCCGGCTGAGTTCCCCGACTATTACAAAGATTTCATCGCAAGTATGGTGGCTAAAAACGACAATAAGGACACCTACGTCCCGGCACCAGAACCTTATCGTACGCTCTCGAAGGGCGAGACTCTATTCACAGCTCCGCAAGGACCGAGCAGCTCGGTGCCACTCGCTGAGAAGGTCTATGAGACGGGTCTCTTCGATGCGAATTTGGTCGGTAACCTTTACTTCGGCAATTATTCGATTTGGATGGGCAAGCTGAGGGATGAATTCTTTCAGAACATAGTTCCGCAGTTATACCGGGGTATCGGAGAAGATGGCGAACTCACTTGTGTGAAAGCTAGGATACAGCATCTGAGGGAAGCTATGCCCTTTGACAAGATCCGAGTTTCCATGGCTGTCAAGGCCATCCATAGCCAAGGACTCGACCTCTACTTTGAGTTTTTCAAAGACAGCGAGCATGGCGGCGCACCAGAAAAACTTGCGATCGGTGAACACAGCGTAATCTGGGCGAAGAACAACGAAGAAGGCAACAAGATATCGGCTGATCTTCCAGCCAAAATACTAGAAGTTGTAGTTAAAACGGTCGAAATTCACCTGACGGAAAAGATGGCTCAGAAGCCGGACAAAGCAGCTAAATAAGGGGACGACAAAATGAAAACCTGGATTTTGTTCATCGGTCTTCTCTCATCTACGACGGGAGTCGCCGCCGAGAATGCCGCCGAAATCTTGAAAAAGGCTGATGAAATCAGGAGCCCTTCCAACTCTTATCGCATGGAAGTCACGGTAGACTCGACCGACGATAGCCACTTTCGCTTCGAGATCTCCATCGGCGGCAAGGACGCGTCTATTATTAGGACTCTCGAGCCTAAGCGCGAGAATGGCAAGAATTACCTCATGCTCAATGAAGATATGTGGGCTTTCATACCCAATATCAAGCGCTCGGTTCGCGTGACTCTCAACCAGAAGCTCACGGGTCAGGCGGCTAACGGCGATATCAGTCGGATGCGCTGGTTCGGCGATTACGATGCGAAGCTCGAAAGTGAAACACCCGAGGAATTTGTGTTGTTTTTGTCGGCGAAGCGTCGGGGCCTGACTTACGACAAAATTCGAGTCTGGATCAGTAAGAAGACTTATGCGCCGGTCCGTGGCGAGTATCTCACCCAGCAGGAGAAGGTGCTCAAGTTTGTCACCTTTACCGAGTACAAGCCGATGGCAGGTGCCCTCCGACCGACGCGGATTGTGATCGAAAATGCTGCGAAAAAAGGTGAGAAATCCACCCTGCAGATTCAGCTCATGGAAGAAAAGAAGTTTCCTGAAAGCTTTTTCAGTCAGAATAGTCTGAACTGAGCGCAGCCATTGGATAGCCTGTGAAAAAGTTCCGCACCAGTCTCATTATAGTCTTCTTAAACACTCCCTCCAGCCTCTGCGCCGCGGATGGAGAGGGCTCCGTGTCGGCAAAAAAGCCAGACATTGGCCTGTTCGGGCGGCTTTCTAGCGAAGCGGGCTATGAACATACGCAGGCCTTGGATGTCGGTGAAACCAGTCATGCCGTGCTTTTCCTCAGTCAGCAGCATCAGTGGTCCTTTCAGGACGAAGCAGAAGCTTGGCGCTTCAACCTACAATACCGCCTGATTGTCGACTTCGTCGATAATAAGAACTATGAAGATGTCGATTCGGATAACGTCGACAAGCTTCTTGCCTATGCTGCTAAATCATGGGGATCTTATAAACTCGGGCTAGGGATGCAGGAAGTCACCTGGGGTGAAAATCTCTTAATGCCGATTCTCGATCTGGTCAACCCTCGCGATCTGACCCATTCTCGTGGGTACTACGATCCCGCCGCTAAGAACCCCTCGCCGATGATCAATCTCGAGTGGCAAAGTAGTGAATTCAACTATCAGCTCATCTATGTTCCCCTACCGCTGGCCAACAAACAGCCTGACGAAGTCGGAGATTTTGGAATATCCGATAAGCGAGACTACAAGATGGGCCAGGATTCAGAGCAGGGTGGACGGGTCGGACTGATTTTAGCCGGTATCGATACCAAGCTCTACTACTGGAAGCACTGGCCTCGGGTTCCAAGCTATCGCTTCAATGCCTTTGCGGATGACAAGGATGTGATTATCGACGAGCGTCAGGTTGAATCTACGGCTATGACTATGTCCTACGCAGGATTTAATTGGCTCGCTCGCGCTGACCTCGTCCATCATAACAACTATCCCGCGACCAGCGTCTCGGCTAAGGTTGAAAGGAGCGGACTCACGCAGGGCATCTTCGGAGCAAACTGGACGACAGATGGCCAACAGAGCTTCGGAGCTGAGTTTCATTTCGATCTTTGGGAGAAAGGTCCCGAAGCATTTACCGATGGCGCCTTCGTGAAAGAGTCAAAAGATCAGAAGCACTTCAACTGGGTTGGTGCCACCGCCAATCTCAACTACTTCAATTATCTCATCGAACCGCAGCTATTCTACCTGCGTGGTATCAATAGCGAAGATGAGATGATCAGAGCCATCCTGCTCTGGAACGCTGCAGAGAATATCACGGTAACGGGCGAATTTCAGAGGACCTATGCCGAGACCAGTAGCCCAAAGCTACTGCTCGATGAGCGGGAGATTCTGTCGGCCCGCGTAACTTATTCCTGGTAAGACTGAAAAAGGATGCAAAGCATGGCTAAGCTGCACACGGAAGTCCGGCTAGAAGGTGCTCGAGACTTGACCCTCATTATAGGTCTTTCGAGCCGCAATCTCTTCGGTTTCATCTTTCTCTGGACTCATATTTTCTTTTTTATCTGGAAGACCAAGCGAGCCCCTGGATGCAGCCAAGCTTTGCCGGGTATCGCTGGCCCCTTCGAGGTCTTGCTAATCAGCTATTGGGATTCGGAGGAAAGCCTCAAAGCTTTCGTTCGCTCCAAGGCGCATATCCGCTGGATGCAGTTCATCTACAAACATCCTCGCAGCATGAACCTCTTTAACGAGACCTATTCTGCGCCTCTGAGAGCGAATTTCATCAATGAGGCACGCGGTTACGCCAAGTGCGTAGAGACCGCTGAACAGCGGCGTCCCCAATAATCTATTAGCGCCTAGTCCGTCTCATTTTCATCAGTTCTTGCTCCCTTGGAAACCACGTCCTTTAGGGCGTGGAGGAATAGGGAGCCATCTTGCTCCCAGATCGGAGATAATCTTAAGCATACATATACCCATCAAATGCTTGAATGATATTGCAGTTCTTAAAAG
>JBGSTX010000160.1:0-13374 GCA_041736305.1 Oligoflexus sp. | reverse complement strand
GCTCCGGAGAAGCTCTTTGCTCTCCAGGCCATTGGTCTCAGCATGATAAACGCCGGCATACTTGATGGAGACTGGCTGATCGTGCATCAGCAGGAGGAAGCTCCTAGCGGTTCAATCGTAGTCGCTCAAGTTGGCGAGAGTGCGACGGTTAAACGCCTCATTTTCGATGAGCGCAGCGGTTGGTATCTCAAACCGGAGAATCCGGATTTTGATGAAATCTATGCGGATCGCGATCCCTTTACCGTCCTGGGTCGGGTGCTTGCTCTCCAGCGAGTTTTTGCGGATAATGCTTTCGGTTGAGTGAGCTTAACTTGCAGTAGGTTTACGAACGGGCGGCGTAGTCGCCAGGCCGAACGCATGAATCATCAAGAGCGATCGGTCGTCCTCGAGCCTGAATTCTTTTCCAACCCTATCGAGCAGCCCGCCTAAGTTCTCCAAAGGGGGCAGCTCGCTCAGCTCATCGATAGCAGCAAGCAATCGCTTAAGTGCTCTCCCGCCTTCCATATAGCCATCAGTAAAAGTGAAGAGGAGTGTCGACTCACTTAGCTCTATAGTCTGGCTAGCAAAGACTGATTCACCCGCCATCCCGAGTGAGGTCGAACGCAAAGGTATATGACGTGACTTAGCCCCTTCCTTGATTATCCAACCAGGAGAGCCTGCGTTCAAGAGTTCAACATGACCTTGGCGATGAAGAATGATAGCTGCACAGGAGCAGGTGATTTGGCCATCAAAGAGTTCGCTGATCCTTTGATTGAGTCTTTGCAATGTTTCTCGCATGGACATACCCAAGCGTTCGCACTCACCGAGTATCCCAATTATTACAGCGACTGGGATGGCTGCTGAAGGACCCTTGCCTACGACGTCGCCAAGGAGCACCCGGCGCTCACTTTCACCTTTACCCCAGAGATAGACCCAGTCGCCGCTCATCTCTTGGGCAGGCAAATAATTCATGGAGTAGCGGAAGGGCCCAAAGACTTGCTCGTCTTGGTCGGGCAAGAGAATTTCCTGCACAGCACGACCGAGATTGAGGCGTTCGGCTAACTGGATTTTGCTGGCTTCTTCTTCTAAACGGCGAGCGCGCTCGAGGAGAAATTGATTCTGCAGCTCGATCGCTTTCCATTCGCTGCCGAGGCGATGGTAGATGTACTGGACGGTCCCACCTCCCACGAGGCCTGCCATTGGCAGTACCCAGCCGACGACGATGCCGTGATAGCTGAAGAGATAGTTGACGATGATAAAGTAGCCGCCTCCGACCAGGAGGATGACGCCCCAAAACTGAATAGGCCCCGTCCTCATGCCGATCGCAGCGCCGAGCACACTCATAAGGATGATGAGACCAGAGAGGTAGCCTATCGGTGTGAGCCAGCGGTTTTCGAGGATGGAGTCAACCAAAGTCGAGACGAGAAGACCGCCAGGCAGATTGCCGAAGGGAGCTCCTTCTAAGAAATCGGTAGAGCCGGTAAAGAAGTTGAAGAGAATGACGACGACATCGCCTTCATTCACCCAGGTCTCGGGCTGATCATTGCGGGCCCGGCCGATGGCAAAGCGAAGGCTTTTCATATTCTCGTAGAACATGCTGACCGGACGATGGTTGACGGTTACAGCACCCACATTGTTGAGTGGTACCTTGTAGCCATTGATCATGAGGCCGTCTTGAATCGTCGCTTTGTTAGCTGCATAGAGGGCGATGTGAGGCAGTAGAAACTGGTCTTGGTAATTGATCAAGGGAAACACGCTCCCGACCCGGTCGAACCTCAGGTGCCCTACTCCGGCAAAGCTACCCTGGAAGGCCTCGTCGTAGGCATAGATATAACCCTGGGCCTTCTGTAAATTCTCTGCAACGAAGCTATCGGTCCCGCTACTGTGACCCTCTATCCAGTGCTTCATTCCATAATTAACCGGATCCAGTTGATGCGGTTTTTTGTAGCTTATAGCTTGCCCGTTGATCCAGGCTCCTGAGTAGACAGGCACCGATGACTCCCGCACGATCCGCAGCTTTTCGAGCGATTTAGCGGCATCGCTTTCGGGAGGGGCATTGGTAAAAAGCCGATCGAGGAGTATGGTTTTGGGATTTCTTTTAGCAATATTGGCGATCAAGAGAGCGAGGTCTTCGGTACTCAGCTCGGGCTGCTTGAGGTAACTCATCGTTCCATCGTCGAGGGCGAATACTTTGAGCCGATTCGAAAGGGGAGGCGTTTTTTTCAGAGCATGCCGCAGGCGAAACATGACCGGATCAGAGATATAGGTTTGTATCTCATCGTGGACGATAGAGGGGCCGATCAAAACCAGCAAAAGCACCCAAAAGACCCAAGCCAGCACGAATAGCTGTTGGAAATTTCGTCGACGCTGGATGTTGTCGCCGTGCTGCTTCTGCAAATTTACTCTCCATGTGTTCCCTTCTATTTTCGTCAGATGAAGGCCATATCTTGATATACGGCCCCAGGGAACTGCTTGGATTTTTGATTAAATTTCCGGCTTTATGCTGCATTTTTCCAGCTTTCTGAATCTGTGTTTTCTGCACTAGCATGTCTTTCATTCGCACTCAAGATGTCACGCGAAGAAAGGTTGACGAAGCCTTTCTCTCTCTATACCATACCCTTGTATGGCTAAGATGGAGAATGGTCGTGACGACACATAACACGCTAAAAAATCTGAGAGAAAGCTTGATGAGCACCGCTTCTCCTTTAGCTAGCTCTCCTCCTTTGAGCAGTGGTCAGACTGTACTGGATGACTTTCTGGAAGGGGGTTTACGTTGGGGCGAACTCAGTGAATGGGGTTTGCCTTGGGCACAGACTCAAAGAGAATTGATTTTCCGTTTTTTGGTGAGCGCGCAGCATTCACCCTCTTGGATTCTGTGGGTATACGGACGGCAGGATATTTCTATTAATCCCTTAGCTTGGCAAGCTCATGGCTTAAATCTATCGCGGCTGCGCTTTGTGCAGGCTCAGCGACCTGTCCAAGAGCTCAAGCCATTGTTTCTTTCGAGCCTCTTTCGCATCATCGTCTTAGACGGAGTGCAGCAGCTAGCTGAGGATGATTATGGTTTCCTCGCGCGACAAGCCCGGCGCCATCAGCAAGTTGTGATGATCCTGCATCCCCATCAGCTTTCCTTAGGCAGCGGGAATGTCTGGGCTCGCATGCGCATCAACTGCTGGTTTGATAGTGAGAAGCAAAGCATCTGCGCCGAAATTTTAAAAGGGCGTCGACCCAAGCAATTGATATGGAATCCGCAATCTCTTTGAGTTTTAGATCTACGAAAAAAGGTCGATTTATGCAGTCACTACTCTTATTTCCCAATGATGCCAGCGCAGCTGCAAGCTCTGCGGAGCCCTGCTTTATCGCGCTGATCCATCCTGAGCTGCGAGCCGAGGACCTCGAGACTCTTACACCTCGTCTCATGCAGTGGGAAGCAGATCTGTGGCTCCTCGATCTCAAGCCTTGTCTCAGCTATTGGCGCTTGCAAGCTCAGAGCAAGAGCCAGACTTTGGCCCAAGTTTTACAGGAGATCCTTTCTTCTTTTCTAGGTGAAGGATCTTACACGGCCACTCTCAGTGCCCAGCCCTGGCAAGCTCTTCTTTTAGGGCGTCTGCTTGCCCAGAAGGGTTTCCGAGGTGTCAACACTGAGAATCAACGACTCAGTCACAACATCATGTCGTCCTTAAGTTGGGACCTCTGGTGGGCCTGTGCGGAGCGTTATGCTTTTCATCGGCAGGAAATAAAGAAATTCCTTAAGCACAAGCGCGCTATGCAAATCGCGATGCGAAGGCTTTGCTGTGATTATCCCACCTCATTAAAAACCATGCCTAGCTCTCAGATTAAGCGGCGTTTTGGTCCCCTTCTCGCCGATCTTTGGGAGCAAACTTTCCCTTCCCATGTGACGAGTCCTTCGTCGGGGTCTCTAGAGGAAACTGCAGCCTTTCCTTGGCAGTCTTATCATCTTACCCAACCTCTGACCCATACCCGGCATCTTGATTTTCCGCTGAGCGATTGGCAGGTTCTCGAAGCTTTTTTGCGCGAGGATCTAAATCGCTTATGCCTCTTAGACTCTTTTAAGAAAGGGGAGCGTATTTTGAGTTTGGAGTGGTTGATTGTCCTCGATAATCTTCAAGAAATCCCCCTATCCATCCTTTTTCGCCATCCACATTGCCTTCAATCAGAATCCCCGCACCAGAGGACAGCCCTACTCCAAATCTCCTACGCCTTCGAGCGCGCCCAGCGCGCGGCTCGTCAGAAGCCCGAAGCCGAGACTCCGTGGATTGTCTCCTGGCAATTACGAGTCTTGGAGTCTTTCCGGCCGCTAGCTGAACAAAGACGCCTGTTTGCCGATGACTCGGCTTCTTGTGACGAACTTATCAAGCTTGAAAATCAACTGGATCGCCCTTTGGAAGCCTATCAAGTCGTAGATGACTGGGTTCCTGAAGATGCTTTTACCAGTCTTCATAGCCCAGTTGTCTTCGAGCGTGAGCATTTGCCCGAGCTCGAACACCTGGGTCGACAGCGCCCTCTTTTTCTCCTCAACCGCCCTCAACCTTGGGCTACCCATGGTCGGAATTTGTGGAAATTCAAGGAGCGAACAATGGATAAGTGGTGGCGCCATCGCGACAATACCGTCCGCGATTACTATCAGGTCATCAGCCATAAAGAGATTCTTTGGGTCTTTCGTGATGAGAAAGGTCAGTGCTTTCTTCACGGAGTTTATGCTTAGAGAACGTTTTTTTTCATAGATATAAGAGCTTCCATGGATGAGGAATCTCAGATCAACAGTTGCTGAACTCAAGGACGAAGAGTCAGCAAGTTTGGTTTAGATTTAAACTCATGAAATCTTCTTTTATCTGGCACGAGTGGATCTGTCACAGTAATTTTAGCTTTTGCTTAGGTGCCAGCCATCCCGAAGAATATGTGCAGCGCGCCCACGATCTCGGGTATCAAGGCCTCGGTCTCTCTGACTATGACGGCGTTTATGGCTTAGTGCGAGCTTATAGCCAGCATGAGCGCTTGGGGGCACAAAACAAGCTCAAACTTTTTTATGGCGCTGAAATTCATTTGCAAGCTGATCATCATCGACCCCCTATCTATCGTGATACGGTCATCCTGTATGCGCTCAATCGCCAAGGTTATCAGCATCTCTGTCAAATTTTGACCCTGGCACATCGCACCAGTAAGCGTGAAGCTCGGGTCACTCTCGAAGAACTTTGCAGTATTCCGTCCGAACATCTTCTTTGCCTACAGCCCATGCGTGGCCTTATTCGTCGCAATCAGATGGAATTGACCCGTCAACGCTATGGACAGCTGCGCGATCATTTTGCGAAGAATTTTTATCTTGTCTTGAGTCGCCACCTCAATCCTATCGAGGATCGCTGGATCACACCCACGCTGCGCCTCAGCTATGAATTGGGAATTCCTTGCGTCTTCAGCCAGGATGCCTATTTTCATGAAGCGGGTAGCAAGGAGCTTAGCGACATCCTGCAGGCCATCCGCCTCAATCGTCCCATCGACAGTATTCTGCCCCACCTCTTCGTCAACAGCGAACGATGCCTCCAGCCTTTAGCCTTGCTCGAGCAGCGCTACAGCTGCTTTACAGGAGCTGCCGCTATTCTTACTAGAGGCCAAGAACTTGCTGAACGTTTTGAGTTCACTCTCAAAGAGCTGCGCTATCAGTATCCCCAGGAATTTTTGCCACCCGGTTATACAACTCACGAGTACCTCGAAGAATTGACTTGGCAAGCCGCAGGAAAGCACTATGGATTAGAGATCTCTCCTCTTATCAGACGCTTGCTTGAACGCGAACTGGTCCTGGTGAACGAACTGGGTTTTGCTGATTATTTTCTGACCGTAGCCGACATTGTCCAATGGGCTCGCAGTCAAAAAATTCTTTGTCAGGGTCGCGGTTCAGCGGCTAATTCTGCTATCTGCTTTGTGCTCGGCATCACGGTACTTGATCCCCAAGAATTCGACATGCTCTTCGAAAGGTTCCTCAATGTCGAACGCGGTGATCCGCCTGATATCGATGTCGACTTCGAACACGAGCGCAGGGAAGAAGTTCTGCAGTATATCTATCAACGCTACGGGCGACATCGGGCCGCTATGCTCGCCAATGTCGTGACGTTTCGGGGAAGGAGTGCCATGCGTTGCGTTGGCAAGGCTCTCGGTATGTGCGAAGAGGATATTGCGAAAGCCAGCGAATCACGCTCGAGGCATTTTGCACATCCGCGTCTAGCCCCGAGCGCAAGGGTTCCTGAAGACCCTTCCGCGCGGACTGAAGTAGACACAGGAGCCTTCTCCTCAGCTCTACCCTGGAAATTATGGGAAAAACTCGCCGACAAAATCGAGGGCTTTCCCCATCACATGGGCATCCACTCCGGGGGCTTCGTCATCACTCACGATACTCTCGATGCTCTATGCCCCCAAGAGCCTGCGACGATGCCGGGCCGTACCGTAATTCAATGGAACAAGGATGATGTCGAGGAGCTAGGTATTTTCAAGATCGACCTCCTCGCGCTCGGCATGCTGACGGTACTGCGTAAAAGTCTCGACCTCATCAGACGGCATGAAGGCAAAAGCATGCAATTGATCGATCTGCCAGCTGATGATGCGGCCACTTACAAGATGATTCAAAGAGCGGATACCGTAGGAACTTTCCAGATCGAATCGCGGGCGCAGATGTCGATGCTCCCTCGCTTGCGGCCGCGCACCTTCTACGATCTGGTGGTACAGGTCGGGATCATCCGCCCAGGCCCTATTCAAGGAGGTCTTATCCACCCCTATCTGCGTCGGCGGCGAGGGCTTGAGCCCATCGTCTACCCGGATGATCGTTGCAAACCATTCTTGGCTCGGACACTCGGTATTCCTATCTTCCAGGAGCAGATTATGCGGCTCGCTATGCTGGTCGGTGATTTTACCGCAGGAGAAGCTGATCAGCTGCGTAAGCACATAGGTTCTTGGTCTATCAAGAAGGATTGGGGACCCTTAGTGCAAAAGCTCGAGACAGGTATGCGACGCAACGGCATTCAAGAGCCTTTCATTAAGCAGATTTTGTCTTATCTGGAAGGTTTCGCCGATTACGGCTTTCCCGAGTCGCACGCCGCTTCCTTTGCGCGTCTCGCTTATCTTTCTGCCTATCTGAAATGCCATCACCAAGCTGCTTTCTATACAGCTCTGCTCAACTCACAACCGGTAGGTTTCTATTCTATTCACGCTCTCGTCCAGAGCGCGCGTCGTGGGGGCACTCCTATACTACCGGTCGATGTTCGCTACTCAGACTGGGATTCTGATATAGACTCAGGACAGCAGCCTCTCGCGATAAGACTGGGGCTGCGATTGTTGCGAGGATTTACCCGAGCGGGCGCCGAGCATCTCTTAGAGAAGCGCTCCCAAAAAGGAGTTCAAGTCTGGACGGATTTTGCGAGTTTTCTAGAGGATACTCGTCTATCGCGCAGTGATCTGACGGCTCTCGCGGCGGCCAATGCTTTAGCAGGTTTTGGGTTAGAACGGCGAAGTGCTCTCTGGATTTCGGAAGGCGTACCTTTTGCTCCTCTTTTGGATGTCGAAGATCCACACGATTTCGGCCAGGAAGATGAGCTGCAAAGACTCGAACGCGATTTTGAGAGTTTCGCTACAACCCTGGGTGAGCATCCGACCAAGATACTGCGCGAACGTCACTGGTCTTACAAATTGCCGGTCACCCTTATCAGCCGTTCACAGAATCTTGCTCGCATGGCGGACAAAAGCCAGGTGCATGTCTTTGGACTAGTCTTGGTACGCCAGTCGCCGATGACGGCGAAGGGTATGCTCTTTTTTACTTTGGAAGATGAAACGGGTTATATCAATCTAGTTTTTACTCCTCAGAAAGCTGCGCTTCTTCAGGACCTCATTCAAAAGCAAGGCTTTATCTGCGCTAGTGGACGCCTGCAAAGAGAAGCAGAGGGGCACTCTATACTCGTGCAAAAAGTTCACGTCCCCCATCTGGCCGAAGCCAAACCCATTCCTCTCTATCCATTGACCCAAGCGCAGGGTAGTCCCCTGGCCGAAGAAGAACTGAAGCTGGAAAGGCCGCCTCAGGTCCTGCAAAAACTGCCTCCGGCTCGGAACTACCAATAAACCCATTAGAAAATTTAGAAATCTCGATGCAATGGCCTAAATAGAGCCTCCATAAAATGTGCATTATCATAATTTTTACAATGATATTAATATATTATAAGCTATTTTTTGCCGATGATAAACGGGACTTCAAAATCCCACCAAACCTTCCGAAAGAGGGAGATCAAGAGGTGCTAATCCTCTTGGAAGCTAGAGAAACACAGCATTTGTCTTGGAACAAGCCAAAGTCGAAATTCTTCGGCTCTAGGCAAACTATTAACCTGAGATGTGGGGAAAAGCAGTGAAATATATGGCTTGCCACAAGAGGGAAATCGTTCTTCTCATGCTCGGAATAGGCGCACTTTACTTCGGCTTATCTCTAAGCGCAGGGGAGAGAAAATCTCTAACTCTTCAGCAAAGACTTAGCGTAGACGCAAACGAGCAAAGTCCGAGTAAATCGAGATTACCAAAACACTGATAAGAGACGGCTCAGCCTGCTGAAAGTTTACCTTTCTTAATCAGCGCCCTCTGTTCATCCATGATGAACTTCAGCGGGATGGGGGCCTTCTCATCGAGGGTCAGTACGATCTCGTTCAAGAGAATTCTCAGCACGCGTCCTTTAATTTTCACTTCGCCACGCCCTTCTGGCAAAGAGATCTTCCCTTCTACTAGCTTTCCAATCTCAAATAAATTCTGATCACCTTTTATGATGAAGCGGACCCCACGTTCTGAAATATCCAGAACCGAGAATTTACCCAGTATAGAATCTAGCACGGGATACTTACCGTTATAAATGATGCGATAGTGCTGACGCTTATTCTGAGCCATACAGCTTCCCTATTTGATCGGTTTCTTGATGGGTGTAAGCTTTTTCGCACGCGCCTCAGTCTCACCCGAACTCGGGCTGAAAGGTATGCGAATCACCAGCTGATCCACTTTATCCATTCGAAGGAGCGGTTGAAAGACCAAATAATAGTATCCCTTATCCCCCAAGAGAGTCCGGAATATGCCTGACTCTGAGGTAGCTGGGAAATCAAAGTCATCGATAATGACAGGTCCTGGGGCGCCCGGCTGCCAAAAAATGAAAATCCTCTTGCCGGGAGGTTCCACCGAACGCGATACGAAGCTGAGACGAGGAAAACCGGGGCCGCTTAGGAGACCAATTTTGGACTTATTGAGATGAAAACGTCCGAGGAAGACCCGCCGTCCACTGAGCAAAGACCGGCAAATATTCATCTGGCTCGGCGCGATCTCAACGAGAAGGCGACTGATGACCCGTATGTTCAGATCCATATGCGGTTCCAGGCGCACAGGAACACCAGCTGGAAGCCCTTCGTTCAACTTGATCCACTGACCCGCAAGTATAAAGCGATCGACCTGTGTCGTGCTCGTGCGCACGACGAAGCGGCATTGCCCAAGATAGATATTAAGCTGAGAAGTAGGTGGAGATTTCGCCTGATCCGGCACGGATTCAAATCCATCGATACTCTTTCCAACTGCAAAGGGCAGAGGAAACGACGACTCGAACCCCACAGCGGCCTCGCTGCGTTCAAGATCTGAAAAGTAGGCCTTATTATCGACCTTGTCAGGACCCGTCACGGGATCTAAGCTAAAATCATCGGGCTCGCTAGGCAGTCGACCAGGTGAGCCGCTGCTGCAAGCGAAGGACATGAGCCCCACGATAAAATAGCACAAGAAACGAAGCATCCAGGCTCCGACACGAGATAGTACTTGTCTCTTCTGCTTTCGGAACAGGCGGGCAAAAAATAAGCCTTTGGGGTAAAAACTGCTCGGGTTCTAAGCAAAAAAACCCGTTTTTTGTCGTCTATTCAGGGTTTTGCCAGCAGCAATCGCGGCTACTCCCCCGACTAGTAAGGGAAGCAGAAGGGCAGCCAGCGGCCCTTCAATTTTCCAATTCAAGTTATACGGAAAGTAATTTTAGGAAAGGCTGCGGCCAGGTCCAAGACCATGAAGGCGCATATGCTCCCCAAGGAGCAGTCCACTCGCAACCGAGACGTTCAGGCTATCGACTTGGCCAGTGGTTGGTATAATGCGTTCTTCATCGATCAGTTTTCTTATCATGTCTGACATCCCGCTGACTTCAGAACCCAGAACAAATGCACATTTCTTCGGCAAAGGCTGCGCGTACAGTGAAGTCTGTGCACGACTCGAAGTTCCAACAATGCGATAGCCACGCTTCTTCAAAGCTCTGAGCGTCGTGGCAAGATCATCACAGGCGAAAGAGCGAACATAGGCTGAACCACCTTCGCTCATCCTGGCGGCTGAAGCCGACAAAGTCGGAAGCTCAGATGAACCGACCAGAGCCGGCCAACCGAAGCTAGCCATCACCCGCATGATGGTTCCAAGATTGTGGGGATTTTGTACGCCGTCGAGTATCAGAAGCGGCGCCGTTTCGCCATCGACGAAGGCCAAGAGATCTTCCGAGCTGCCACTAGGCTCCACTAAGGCAAGGATTGCAACGCCTTCGTGATGCACTGACTGAGTAATGCGTTCCAACTCTTCATTGCTCACCACATGATAAGCTTTCCGCTGCTGTGAACACCATTGCAAGACGGGCCCCAAAGCCGGCAAGGTCTCTTCCGTACAGTAGACGCGAATGATATCTTCGCGTCTTACCGCAGCGATCTTGTGACAAATGCGACGACCGTAATAGAGAAGTTCGTTCTTCGCCTGCTCTGTGCGCTCTTTGCTAAGAAGTTTGCGCTTCTTCGGCAGTGGGGCCACGCTGTTTTTTTCAGGAGCGATAGGTTTCTTGTTCTTAGGGGTAAGAAACGCCTGTCGCTTAGAAAGGGGAACTATCGGGGACTTGGTGGCTGGTCCGAGACGCCCACCACCAAGAAAGTCTGACTTACTCACGATTTACTGCTCCTGCGGCTACGAGCGGCTAGAGGGCGCTCGATGGCTTCCTTAGCAGAAGCTAGCGCAAAAAGACAAGGCTTAATTCCGCCCTGTCTGCGATGGCGGAGGCAGCCGCCATCCTCGGGTCCTAACTCAGCTGAATATCTGGGCCTTGGCCAGAGTATTGATCGAGCATTCCAATGAGCTTTTTATAGGAGATGGGTTTTGACAGGTGATCGTCACAGCCGGCTTCAAGACATCGCTCCCTTTCACCACGCATCGCATGCGCTGTCAGCGCGATAATAGGCTTCTTGAAGCCCCTTCGTCGCAGCTCTTCTGCTGCCCCATAGCCATCGATAATCGGCATCTGGATATCCATCAGCACAATGTCGAATTCTTCGTTCATGGCGCGCTCGATGGCCTCATAGCCATTGTTCGCAATAGCCACCTTCGAACCATGTTTATGAAGTATCCGCTTAATTAAAACTTGATTGTCGAGCGAGTCTTCCGCGACAAGCACTCTTAGCTGCTGCAGGCGGTTTTTTGAGCCTCCGTCAATCGCAGAGCTGGTATTTTGACCAGCGTTGCTTAGTCGATTTTCATCTAAAGGGAAAAGGCCTGCACTCCTCGGTGCCGCAACATTTTGTATCGTTACAGCGAAAACGCTCCCCTGTCCCAATTCACTCTCCTGGAGGACGACGTCGCCTCCAAGTGCCTGCGCCAGTTTCCTCGCCAACACGAGGCCGAGTCCGGTACCCCCATACTCACGCGTGGTGGAGGTATCAGCCTGGCTGAACGGGTTAAAAATTTTGGCCAGCTCTTGGGGCCCAATCCCGCGACCGGTATCGCGAACTTCAAACTTCAAAAGATCAGGCTCGCCCGGCACCGTTCCCACTTGGATACTAACCTCGCCTTTGGCGGTAAATTTTACCGCATTCCCAATGATATTGACAAGAATCTGGCGGATACGCATCCGATCACTGATGATGTTCTCAAAAATATTCCCGTTGGACGTGATGCTAAGCTTAATGCCTTTCGCTTTAGCTTTACCAAGAAAAGTATTCATGACATCTGAGAGCAGAGTAGGCAGGGACATAGGGACCCGCTCAACCTGCAAGTGTCCGGATTCAACTTTTGCAAGATCGAGGAGATCATCGATTAGGAGAGCGAGTTCGTGTCCATTTCGATTGATAGTCTCGACATAACCGACCCGTTCTGAATAAGTGAGGTTTGAATCCATCAATATTTCTGAAAAGCCAAGAATAGCTCCTAAAGGAGTCCTTATCTCATGACTCATATTTGCGACAAAGTTACTCTTGGCCTGACTCGCCTCTTCTGACGCTTCCTTAGCGCGGCGCAGCTCATCTTCGCCGACTTTACGATCGGTAATATCTTCGGAGACTCCCGCCCTTCGATAGATAAACCCATTTTCATCTTTGATGGGAAAGCTTCGGACCCTTATCCACCGCACCAACCCATCGGGATGCCGGATGCGAAAAGTATCTTCGAGAGTAGTTTCGAAGTGATCTTTGTCGCTAATAAATTCCATGACTTTATGCTTGTCTTCAGGAATCACGACTTCCGTCCATGCATCCCAGTTTTCATAAAGCTCTTCGACAGGGATTTGCCAGATGGTCTCGAAAACAGGACTCACATAAAGAATGCGCTTGGCGCGCAGATCGCTGATCCAGAAGACCTCATTAATATTATCTGCGAGCTGCCGAAAGCGTTCTTCACTCTGCCGAACAGCCTGCTCGGCGAACACCCTCTCAGTGATGTCGGCAAAGCAGAAGACTGAACTCTCCGTCGCCTCACTAGGAGGAGCGGACCCAAGACTCGGTTTCTCCAATTTCACCAAACGCTTAGTAATTGAAAAAAACTGCTTACCGCAGGCGACATGCAAGAGACTAACGTCAGCTGCCCCAGACTTAATAAGAGCCTTCAGAGTTTCCTTATCAGCTTTCAGCTGTTCAAGAACCAAGCTTTCAAATTTTTGGCCTATCAAGCTTTGGCGTTCTTGTTGCAGAATTTTTGCCATTCCAAGGTTGGCTTGCTTGACCAGGCCACGGCTATCGACCAGACAGATGCCATCTATAATACTATCGAAGGTTGTCTGCCATTCCTCGGCTCTAGTCTTAGCTTCAAGTTCCTTATCGCGAGCCCGTAATAAGGCATTGACCGTACTAATTAGTTCGGGAGCTTCGATCGGATGAACGAGGTAGCCATCCGCTCCGATGTCTAAACCTTGGCCTCTTTCTCGAGGGGAAGTAAAACAAGCCGAAACATGCAAGATAGGCACGGAACTCCAGCGAGGATCCGCCTTGATCTGCTGACAAAGTTCAAACCCGCTGGTATCAGGGAGTAGAATATCGAGCACGACGAGCTCGGGCCCTTCCAGCATGAGCTTCCAGGCTTCCTTACCAGAGCCGGCCTCCAAGA
>JBGSTX010000128.1:0-8421 GCA_041736305.1 Oligoflexus sp. | reverse complement strand
GATGGAGATGCGGTGACCCTGATCAAAGACCTCGAGGTTAAAGGCGCGAACTTCACGGCTAAACGGGGAACTCTTGTCAAAAACATCAGCCTGACCGGCGATCCGGCCCTCATCGAAGGCAAGGTCAACGGCACTCAGATTGTACTCAAAACGGCTTTCCTGAAAAAAGCCTAGGGAAGGCGGAATCCGTTGATTAGACGCCCGCTTCCGCTTATCCTATTAGAAGCGAAATAAATCAGGCGATCTCTGCGCTCACAAGCGTTCTCCAGGAGGAGTGCATCTATGCTCAAAACGCTCGATCGCATGCTGGAAAAAGCCGAGAGCGGCATGCTCGTGCTGCTCTTCAGCGCTCTCATCATCCTCATGACGCTCAACATCGTGCAACGCAATATCTTCGGTCAATCGTCGCAGCTCATACTCGAATTTTTGCCGACGATGGTCATGTGGATTTCTCTCTTGGGTGCCTCTCTTGCCCTTAGGCAGGGCAAGCATATCCGCATGGAGCTGCTCGTCCGCTTTCTGCCGCCCCGCACGCAGCTCACCCTACAGCGTTTCATCGGAGCCTTTGGTGCCTGCGTCATGGGTATAGGCTTTTATCTCTCGCTGGACTTCATGGCGGGCGAAATGAAGATCTTCGGGCTCCGCGGCTATCTCTCGTCGATAATTCCCTTCTTTTTCGCCATATCTTGCTTTCGCTATCTCTTGCAAATCTTTTACCCTCATGTCGAGGCCCATTAGAGGTTGAAGGATGACGCTTTTTTCCTGCGTTCTAGTCATCATCGCGGTATTTGCTCTCATCGAGGTTCCGCTCTTCACGATATTTGCGGCCTTAGCCTTTGCCTGCCTCTACTTCGTCGACAGCGATGTCGACAATATGCAGACGGTACTCATCGAATTGAACCGACTGGCTTCGACGCCTATCCTCGTCGCCTTACCCCTCTTTACCTTGACCAGCTGTATTCTGAAGGATACCAAGGCTCCGCAGCGCATTATGAACTTCATGGAGTCTTTAGTAGGCTGGATGCCAGGTGGATTAGCCATTGCCGGTCTCTTGGCCTGCGCTATGCTCACGACCTTGACCGGAGCGAGCGGCGTTACGATCATCGCCCTCGGCGGGATACTCTACCCCATGCTGATCAACAAGGGTTATAGTGAGCGCTTTGCCCTAGGGTTACTGGTGACCGGTGGTAGTATCGGGCTTCTCTTCCCCCCTAGCCTCCCCATGATCCTCTATGGAGTCGTCGCCAAGACCGACATTCACGACCTCTTCAACGGCGCTCTGATCCCCGGCATCGTCTTGATCCTCATTATCTCTGTCTACGCTTTCGCCTACGACTTCAGACGGCGCAGGGCGGCAGGTCTACAGCTGTCTGATCGGCCTTTCCACTGGAAAGACGTCGCCAGCACGACCAAGGAAGCAGCCTGGGAATTACCGATTATCGCCATCGTTTTGGTAGGAATTTACGGCGGATTTGTCACTGTCAACGAAGTTGCGGCCGTCATACTCATGTGGGTACTCTTCGTCGAAGTCATCATTAAAAAAGAATTTGCGCTCTTCAAAGACCTTCCTCGCACTATGCTCGAAGCGGCTGTGCTCACCGGTTCGATCATCACCATTCTCGGCTTTGCTACAGGTTTTTCCGGCTATTTGATCGACGAAGATGTCCCGACCAAACTCATCGAAAGCTTGAAGTCGATCTCCGAGAATCGGCTGGTCTTCCTTTTGATGATGAATATTTTCCTGATTTTTATCGGCTGCGTCATGGATATCTTCACCGCTATCGTGGTCGTTGTGCCTATTTTAATGCCCATTGCTGAGCAATTCGGCATTCATCCTGTCCATCTGTGCGTAATATTCTTGGTCAATCTCGAGATTGGACTGATTCACCCACCCCTGGGCATTAATCTTCTCATCGCCAGTTCGCGCTTTAAAAAGCCTATTGACGAGCTGGTCTGGGCTTCGATGCCTTTTCTCTTTCTCCTGCTCTTGGCCCTGATGATCGTGACTTATATTCCTTGGCTCTCCTTGGTGGGTATCGGCAAATAAGTAAGATAGAGGTTACGCCTGCGATGAAAAATCTCATTCTCTTAGTCCCAGTGGTTCTGCTCGCCTGCGAAAAATCCGCATCGAAGTCGACCAGTACACCCGCACCGGCGACCACGACCAAGACGACGACTCCAACGACGCAAACAACCCCTCCTCCAGCTCGGGTCAGCTTGGGCTGGCCTCCCTATACCTGCCCCACCTATTCGGCAGCAGATGCGACTACGGAGCAGGAAATCGATCTGAAGTTACTCAAATCAATAGAGGCTGGCGATACCCTCGAGACTATGAGTGCTGAAGCTAAGAATCTCTTGCGCGATACCGAAAAAGTCACGACGCGAACAGACGTTCTCGTGGATGGCTGCACGTCGACGCTGGTTTACACCTACGAAGCCGAGCAGTTTGAGGACAGCGGTACAGCCACTGCTTATAGCTTCAAGTTCTGGGTCTGCGACGGAGTGGTCGACAAAATCACCTTCTGCCATGGAATTGACGGCAAATAAGCTAAAACGGACAGCAGCTCGCCCCCTGCCAATCCCGGCGATCATGCGAATTGTTGCGGAATGGGGGTTTATAGTCGATGGAGCAGGGGGTTCAAATATCAGTGAGCGGCTTTTTTGGACCGCTACGTCGTCCAATATAGCCAGCTTCAATGGTGCGATGCATACTGCGACACTATATAAACGAGATGTTTGAAATTCACCGGCTTCGTCAAATGATCGTCACAACCGGCTCGCAGGCTTTTCTCTCTCTCCTCGCGCATGGCATGCGCAGTCAGCGCGATGATGGGGCGTTTGTAGCCGCGGCGACGCAGCTCAGTGGTGGCGTCGAAGCCATCGAGCACCGGCATCTGCATGTCCATCAAGACGAGATCGTAGTCGCTGCCAAGAGCCTGCTTGATGGCGTCAGCCCCGTTTTCAGCTAGATCCACCGAAGCGCCTGCGCGCTTAAGAATGCGTGTGATCAGGAGCTGATTGTCGAGCGAATCTTCGGCAACGAGCACCTTAATTCCCTGAAGAGTTCCCTTGTCGAATGTCGCCGCTTGCGGATACTCGCCGACCAGCGGTATTATGCGAGTCGTCTCGACTCTTCCAACCTCAACACTGACGACAAACGTACTGCCCTGGCCTGGGACACTCTCTGAGAGTAAAACGTCACCACCAAGGGCACGGGCCAGCACCCGCGAGAGGGCGAGTCCAAGACCCGTGCCTCCGAACTTGCGAGTCGTCGAAGCATCAGCCTGCATAAAGGCACTAAAGAGGCGATCCTGCTCGTCAGGTGCGATGCCGTGACCCGTATCCTTGACGAAAAAAGCCAGTTGCGACGAACGACCGTCGTCTCTCTTGAGAAGTTTTACCGTCACGGTAACGCTGCCCTGTTTCGTAAACTTGATGGCGTTGCCGATCACGTTGAGAAGAATTTGGCGCAGCCTCGTTGGATCAGACTCGATCGTCTCAGGCACTGTCCCGTCCGACAGAACCGTGAGCGCCAGGCCCTTCTCCCGCGCTTTGACGCCAAGCGAAGTCGTAACGTCGGTGAGCAGATTGGGTAGCGACAGCCTGAGCTTTTCGATCTCAATTCGTCCGGCCTCGACCTTGGAGAGGTCGAGAATGTCATCGATGAGCTGAGCCAGGTCGCGCCCGTTCCGGTTGATGGTATCAATGAAAGCCAGCCTCTCCTCGTGCCCCAGGTTGGGCTCGCGAAGGAACTCGCTGTAGCCCAGGATTGCGCCCAGTGGTGTTCTGATCTCATGGCTCATGTTGGCGAGGAACTGACTCTTCGAGCGGCTGGCAGCTTCGGCGGACTCTTTCGCTGCCAGGCTTTCTGCTTCACTCGCGCGCAACTTTTCTTCCTTATTTTTTCGCTCGGTTATATCGTTAAAAATGACCGCAACCCTGCAGCTTTCTGGCTCGCCGACCTTCAACGCATAGATATCGAACGACCGGCCGTCCAACGATTTCGATTCTGCTTCAAAACGAGAAGTCTCACCGGTAAGAACGACTTTGCCGTAAATTTCAAACCAGTATTCTTCGTGTTGCGGACGGAGTTCACGTATCCGTTTGCCGATTACGTTGTATAAACCGGATTGCTTTTCAAAAGTCGGGTTCACTTCCAAAAAGCGGTAATCGATCGGCTTTCCACGTTCGTCGAAAATCATATCTATGATGCAAAAGCCCTCGTCAATTGAATTGAACAAGTTGCGGTAGCGTTTTTCACTTTCCTGCAACGCTGCCTCTGTCTTCTTGCGCTTCGTGATATCGATGACTACGCCCGTGAGCACGCAAGCTCGCCCCGCTTTATCCCGCTCGATGCGCGCGTATGCTGACACTGACCGCTCAACGCCGCCGTCCTCTGCGATACGGTAGTCGGCTTCGCAGCGGTCACCAGCCGCGAGCGCTTTTTCGAGGACCGCCTTCACTTGTTCCCTGTCGGCAGGGTGTATCGCCTGGAAGTATCTCGCAAGTGGGCCGCCGTCGGCGTCCTCAGCGGATACGGCGAAGAGCTTTTGTAAGTTCCTGTCGGCGAACACGCAGTCGCTTGCGACGTCCCATGTGAAGGTCGCGATCTGGCCGGCCTCGAGTGCGGCGTCGAGACGGCCTCGGGCGTCCTTTAGCTCTTGATGTAGCGCTCGTTCCCTCTCGGCGGCCTCGCGTCTGACGCGCGCCATCTCGAGGTGGGCACCGACTCGTGCGATAAGCTCACGTGCACTGAACGGTTTGACAAGATAGTCGTCGGCATGGGCCGCCATCCCTTCGACCCGCGACTCCTCGCCCGCTCTCGCCGATAGCAGGATGACGGGAAGAGCAGACGTCGCTGGATTGGCACGCAAAGCCTTCAAAAGACCGAATCCGTCCAGAACCGGCATCATGACGTCGGAAAGCACCAGATCGGGCGGGCTCCTCTGAGCACGGCTGAAAGCCTCGTTACCGTCGCCCACAGCTTCCACGACCCAGCCCTGACCTTCGAGAAGCTTTCCGACATAGTCGCGCATATCCGCGTTATCATCTGCAAAGAGAATTCGCGCGCCGACCGTCGCCACGCTTCTTGCGGAAGCCCTTGCTTCGACCATTTCGATGCGTTTAGCCGGGTCCTGGGAAACATCCAGGACGGCAACTGAGTGCCAACTGCTGGCCTCCTCACCGAAAGCTGCGGCGCCGAGGGCATTCGACGAAAGGCTCCTGTTCTTTCCGATCGCTTGCTGCGGCAGATGCTCTTTGCCGATCGGAAGCCGAACCGTAAACCTGCTTCCTTGTCCGACGGCACTTTTTGCGTTGATCGAGCCGCCATGGAGACGTGCAAGCTCTAGCGTGAGAGCAAGGCCGATGCCGCTCCCTTCGTGGGTCCGGCCGCGAACGCCTTCGACCCTGTGGAAGCGCTCAAAAAGATGCGGCAGCTCGTGCTCCGGTATGCCCAAACCCGTGTCCGTGACCGTCATCTCAATGTGTCCTGCGCTCTCGCGCAGACGAACCGTGATCCTGCCTTCAAGCGTGAATTTGAAGGCGTTCGAGACAAGATTGAGGACGATCTTTTCCCACATGTCACGATCAACATAGACCTGGCCAGCTATCGGCGGGCAGTCGACATCGAGTTCCATCCCGGCTTTCTCGATAGCCGCGCGAAAGACACTCGCAAGGTTGGCCGTTAGCGGACCGATGTCGGTCTTCTCGTAGTTTGCCTGGACCCGGCCGGCCTCGATCCGGGAAAAATCGAGGAGCATATTAACGAGCTTGAGAAGCCTGAGCCCATTGCGGTGGACGACGAGCAGTCCGGCGCGATCTTCGCCGTTGAGCGAGCTGTGATCCTTGTTTAGCATGTCTTCCATTGGACCGAGCATGAGCGTAAGCGGCGTGCGAAATTCATGGCTGACGTTGCTAAAAAATGTCGTCTTCGCGCGGTCAAGCTCGGCGAGCGCTTCGACACGCCTTCGCTCCTCCTCGTAGGCGCGCGCATTGGCTACCGCGTTGGCGATTGTCGCGGTGAGCACATCAAGGAAGCCCAAATAAACTTCGTTCAGCGGCAAGCGCGGACTTGTGCCCAAAATGAGAATGCCAGCGGCAAGGCCGGAAGAAGAGAGCGCAAGCGGCAGCATGAGCGCAACTTTCGGCGTTTCTGGATAGGGGGCACAGGGCCGCAGACCGAACCTTGCTTCGAGGTTTTCCATCCGCAGGCCAGTGCCTGAGCATATGGCTTCCGCAAGCGGCCAGGTCGTGGACGTCTCATCGAGGATGACGGTATCTGGACTTGCAGATGTACCAGGATCGAGTCCTGCAGAGGCTACCAATGTTGCCGTTTTCTGATCGGGGCTCAGGCGATAAAGCAGTGCGAACGGTACGTCCAACGAATTTTTGCCAATTGACTCCGCCGCAAGAGCAAAAGCTTCGTCGATCGTCTTGGCTTTACTGGTACGCGCAGAAAGGTCACGCAGCGCTTGCGTGCGGCGTTCGCTGAGCATCTGGCCGGTGACTTCCGTCACCGGATGAAAGAGGCCGCCGATGCTGCCCGACTCGTCGCGGATAGGGCTGAAGGAAAACGTAAAGAACGTCTCCTCAAGGTAGCCGTTGCGGTCGATAAACGTCCGCTGGTTCTCGATAAAGGATGTTTCCCCTTCGAGCGCGCGTTCGAAGGCGTCCCCGATCTCGGGCCACGCCGAGACCCAGCACTCCCTGAAGTCTTGCCCCATCGAATGAGGGTGCTTGCCGCCGCAGATCGGCCAGTAGCCGTCGTTATAGATCTGGGTGTGACGAGGTCCCCAAACTAGACTGATGGGAAAGTTCGACGCCAGGCAGAGGCCGACCGTTGTGCGTAAACTCTGGGGCCACCCCTCGATCGGACCGAGAGGGGTCTTCGCCCAATCCATGGAGCGGATCATTCTCCCCATTTCCCCGCCGCCGACGAGCCAATCGCTCAAACAAGGGTCCTTCATAAAGCTCGCCTTTCCAGCGGGTCGGACCTCGAGTCTTTCAATCGCAACTTTGTCTTCTGCTATTTTGGCATTTTTTGCTGCTTCGCTATCCCGAAGAGTCGTTTTATCTGTCATCGCTATCTCATTTCTGACTTCTTAGTCACGATCCCAGCTTTCTTGAGAGCGGCGGATTCTAAGCTTACGTTTCATCGTGCCGATGCTGGAGAGTTGAACTAACGGACTTCCAGTTGACGGGTGAGTTCATACTGGGATTCGGAGTTTCGGAGGCGCGAAATGAAAGCAAAATATCGAAATCAAGTTGTTCACGTCGCAACAAAGATCTGAGCGCTCGCTCCAAAAAAACGTTCGGAAACGCCAAGCTTCTGGGCTATCCAAATCGCTCTTTTCACTGACGGAATTACGCGCCCCTTCTCCAGGTCACAAACGTTGGTTGGCGAGAGACCCAGCCGGCGCGCAAATTCCGTTTGACTGAGCTTGGTCTCGAGCCGAAGGCGCTTGAGCGCTTCGCCGAATTGCAAGGTGTCCTCAGCCTCTGCTTTCTTCATGTTTCCCTGACCTCACCTTCATTTTCACTGCAGAGCGGCAAAAGTTACAATCAGACTCCCAAACGCTGGACCCATTTACTTAGGATTGAAGTATGCGGTCAATCTAAATAGTCAGTCATTTGCTACAAGTCGCAGACATTCCAATCTCAACTTTCTTAGAGAAGTTAAGATAAGCATGCGGTGCAAGGGTTTCAGAAAATTCAGTAGCGCTGCTTACAAAGCCAATCTTAAGATCTCGCAACTCATAGAGAAAAAAAACTTAAGACTAGAATTTTTGACTTATGACAATAAAGCGCGGCAATCCCAGCCGTCCTAAAAAAGGCCAAGGAACAGCAGAGCTCTTGTGGATATACAAGCATAGGTCGGAGCGTCAAACGCTTTCCTATCTTGGTATCGAGCAGGATGAGATCAGGGACGTTCACTGGAATGCCTTATGATCCTACGCCCTCATCGGAACTGAAATCAATGGAGACACTTGATTATGAGATTATGCCACTCACGGGCATTAACATACTTCTAGCCGATGATTCAAAAACAATCTGTTTTTGGCAAGTCGAATGCTGACGAAAGCTGGAGCACTTGTGACACTTGCGCACGACGGTCTAGAGGCATATGGAAAAGGAAGTTAAGGATCATTCGATATTATTCTTATGGACATTCAAATGCCGCATATGGATGGCTACGAAGCCACTAAATCGATCGATCGCGACGCGCTACGAGAAGTTAAAGCGGAACTACGAATCAATGGTGTCACTGGGCTGCATGACAATGTGGTTGCCGCTGTGAGCGGCATCTTTGCCATTGACTTGGCCTTAGGCATAGCCCTAGATATTGGCCTGATCGTGATCGTCGCCCAAGATTCGTTGCCATAGTTCATCAGCGCTTCATGCAGAGCTTGGACAGCATGG
>JBGSTX010000118.1:0-50938 GCA_041736305.1 Oligoflexus sp. | reverse complement strand
TAGCCACCGTACAAACCAATCCTATGCCAGGTGTGAAGGTCTACCTTTACCCTGTTGAACTCGATTGGGTTGAAAAGGTCATCGATAAAGAGCGCCCCGACGCCATCATCGCCGGCTTTGGTGGCCAAACTGCTTTAAATTGCCTGATGGAGCTCGACAAGGCCGGTATCCTTGAAAAATACCAGGTCCGGAACCTCGGCACTCCAGCCTCCGTTCTTCGCCTCACCGAAGACAGAGACGATTTCGCGAAAAAGATGCTCGAGCTCGGCATGCCGATCCCCTCTAGCCGAGCCTGCGAAACTTGGGAAGAAGCTCTCGATGCAGCCCAGAGTATCGGCTACCCTGTAATCGTCAGAGCCGCTTTTGCTCTAGGCGGCCTTGGCAGCGGCTTTGCATCTACCGATGACGAGCTCAAAAACCTCGTCCAGTCCGCTCTCGCCTCTTCACCTCAAGTCCTGGTCGAGAAGTCGCTCAAAGGCTGGAAAGAAGTCGAATACGAAGTGATGCGCGATTCCGAAGGGAATACGATCACCATCTGCAATATGGAAAACTTCGATCCCCTGGGAATACACACCGGTGATTCGATCGTTGTCTGTCCTAGTCAGTCCTTGTCAGACGACGAATATCAGATCCTCCGCAATGCGGCGATCACCATAGTCAATTCGCTCGGCATCGTCGGCGAGTGCAACGTGCAGTATGCTCTGGATCCCGAATCGCTGGCATTTTCGGTCATCGAAGTCAACGCGCGACTCTCACGATCCTCCGCATTGGCCAGCAAGGCATCAGGCTACCCTATCGCCTACATCGCAGCCAAAGTCGTGCTCGGCTACGATCTTCTCGAGCTCAAGAATCCCGTTACTGGAATCACCTATGCTTTTTTCGAGCCAGCTCTCGACTACATTACTATCAAGATGCCCCGCTGGGACCTCTTGAAATTTCAAGGAGTCAACCGGAACCTCGGCTCGACCATGAAATCAGTGGGCGAAGTCATGGCGATCGGCCGCAGTTTTCCTGAAGCGATTCAAAAGGCGACTCGCATGGTGACCGAGATAGCCGAAGGTTTGAGCATGCCACGCACAGCTCTTACTATGGAAGAACTTGAGACCGAACTCACAGCCCCGACCGATAAGCGTCTCTTCGCAGTCGTGGAAGCTTTCCGACGCGGCTGGACTATGGAACAAGTGAGTCGGATGACGACGATCGATAAGTGGTTCCTCTCGCATCTGAAAAACATGGTCGCTTCAGAAGAAGTGATTAAGGAATATAGCAAAAAAGTTAAAGACCCACGATCTGCGGAACAGATTATCCTCGAAGCGCTCCAGGCGGTGCCAAGCTCTGAATGGAGGAAGTGGAAGCTGCAAGGCTTCGGTGATGAGCAGATAGCTGGCTTGGTCCTCAGAGCACAGGGCCTGCGGATTTCGGCGCCTGAACTTCGTCAGGGTTCTTTGGCTGTCCGCAAGCTGCGCCTCGAGCACGGTATTCGCCCTGTGACTAAAAAGATCGACACAACGGCAGGCGAATACCCCTCGCCTTCGAATTATCTTTATATGTCCTATGGCGGGCTCTACAGCGATCCCCTTCCTGAGGATAATAAAGTCTTCTCGGCCTTGGTCCTTGGCGGCGGCTCCTATCGTATCGGTACTTCCGTAGAATTTGACTGGTGCGCGGTTAGCTGCAGCAGGAAACTCCAAGAATCTGGCTGGCGCAGTATCATCATCAACTGCAATCCAGAAACGGTGTCTACCGATTACAATTGTAGCGATCGATTATACTTCGAAGAGCTCTCTCTCGAGAGAATCCTTGACATCACAGATATTGAAAGACCGGTAGGTGTCATTTGCTCGATGGGCGGTCAGCTTCCAAATCGGCTGGCGAAGCCTTTGGCAGAAGCAGGCCTCAAACTTCTCGGGCACCGTGCAAATACCATTGATTGCTCAGAGGATCGCAGCCGCTTTTCGGCCTTATTGGATACTCTAGGCATAGGCCAGCCCCGCTGGACTGCGGCCAGATCCAAAGAAGAAATTCTGAAGTTCGTTGAAGAGATCGGCTTTCCTATCCTCATCAGACCAAGTTACGTCCTTTCAGGTGCAGCGATGAGCGTCGCTTATGACTCCGAATCACTGCACAACTGCCTCGCTAATGCTATCGAACTTTCGCCCGAGCATCCGGTTGTATTATCGGAATTCATCGAGGGTGCCAGAGAAATCGAGCTGGATGGGGTAGCTAAGAACGGAGAAATTCTCACGGCTATCGTGAGTGAGCACATTGAAAATGCAGGTGTGCACTCGGGCGACGCTACTCTAGTAGTACCGGCGCAGCGTCTATATGTAGAAACTGTGCGGCGAGTTCGTTCAGCTGGACGCGCCATCGCCCAGGGTCTTGGTCTCAATGGCCCCTTCAATATGCAGTTTATGGCAAAAGAAGGCGAGCTGAAGGTCATCGAATGCAACGCGCGCGCAGCACGTTCTTTTCCTTTCGTTTCGAAAGCAGTGGGTATCAATCTCGCCGATGTAGCGACCGATGTGATGATCGGCGGCAAGCCGAACCTCAGTCGTTTTAATGAGGACGATCTGCCCTACGTTGGGGTCAAAGCCGCGATGTTCAGCTTCAAGCGACTCGGTGGGGCTGATCCGATCTTAGGCGTGGAAATGGCGTCCACCGGTGAAGTCGGCTGCATAGGTGAAAACATCGATCAAGCTTTGCTCTTGGCGATGGAAGCCTCCGGCGTCTATCGCCCTGAAAAAGGCGTACTGGTAAGTTCGGGTGCGGAGAAGGATAAGCTTCGATTCCTGCAGGCAGCTAGAATTCTCGTCTCGCTTCGCCTCCCACTCTACGCGACTCCTGGGACCGCGAAATATCTGCAGGAGCACGAGATTCCTGTAACGGCACTGGATTGGCCAGGCGAAGGTCCCAATGACGTTATTCAGGCGATAAAAGATGGCAAGGTTGATTTCGTTGTCAACATTCCGAAGAACTCCCAACGTAAAGAGCTCACGCGCGGTTCACACGTGCGCCAGGCTGCTGTGAAATTCGGCTGCTCGCTTCTGACGAATATGGAGATAGTTGTCGCCTATACCCAGGCTCTGGACCGCTGCCCGGATTTTCTCGCCCGACATGAACTTCTTTCGCTGCCGCCTTATCGCAGTTGATAGCTAAGACAGTACGAGGACGCTCATAGAACCCTCAGTACTGTCCTTATTCCCACCAAAATTAAAACTAGAGCCAGACACTTCATAATGATGCGATCGTTGAGTCGCTTTGAAAGCTTCGCTCCGACCTGAGCACCGATGATGGCCCCAACACAGAGCGCGAGAGTGAGGGTGAGGAAACCGCTGTAGGAACCCAGGTAGATATGTTCGATGACTGCAACCAGAGCTGTACAGGCTAAAACAAATTGTGAGGTGGCCGTCGCCATATGCACGGGATAGCGTAAAATATACACCATGGCCGGTACGTGGATTATACCTCCCCCAATACCCAGGAAACTCGAGATAAACCCGACTCCCGAGCTGATCGCTGTGCCTATCTTCATGCCTCTATCATTCAACTTAAAAGTCGCATGCGCCACGGTCTGGCTCGACTTGCTAACCTTTTGTATTGGCTGCGAGCGGCGAAAGAGGAAAATGGAGATGCCGATAAGAGAGATCCCGAAGATTAGATCAAAGGTATGCCGCTGGATCTGAGCTGTGGCGAAAGCGCCGATCAGAGCACCAGGTAGCGCAGCCAGGGCAAATCTCCACCCTGCAGCAAAGTCAATCCGCCCCATACGAGCGTAGGCTATGGTTCCTGATACAGCATTGCCTAGAATTACAGCCATGGAAATGCCGGTAATATGATCAGCGGATTCGTTGGGAAAGAAGTAAAGGAGGATAGGAACGAGAATAAAGCCGCCGCCAGCTCCGACTAAAGTTCCGATTGTGGCTATACCCATGCCGAGCATAACCCAAGAGACTATGATTCCAAACGTCACGCATCTGTCCTTCTATGGTACACAGGTACTATAGCAATTACCTGCGGTCCGAAACAGGAAAAATGCGTATGATTTTTTTGCAAAAAAGCTTCTTCTGAGATGACAGACTAGCTTGAGAGCTATTTTTCTTCTATCTGAACCAGAAAGTTTCCTTTAAGCGTCTCATAGCGAAGCTGCGACATTGGCTCAGGCCCCCAAGTACCTTGAAGCGAACCCATAACAATATTCTGGGTGTCGAGTTCGGGGATACCCCGAGCCCGAATATAAAGACCTTCCAATTCATAGCTCCAGCCGAGTGAGGCTGGGGCCAATAATTTAAGGTCTCCTGTTAGAGTTTCTACTCTTACATCTTTTACTGCCAAGCTTAAATCGATAAGCACATCTCCGCTTGCACTCTCAAAAATCAATTCGAGATCTGCACTGTTTTGCTTGGGCGCAAAGCGAGTATTTCCGTAGACCGTTTTGATTTCTAGTTCACGACGAGGACTGCTATTGACGACGATATCGCCATCGACGTTAATTATTTTAAGGCGATCGGTGTTGGCTAATTCCTCGACATGAAAAGCACCCTTCTCGTTGACCAAACTGAGATTGCCTTGAAAATTTTTGGGGAGGCGAAGCTCGGCCTTAAGCGGGCCTTTTTTTTCAGTATCGATATAAAGGTCTTGTCCTCGAGGATCTATCGTCCATTCACTAGGTTCGAGGTAGCCCTGAAAGCTTACGCTCGCGCTATCGTCTTCAGACTTAACGATGATCCACTCTGTTAGATATGATTTTATTGAGATCGTACTGAGAACACTAGGGTCGATCATGATGACTTTTGCTAGCGTTTGCCTTTCAGGATTACGCTTTTCACCTTGGATGAGCTCGTGCCACTGACGCGAAAATTCTTCCGGCTCGCCGGGCTGAGTGCTTTCGTTGATAAAGTTTATTTTAAAATTATCTTTTGCATAGCGTGCCACAACTTCGCCGAGACAGGTGCCTTCGCATCGTCTATCGGAGTTCTGACCGAAGTAGAAGAAGATGAGGGTTCCAGCGATAAAAGTGAGCGCGATAAGCGATTTATGGTGTTTCATGAATTAGGGACCTCGCTTCCTTCACGACATGATCGCATAAGAAAGTAGATACAGCTTTCACTAGTGTGGAGAGTACGAATTTTGTCTCAACCGCATAGTAGCTTAAGGGGGACCTGCTTGGCCGAGTTAACTTTTAGTTAAAGCTCATCCCAAGCTCGGCCGTTTCAAAACTCTGTTGCCTTCGACTTAACGACTTGCACAAACAGTTGGAAGATCAGACTTCAGGTGAGGATCGCGACAGACAGGGAGCAAGGCATTAGTCAGGCCTCTGGCTTTGATCGAAGCTACGTATTCTTGGTAAACAGGTAGGCGACGCCCTTGGCTATCGACTATACGGCGAAAACGATACTGAGAAGGCTGACCCAAGATAACACTGTCTCGACTGTATTCATCAGGAGAAACCTGCTTCATGGTGAAGCTCAGAAGCATGCTAGCGGGAATCTCTACCACTTTATTGGTGGGCCATTTTTCGAGAGTTGGATACACGGTCCCTTCGGTGAAATCGGTATTGAAGACTATGTGATAAACCAGGCGAAATTTGCGAACAGCGCTGTAAAGAGCTTCACCTTCCTTTGAATCATGCCAAGTCCAAACACCTTCGTCATAGACCGGTAGATAGGCTTCGTGGCCAACTACTCGACCGTCTTCAAGCACCGGGGTGAATTTTGCGCCTGCCATGGAAACTACTTCGTCTGGCAATGGATTGCCATCCATCCACCAAAGACCCTGGAGACTGTCAGGGGTTTCACTCTTATCGCTGCCTGGAACAAGGTGTGCATCTACATCTTCATGGGGAACAGAAATAAAGCTGTACCCGTTTTGATTTGCTAGGGCAGCACCCGACAACAGCAAATTCAAACCTAAACCTAGTAAAATCGCTTTCATAAAAATTCCTTGCGAAAGGTCCCTAGTATTCGGGCTTAGCTTTAGCAAAATTATTTGTCTAATAACACTAAAACAGAAGGTCGCGATTTTTTTTACTTTTCAGGGTCTCTTAAATGTAGCCATTGGGGCTGTTCACTTAGAGGGTGCGATCATAGTGAACAAAAATCGACGACCAGGATCGAGAGACCCTTTTTGTATATGCAAAGAATCTATGCAGTTTGGAACTGCCCAAACCTCAGTCAACTGTTTGATAGTTGATTAAAAATCGGGTGGGCGCAACGAAGATGCAGCCAAATGACGCGTCAAGGGACTAAGATGCGGCTTGGCGCTGCCTCTATGGGCGTTATCTCCTCTTGGTTGTTGTTGGTTGAGCTCCCTATGATTTGAGGTACCTATGAAATTTTTCCAGCTCGGAATTTTACATCTGAGTCCACCCCCCACACACAGTCGACTGCTTCTTTTCAACAGCGTCTTCGTTCTCTCAACCCTCATGCTTCTTGCCTGTAATCCCAGTAGTTCCCCCGACGAGGAGTCAAGTGTTTCAGAGATTTCCATCGCAGAACTTGGTGTTGAAGGCTATGATCGATTAGAATTTGAGATGCAATCAAGCGACGCGAATTTCCAGGTCCCAACCATAAATCTTCTGCGCAATCAAAGTACCATTAATGTGAAGGTAGTACCGGGGACGTACAAAATCCGCCTCGATTATTTTTTAGGCAAGCAGCTTGTCTTCGGGGCGGATCTTTGCCCCGAAGATAAAAAGAACAACACCAAGACTTTCGTAGCCGGACCGAATCCGACTTCCATCAGTATTTGCAAAGCAGGCAGTTCAACCCCCATTCAGCCGACCAAGGGACTTAGCTTTGTAATCAATCAAGGCCAACTGATCGATCCTTCAGGTAAGCCTTTTATTATGCGAGGAGTAAATATTCCCGCAGCGTACTATTACGATAAGTCGGTTGAATCTCTCCCTCTCATTAAACGCTTAGGCTTCAATTCGGTTCGCATCGTCTGGTGCGCTGACAATCTTGAGCGGGCAGATCGCTGTGAGCGGAAAGACTTCAAGCCAGCCAGTAAACTAGAAGAACTCCTAAGCAAGATCCGTAAGCAAAAGCTGGTTGCCGTTTTGAATCTGCAAAATGCCACCGGCTCCGACAGCCGTGAACATTTGCGAAACATGGTAGCTTACCTATCTAAAGAAGAAATTAAGTCGATCCTAATTCGCTATCAAGACATGCTCATTATCAATATAGCTAATGAGTGGTATGGAACCTGGGACAAGTCCAGAAATTTCGTAGATGCCTACAAAGGCGTGATCCCATTACTCAGGGAGAGCTTGCCGCACGTTTTCATGGTCGATCTTCGCGGTTATGCTCAAGACTTTAGTAGTTACAGCGAACACGGTTCAGAGCTGGTTAATGCCGATCCTCGTAAGAACGTCATGCTTTCTGCCCATATGTATGATGTCTTCAATTCAGATGCCGCAGTTAAAAACGTTTTCGATACAGTGCGCAGCAAGAAGTTGCCATTTGTTGTAGGCGAGTTTGCTTGCTCGCATGGCAGTCGTGGTAATGTCGCCTGCGGTGCAATCATGAAGGAAGCAGAGAACTCAACACTTAAAGTTGGCACGATAGCTTGGTCTATTTCGGGGAATTCAAACAATTACCTCGACTTGGATATACTAGATCCTGCGGACTGGACAAGCCTGTCGGATTTTGGAGAAACAGTTATAAATTCACCGTATGGAGTAGCTGCCACTTCCAAAGAAGCCTGCTTCTTTTCGGCAATAAGCTGCCCGAAGCTTTTTTGATCTGAAGATCAGAGAGCGACTCAGGTTTTGACCTGTGTCGCTCTTTTTTTTATGGCTTCTAAACGAGATGCAGAGATTGAGCTGCCTAATGAAAGTAGCAAGCGTCAAAAAATGCCGGAATGTTTGCGGTGTAAAGGAGAGTAGCGAGAAGCGGGATTGAACCGCTGACCTCAGGATTATGAATCCTGCGCTCTAACCATCTGAGCTACCTCGCCACAGGTTTGGGCTTTAATCTATAAAAACTGCAGGCAATAAAGTCAACCGATAATCGCAGCAAAACCACTGCAGTCGTGCTGCCTTGGCTGCGCTGCAAGTTCGAGCTCTGCCATTTTAAAGTCATGAAAGCTTTGTTTTCGGGCAGTTCTTCGCCTTGGCAAGACGAATCAGCTTGCGTTAAGGTATGGTCGGCGACGAAGACAGACTATTAGATAAGAGGTGTCCTGTGAAAGGCGATCCCAAAATCATTGAGAGCCTGAACGATGTTTTAACCGGCGAGTTGACGGCCATCAATCAGTATTTTTTGCATGCCCGTATGTGTAAAGATTGGGGCTATGAACGGATTGCCGACAAAGTCCGTCATGAGTCCATTGACGAAATGATTCATGCAGAAAAACTGATGGACCGAGTTCTTTTTCTCGAAGGCATTCCCAACGTTCAGCGCCTCTTGAAAATCAATATCGGCGAAACGGTGAAAGAGCAGTTTGAAAGCGATTTGAAACTCGAATACGACGCTGTCGACCGTCTTAAGAAAGGAATCCAAGTCTGCGTCGACCTTAAAGATCCGACGACCAGGGAACTCTTTGAGCATATTTTGGAAGAAGAAGAAAAACATATCGATTGGCTTGAAACACAGCTCGGACTGATCAACGAGCTCAGCCTGCCAAACTATCTTTCTCAGCAGATTTACGAGAAGAAGTCTTAAGAATCACGGTTTCCGAGACACTTCGCATCTTTAAGGACCTTTTTCAGTTCCGGCACGCAACTTCCGCAGGTGCTACCGGCCATGCATTCCTTTTGGAGCTGACGGAGGGTTTCACAGCCTTCCTGCTTCATTTTCTCTAACTTAGTCGTACTTACGGCATGGCATAGACAAATGATCATTCTTTTTACTCCTCCTTCACTGCATACCTATATCTTATCGGGTTTCTTCTAGCAAATCTTGAGAATAAATTTCAATATCAATTATCTTCCTGATTTGACTTGCTTTTTTTGGCGCAGTTTAGCGAAAGTCCACAAGGACGGCGGATTATGCCCTAGGAAGCGAGTTGAGCTGTCCCCGCAGAGCGCTCTTTTCAGAGCTGACGTCTACCTGGGTCAAGCATTCAAGCAGTTGAATGGAGTCGCTAAGAAATTCCCGGTAGGAAGGAGCCTCGGGTCGCATGGGTCGATGATCAAGCCTCCGCAGCATTTGCGACCACTGGCGGGCAAAGTCCCGGCTTTCAGGGTCCAAAATATGGTCCTGAAACCGCAGCCATATCTCTTCAACTGCGCTTTCACTGGGATGGATCAGGTCGGCAGAGTAGTAGCGGTAGTCACGAAGCTCGTCGAGGAGGATTTCGTAAGCTGGAAAGTAGAAATTGCGCTCTGGATTCTTTTCCAGCCACTGGTGAATCCAAATTCTCAAAAGGCTTTTACTCACCATATTGAGCGGCAAAGTTTCGCGGGTATGCCGCACCGGGCTCAATGTCCAAAGGAGGCGAGCATGCTCAGGCAAGAGTTCGTAGAGTTCACAAAACGATTGATCGATTTCCTCGAGAGTCAAAAGTCGCTTTGAATAGAGTTCGGCAGGCTGCCGATGGCAGTTGGCAACTAGCTGATGAGTCTCGAGATTCTCATAGACAAAAGCTGTGCCCAGTGTCAGGAGAATCCAGAAGGGTCGATCCATCAAGGAGCAGACTTGTGCTGCCGTAGCTTTGAAAATCGCTTCTAGATGGCGGCTATCGCGCCCGTAGAAGGTCGAAGGAAGATCGAAGTGAAAGGTTGAACCATCGTAAGAGATAAATCCATCTCTAGCGAGACTTTCACCTTTGATGACCATCGTGAGAAGGCGTGAAATAGTTAAGGGATGGAAAAGCGTGCCGAAGGGATTGCTGAGGCAATTCCATTTATAACGGAGCAGACGATCGCCGAGATGCTCAGCAAAACAAGAGCCCATCGTGAGTATAGGCTCAGATAGAGAAAGGAGACCGAGTGCTTCAAGTTTGACAGGGGTTTGCCAGGACATGGACATGCCGTACCTCGTCGCTCAATCCCAAAAATTGATACGAATGAGACTTCATGTCAATGCTTAGATCGTGGTGCAGACAGGAAGAATCCTTGCGGCTGAGCTTTTGATTTTTTTCGTCAGCGTTCATTGTATGTCATGCTGCCCTTACAAGGAACTTGATATTTTCAGGGTCGTCCAAAAAGCATTTGCCAATTCGCTCTTTTTTATCGAGTTCATCTTTGATGATGTCCATCGGAATACGATGAAGCTGAATCTGATAGAGGATTCCTTGAATATCGTAGTAATGGGCTTTTAGAAGATTATAGATATAGCCCCATTCCTGATCGGATTCTTGCGCATCCTCTCGTCTCTGGGCACGCAGACTAAGAGACGTCGTAGCCTTTTGCATAAGCTCGTTCATATCGATAGGTTTGGAGACAATATTGGAAGCACCGAGACGAAAAGCTTGCCTTACCGTGTCCGAATCGATTAAGCCCGACACAAATATGATGGGTATCTTGATAAGCTTTTTCTGCAGTTCTTCCACTAACTGGAATCCGTCCATATGAGGCATACGGATATCGCAGAGCACCAAATCAAAGGATTGAGCCGAGAATATTTCCTGTGCCGTAAATGCGTCCGCTGCATAGACACATTCAAACCGTTTCGCAAGACCGGCCTGAATGATCGAAAAAATATCGTAGTTGTCGTCAATCACGAGGCAGCGTTCTTGCGTATCACTTTTTTTATCCATGGCAAACTCCCGGTCCGTAAATTCTAGAGCTAAGCATCTTGTCGCGATCTTAAAGTCTTATCAGTCAGAGCAGGCGAAAGCTTGAAATCTAGCTCTAAGCCACTGATTGCAGGAGATTTTACAGGCGTATTTTTTTAATTACCCAAAGCTTACGCTACAGTAATTTGCAAAGCCTGACTTTGTATCTGGAGACAGGTACTGGACAGGCAGCTTAATGACAGTTATAGAAGGATCGTGCTTTGGACTGAGCTGAACAGCTTATCTTTTGGCCCACCCCGAGGAAGCTCATGACGAACAAATCCGCCATACAACTTGAAGAGAGCTGGAAGAGACTGCTGGGACCAGAGTTTGAAAAAGAGTATATGATCAAACTTAGGGAATTTTTGCGTAGCGAAATTGCAGCCTCTAAGATCATCTATCCAAGTGGCGCAGAATACTTCAGCGCCCTCAATTCGACACCCTTTGAGCAAGTCAAAGTTGTGATTCTGGGTCAGGATCCTTATCACGGCCCGGGACAGGCGCACGGATTGTGTTTCTCTGTGAAACCTGGCACCCCCGTTCCTCCGTCACTGGTAAATATTTACGCGGAGCTTAAGCAGGATCTCAGCATACCTCCAGCCCGGCATGGCTATCTGCAGTCTTGGGCTGAGCAGGGAGTACTTCTTTTGAACACTGTCCTTACTGTCGAAAAGGGACAAGCAGCGTCGCATTCGAAACGGGGCTGGGAACATTTTACGGATCGGATCATTGAACTTTTGAATGAAAAAAGAGATCATCTCGTTTTCTTCCTTTGGGGTTCGCATGCACAGGCTAAAGGTCGTTCGATCGATCGCAGGCGTCACCTTGTATTGGAAGCGCCACATCCGTCCCCCTTGTCGGCTCATCGCGGATTTTTCGGCAGTCGCCCTTTCTCTCAAGCCAATTCCTACCTCAAAGCAAATGGCGTCGAGCCTATTGACTGGCAACTACCTGAGATCGACACGAGTAAATACGCAGCGCCTTCTCGACACAAATCCCGTGATGCAGGCATTAGCGCGTCCCCCTGATTTAAAAGCTAATTATTCATCTTTGATCGCAGGTTCGCTTTTGAGAACCTGCTTGCTTATTTTTTTAAGGCCGAATCAGGAGAAAGCGCTGCATGGTAAGTAGTAAGCAGAAGCAGGAAAATCCTCTCTTCACTATCTTGTTCACCTATGTTGTTCCCAATTCGATACAAACTTTTTTAAGCAAAGAGGGCCGACTCGGTGCTGCAAATGCACTGATTATCAGTTTGATCTTTCCTGTGGGTTACATCCTCTACGATTATGCAAAGCGCAAAGATATCAGTTATATTTCGATCTTAGGCTTGGTCAGCTTCTTGCTGACAGGAATTTTCGGACTTTACAAACTCCCCCCCGACTGGATTGCAGTGAAAGAGGCCTCAATTCCCACAATAATTGGCATCGTGACCTTGCTATCGATGCGTTCGGCTTCCCCTCTGGTTAAACGCATGCTCTTTAATGACACTGTAGTTGATGTTGATCTGGTCCAAAGCCGACTCAAAGAGCCTGGTCTCAAAGAAAATTTCGAAAAATTATTTCAAGAATCTTCTTATCTTTTAGCAGCTTCCTTCCTCTTGTCGGCTATCCTCAATTACGTACTTGCAAAAATAATTCTAACCAGTGCTCCAGGCACAGCAGAATTCACTGCTGAGCTCGGCAAAATGAATTTTCTCAGCTGGCCTGTCATCGCTCTCCCGTCTACCGCCATCATGGGCTTTGCCCTTTTCCGCCTGCTTAAAGGCATTGAAAAGCTCACCGGCCTCACGATGGAAGAAATTCTGAAATCAGGAAAAAAATCATAGCCTCCACGTTACGCCTTCTTGGATAGTTCATATCTTTCAAAAAAAGTAGGTCTTTAAATCGAGAAACTTTTTTGGCAAGATATGGAAAATCTTTTCATGTGCTCATGATATTCGTGCTCAAGCGAAACTGCGTAGTCAATGATTCAAAAATGAACATCGACGCGGGCGAAGCCTTTGAAAAAATTTGCTTGGGGATAAGTTTTTTGTTTTTTGCAGAGCTTTACTTCAAGTGTTTAAACTAGCTTCTTTTTCCGGGAAAATTGCCGAGCTTATACACAGGAGTACCCTACATTTAGCGGTTGACACTAAAGACCCACACTATATATGCTATTTTTCGTCGCTTGCTTTTTGCCCAAGATAAAAAGAGACTTAGCTTCCTGAAGCTTCGAAGGTTGAAATAAAAAAATGCTTGGCTTGATACAACTGAATCACGCCACACCTAGAAGCTCTCTCATCTAAAGCAGTTTCAGGACTCTACTTGCAGACACGAACAGGAACGGCAGGTGAGTAAAAGAGCTGGGTAAAGCTCCAGCAGCAACGACAGCAACACGCTTCATTGAGAATATGTTTTTGAATGCGATACCAGCGGATCGCTAGCTATTTTTTTCTCTGGTGCCTTGCCTGAGATTAAAACTTGAGCTGAACGCGTCTATCGCAACTGTCGATTTTTCCATGCCGCGTCGAGGACTGACGGGCAGTCTCTCGGCGTTGACCGAAGCAGAGTTCTCTTTTCAGCAGTAAGTGAGGAAGTGGTCATGAGTCTTCATAGTAACGGTCACAGTCAGTCGTCTAGCGATTCTGAACTCGGTGCCAGCGCCCATCGGCGCGAGCTACCGACTTTTGTAAGGAAGCGCAACGGTGAACGGGAGCAACTTAACAGTGAACGACTGCGTGCGGCTATATCCTCCCTGTGCTACGGCCTCCATGAGGTCGATATCAATCTTATCGTCGATAAGGTGATTTCTGGTCTCTACGACGGGGTCACAACTGAGGAGCTTGATCAGCTTCTGACCCAAACGACGGCCATGCTGATAGGCGAAGAGCCCGAATATTCCAAGCTAGCAGCCCGCCAACTCCATCAGTACGTGCTCGATGAGGTTTCCAAGCTCAAGATTCGCAGCTTTTCTGAATCCATCCGTCATGGTTTTCACGTCGGTATACTTTCAGAAAACGTCTACAATTTTGTTATGGAACATCAGGAAGCTCTTGATCGGGCTATTGACCACAGACGTTCAGAACTTTTTGAATACTTCGGTCTGCGGACCGTCTACGACCGCTACCTCCTCAAAGATCCAGACAAACGCTTGGTTTTCGAAACACCTCAGTATTTCTTTTTGCGGGTTGCCTGTGGCTTAGCCCACGATGTAGGTGAGGCGATAGAGTTTTACGATCTCCTCTCATCCTTTGAATATATGCCGAGCACACCGACACTTTTCAATTCCGGCACCCGCCGCTCGCAGATGTCTTCATGCTACCTGCTCGACTCACCAGCTGACAGCCTGGAGTCGATTTATGATCGTTATAAGGATGTAGCTTTGCTCTCCAAGTTTGCCGGAGGCATTGGCTTGGCCTATCACAGAGTACGGGCCCGAGGATCATTGATTCGGGGTACCAATGGCAAATCCAATGGCATCATCCCCTTTCTTAAGACTCTCGATTCGTCGGTTTCTGCAGTCAACCAAGGCGGCAAACGCAAAGGTGCGGCGTGCATCTATCTCGAAAGCTGGCATGCCGATATTTTAGATTTTCTTCAACTCCGCGAGAATACTGGCGATGATTC
Source organism: Oligoflexus sp. (assembly GCA_041736305.1). GTDB lineage: Bacteria > Bdellovibrionota_B > Oligoflexia > Oligoflexales > Oligoflexaceae > Oligoflexus. The sequence continues at coordinate 36,614 of JBGSTX010000118.1, read as the reverse complement.
CCGTCGCACGCACAATCTCAATCTAGCCAATTGGATTCCCGACCTCTTCATGCAGCGGGTAGAAAGCGATGGAGCTTGGTCTCTTTTCGATCCCGCCGATGTTCCTCATCTGACCGATCTTTTCGGCGACGAATTCAATGAAGCCTATATTGCAGCCGAGCGAGAATGCCTCGCTAAGCAGCAAATGCCAGCTCGTGAGCTCTATGCAGCTATGATGAAGACCTTGGCTCAAACAGGTAACGGCTGGATGACCTTTAAAGACGCTTCTAATAGAAAGTGCAATCAAACTGGTCAAAATCCCAAGAACATCGTCCATCTCTCTAATCTTTGCACCGAGATTATCGAAGTAAGCTCTGCTGGAGAAGTTGCGGTCTGCAACCTAGGGTCGATCAACCTCGCTCGTTACGTCGGGGACCATGGCCTTGATTATGATAAGCTTCGTGAAAACGTCAGGATAGCGGTCAAGTATCTCGACCGCGTTGTTGATATTAATTTCTACCCAGTTCCCGAAGCCAAAGCATCCAATAGCCGCTGGCGGCCAGTTGGGCTCGGGGTGATGGGTCTTCAAGATGTTTTTTTCCGCCTCAATCTTGCCTTCGATAGTGAAGAAGCGCGCATAATATCGGCTCGGGTCCAGGAAGAAATTTACTTCGCTGCTCTCGAAGAGTCGTGCAATCTGGCGCAAGAACTAGGCCCTCATCCAAGTTTTTCAGAGACGCGGGCAGCAGCAGGTCAGCTGCAATTTGATCTTTGGAACGTAAAACCGACTGATGCGGCTCGCTGGGAGAACCTGCAGGGGCGCATCAAACGCTATGGCCTTCGCAACTCTCTGCTCATCGCCATTGCTCCAACAGCAACGATCGCCTCGATCTGTGGTGCCTACGAGTGTATCGAGCCGCAGATATCTAATCTCTTTAAGCGAGAAACTCTTTCGGGCGAATTTATTCAGGTGAACAGCTATCTAGTTAAATCGCTCAAGAAGCTCGGACTTTGGAACGATTCAGTGAAAAACAAGATTAAGCTGGCCGAGGGTTCGATCCAGGGTATCGAGGAGATCCCAGCAGCGGTCCGCCAGGTCTACCGAACAGCCTGGGAAATTCCTCAAAAGGCCCTCGTAGATATGGCGGCAGAGCGGGGAGCTTTCATCGATCAAAGTCAGTCTCTCAACCTTTTCCTCGAGAGTCCCACAATTGGCAAGCTCTCTTCGATGTATAATTACGCTTGGAAAAAAGGCCTTAAAACGACCTACTACTTACGGTCTCGCCCAGCGACCCGTATCAATAAGACGACAGTTCAGATTTCGAACCTAGCAGCCGTGGCCTGCTCCCTTGAAAATCCCGATGCCTGCGAAGCCTGTACTTGATAAGGAGACCACAATGCTGCTGAATCCCGGAATGTCCCTGACCCTGAGACCGATGCGTTACCCTTTCTTCTACGATATGTATAAGTCGGCGATTAAAAATACCTGGACCGTTGACGAAGTGGATTTGACTACCGACGTCGGTGATCTTCGTGACAAACTAAGTGAGGCCGAACGGCACCTGATTAAACGCCTGGTGGCATTTTTTGCCACCGGAGATTCGATCGTATCGAACAATCTGGTTTTGAACCTTTATAAGCACATCAACAGCCCAGAAGCTAAAATGTACCTGTCACGGCAGCTCTACGAAGAAGCTTTGCATGTTCAGTTCTATCTGACTCTGCTGGACACCTATTTACCTAATGATGAAGAACGTGTGGCAGCTTTTGCCGCCATAGAAAACATTCCCTCGATTAAACTCAAGGGTGAATTCTGCTTTAGATGGATAGATTCGATCCAGAATCTTCAGACCCTAGAGACAAAGGATGATAGGCGCAAGTTCCTCTTGAACCTCATCTGCTTTGCCTGCTGCATCGAAGGCCTCTTTTTCTTCGCTGCCTTCGCTTACGTGTACTACCTACGTTCCAAAGGCCTCTTGCATGGTCTGGCTTCAGGAACTAACTGGGTATTCCGTGACGAGAGTTGCCATATGAACTTTGCATTTGCAGTTATTGATGAGGTCCGACAGGAAGAGCCCGACCTATTCGATGCTTCTTTGCGACAAAGTATCATGAAAATGATGGATGAAGCCGTGGAATGCGAGATGATATTTGCACAAGATGTTCTGGGCAAGGGCATCGCTGGTCTATCCGAGCGGGATATGCGCTCCTATCTTGAATACGTAGCCGATCAAAGGCTCGCGATGCTCGGTATTCCCCCTATGTACCACGCGAAAAACCCCTTTTCCTTTATGGATTTGCAGGATGTTCAGGAACTGACCAACTTCTTTGAACGACGCGTCGCCTCATATCAGGTGGGTGTTTCAGGGGAAGTGAGTTTTACCGAGGATTTCTGAAGGTTTTCGGGCCCGGATTGCCCGGGCCCGTCGAGTACTTTAACCCGGCTGCTGCTCTCTCACCCGACGCACGATGTCTGAAGTCGAAAGGCCTTCGACGAAAGGAATGCGTTCAACCCGCCCCCCTGCTGCCTGCACGACGTCCGCACCAACTATTTGCGCCACTTCGTAATCTGCTCCTTTAACTAGAACGTCTGGCATCAAATCGCTGATTAGCTTGGCTGGAGTATCTTCATCGAAATTCACCACAAAATCTACGCACTGCAAGGCAGCTAAGAGCCGCATGCGCTGCTCCGCAGGAATAATCGGTCGCGAGGCACCCTTGAGCGCCTTGACCGACCTGTCGCTATTGACTCCGATCACCAGGAGATGGCCTCTCGATCTAGCTTCTTCAAGATAGGATATGTGCCCCGCATGGAGAATATCGAAGCAGCCGTTGGTGAAGACAACCTTTCTTTTGCGCTGTCCATGAGGGCCTATGAGCTGCTTGAGTTCGTTCAAGCTTACGATTTTTGAATTCGTTGGAGTAAAGCCGAAAGTTTGTTTGCTCAAGTCGCGGGCCAAAGCCTCAATGAGTTCCTCGCGTTTAATAGGCTGAGTTCCCCATTTCTCTACGACTCGGCCGGCAGCTGCGTTGGCCAACTTCATTGCTTCGAACACGTGGATTCCGGCTCCCATGCCCAAAGCCATCATCGCAACGACGGTATCTCCAGCTCCCGAAACATCGAAGACTTCTCGCGTAAGCGCCGAAAGATGCTGAGTCTCCTGCGTGGCCCCTTCGAGCCCGAACATACCCTGAGCACCCAACGTTACTAGTATATTGGCGATGTTATGCCTTTTATATAGCGTCTGGGCCAGAGCTTCTGCTGTCCATTCACTTTGATCTTCAATTGCCAAAGCCTCATAGGCTTCCTTGCGATTAGGAGTGACGAGCTGGGCGCCTGCGTAAATGCTATAGTCTTTTCCCTTGGGGTCTACGACGACCGGTTTTTGACGCTCGTTAGCCAAATTAATGAGACGCCTGAGAAAATCCTGCGGCAATCCGCCTTTCCCATAGTCGCTGAGGAGGAGGACGTCCCAGCTTAGAGATTCGAGGTGTTTAAAAAGCTGGTCTTGCATCGCAGCAGCAATAGGTTTGACCTCTTCCCAGTCGATCCGAACGAGCTGCTGGTGGCTCGATGTTATCCGCGTCTTCTTCACGGTCGGTCGTTCAGGATCCGTGCAGACGCCATTTAAATCGATTCGATCGGCTTTAAGAAGTTGTTTCAGCTGAACCGCAGACGCATCGTTTCCACAAACACCAACGAGCAGAGCTTCGCCGCCGGCGAGCTGTATATTTCTCGCAACATTCGCGGCACCACCTGCCGTGACACTCGAATTTTTGACGAGATGGACAGGGACCGGCGCTTCTGGTGAGATGCGATTGACGACTCCGTCGAGGTACTCATCGAGTATCAAATCGCCGACTACCGCGACCCGGACGGCGCGTTCATCCCAGGGTAACTTATCTTTATTTAACATCGTGATCTCTCGTTCGCAGAAAGAAAAAATGGGACGCCGACGATGACGTAAAGGTACTCCTATGCTTACTACCAAAACTCGACCCAAGTCAAAGAGATGACACAAGCGTCGTGAATCGTCAGCCCTTTGACTCAAAAGCCTAATCACAATGACGGGATTTTGGCGATGTCAATTTTTAGATAATGATTCGGACGTCTTAATGGGTGGCACAAGCTTTGCTTCCCTATCTAGGCAACTCCTCACTGGTAACCTTAGGAAACAGAACATGCGCGTCCTGGCGATCGCATCTAAGCTGCTCTTTGCTCTCGCTTTGTCAGCGGGAAGCTGGCTTCCCTTGGAAGCCCAGCAGCGGTATAGCCAGATCGTTCTAGCCTTTCCTGAAGAGCGCATATTCAGCTACCGCTTTGAGCCTGCCGATCGCTCTGTAGTTCTTGAGGTCCAGAAGACTCATCCAAACGAACTCGAAGCTCTTTTCCACTATGATGAGACAGTGATTCGACGGGTTTTTTTCAAGGATTTGGGAGCACAGGCTACTGAAGTTCGCATGATCCTTCGCGACGATGCTATCAAGGTCATGATTAATAGCTTTCAGGAACCTTTCCGCATTACCCTCGATTTCTTCGATGCAGACTATCAAGAGGCTACGGACCCTACGACTGGCCTCCCCCTCAATCCTTTGGCCCAATCCAGCGAAGGTGCTGCGGCTCCAATTGCGCAAATCTCGCCACCGCCCCCTGCTGCAGCTCCGGAGTCGCTACCAGCTTCAGGTAAACGCCGCCTACTCCAGCCAGATCCAAAGAGTATCCGGACACCTCAGGATCTGCTCGTCAATCTCAACGATACCGCCGGCGGTATAGGCCAAAACTGGAAGACGTTTCCTCCCTATGTATACCGTATTCAAACATCTACTGTAAAAACCGGTAAAAACTATGGCGAATGGTTGAAGAAAAACGCCAACAAAGCTCTCAGTTCAGCCGAGGCCCTCGCTGCTTATGCAGCTCAGCTTTTTGATTTTGGTCACGAGAGCCGAGCTTTGGTAGCTTATCAAAAAGTCTTGCATGATGATCCCAGCGTCTTCGATCAGCAGGCAGAACATATCTGGAAATTGGCTGAAATACACCTGGGTCAGGGCAGTCTTACCCTAGCGGATGGCTACTATGAAAGCCTTGCGGCTAAACATCCTGACCATCCGCTTGCATACTACGCGGCTCTAAGACGCCTCGATATTAGGGCTATCCGGGCTACTAGTGAAGAAAAGACTGCTGAACTCGCTAGCTTAGCTAAAGCGCTGGACAGCATAAATGCACGTGAAAATCCTGCGCTTCTCTCGCAAATTGCACTCCGCCGCGCTTACTGGCAAATCGACTCTACTGAGATGAAACGCCTATGGCCAGGATTCAAGCTCTTACCTAAGATCGGTCCCAATATCATGTCCCAGCTCGAAGAAGCCAGAGATGGTGCTGATAGCCCTCGCACGGCTTTCCTTATCGATGCGATACTGCTTTCCAATCGATTGCAAGAAGCGCCCTGGGATCCGGCCACTGCTGCCTTCGCGGCTGAATTTTTCGAGCGATACAAAGGCAACGCGACCTCTCCTTACCGCGAACAGCTCTTAGCTGCTTCGGAACAAAGCCTGCTAAAATCTATAAAAAAGCAGTTGAAAGCCCAGCAGTATGCTGAGCTTGTCGCGATCGTCGAAAGCCTGCCTCGTTCGCTTGATGAGATTCGCAAAACCAGTGAGTTGAGCTGGGCTGCCGCGGAGTCGTACCGCCGCCTTCAGCAGCCCCTTGCCGCAGTTCCCTACTATGAAACCGCTGTAAAGACTGCACAAAGCAAGACTGATCAGTTCCGCAGCAATTTCTGGCTGATGCAAACAGCGATGGCGGCGCTCGATAACGAACAGACCAAGAAGTCGGCTCAGGACCAAATTAATAAACTGCAAAAAATTGTGAAAAGTTCAGATCAGAGCTGCTGGAATAGCTGGCAGGCTTTGACTGCTGATGAAAAATCCCTTGTCTTCGCCGAAAGCAAGGAAATCATCGAGCAAAACATTCAATCGCCACACTTTATCAAGACTTCTCCCAAGATACTGCTCGAAGTATGGAGTCAAAGACTGGCTACAGATACTCCCGATGCTAAGTCTTCGCTCACAAAATCAGGCGGTGAAGCGCTACCCACCGCTCGACTTATTCATGTTCTCGCCGACTTGAGTAAGCGCTTCGAACAGCTTGGAATGGATAATGAGCGAAAGGGCGCTAAACTCCTCCAACGCCGCATCAACCTAAAGGGCACAGCTACAGATAAAGAATCGCTATCAGTCTGGACACGAGAACTAACCCAATTGGCTGAAGAGCTCAGGAAGAGCAATGACTACCTTGAAGCTGGCAGGCTTTATGCATTGACTGGCTCTGAGAACAATCAATGGGACGGTCGGGCTGAAGCTCTCTATAAAGGCGGTCTCCTGCTCTATCGATCAGGACGCCGCGAAGAAGCCCTCGCTGCCTTTCAGCAGGCTGCCAACGATGGCAATAATCTTTTGTACGCCGAGCTTGCCAAGAAACGTTTGGAACAACTCCAACAATAGGAGCCCTGGATGAGTCAGAACAACAACAGTGCGATCGCCCATGACATCGAAGAAAACAAAAACAATTCCACCGATTACTTGAGCTACATTCAGGAAAAACAGCGGCGTGAACGCTTACAGCAAAACAAGGCGGCTCCAGCTCCAGCCCAAACCACAAACTTCATCTTTGCCGATGAAAAGATGTTGCGCATCCGCGAAATCATCAAGCAAATCGCTGATGCTAACGTGCCTGTCCTGATCACGGGTGAATCAGGTACGGGTAAAGAAGTCATCGCGCGTATGATCCACATGAGCAGCAACCGCAAGAACGACCCCTTTGTGGCTATCAACTGCGCGGCCTTGCCTCCTTCCCTGCTGGAAAGCGAGCTTTTCGGCTTTGAGAAGGGTGCATTCACCGGAGCACATCAGCAGCATATTGGTAAGTTCGAGCAAGCAAATGGTGGAACACTTCTTCTCGATGAAGTTACCGAGACCGATCAGAATCTCCAGGCAAAGCTGTTGAGAGCGCTTCAGGAGCAGGAAATTGAGCGCATAGGTGGTCAGGGTCCGATCAAGGTCAACTCACGCATTATCGCAACCACCAACCGTGATATCACGCGTTCGGTAAAAGATGGACGCTTCCGTCAGGACCTCTTCTATCGCCTCTATGTCATCCATCTAGAAATACCGCCCTTGCGCGAGCGCCCCAAGGACATCGAAGTTCTAACGCGTCACTTCCTTAAGTCCTTCAGCACCCAGTTCAAAGGCGAAGCGGCTACGCTTACGGCTGACGCCATGCAGAAAATAGTCAAGTATCCATGGCCAGGGAACGTACGCGAGCTACAGAACGTAATCCAGCGCGCTGTTCTTATGAGCAACAGCAATACGATTACCGCTAAAGAATTTGTTCTCGAGCAGCGCAAGATCGACGAAGATCTGGAGTGGGTCAAGCATCTGCCGATCGGTAGAAAAATGCGCGACGTCGAGACTCAATTCATCCTAGAGACACTGCGTACCCATCAAGGAAACCGCACTCACTCAGCGAAGACCCTTGGAATCAGTCTGCGTACCCTCAGAAACAAGATCAATGAATTTGTTCTCGAGGGCTATGAAGTGCCACAACCAACCACAGGTAAAGCACTATGAGTCACTTGATTGGCGGGCTTTTCACCCAAGGCGATCAGCTTAAGATGTCAGCGCTCGATATGCGTCTGAATCGGCAGGATGTCTTGAACTCGAATATCGCCAATTCAGAGACTCCCGGATATCGTGCCTTGGCTTATGATTTCGAAGCTCAGCTGCAGGCGATAGCTGGTGAAGAGGAGGACGGAGCGCCGGCCATGAAGGCTAGCGACCCTCGTCACTTTCTGAATGCGAACACAGAAGCTGATGGGACCTTCCAACCCGAGGTCTATGTTCGCCCAACAGAAAGTGTTGGCCAAGACGGTAACACTGTCGACGTCGACCAGGAAATGGCCCAGATGGCTCAAAACCAGATTCTTTACAAGGCGACTGTTGAACTCATCAACAAGAAAATGGGCTGTTTGAAATACGCCATCAGTAACGGAGGTCAAGTATGAGCTTCTTTAAGGCTATGGATATCAGTTCTGCAGGATTATCTGCACAGCGCATTCGGATGAACGTCCTCTCGTCAAACCTGGCTAATGCCAATACCACCCGAACTCCGGAAGGTGGACCCTATAAACGCGAAGATGTTGTCTTTGCAGCGACACCTAACGGTGGACCCTTTGAAGACATGCTGGACGAAGATTGGGGTGCTCAGCTCAAAAAGGTTCAGGTGGTCGATATCCACAAAGATACCAACGCGCCACGGAAGGTACATGACCCATCTCATCCGGATGCAGATAAGAACGGCTTCGTTGAGATGCCTAACATCCAGGTTATGACAGAAATGGTCAACATGATAGCTGCGACCCGCGCTTTCGAAGCAAACACGACAGCGCTCAATGCGGCCAAGTCAATGGCCAACACCGCGATCGAAGTCGGTCGCGTGTAATGGTCTTGAGGGGACTTGAACATGAGTAAAATAGCAGGCGGTGGACTTCGCTTCGGCTCAGAAATAATGAGTGAATTGCGCGACATGCAGTCTCGCAACAAGCCCCAAAACATGGGCGAAGATAAAGCGGTAGGAAACAAATCAAGCTTCATTGATCATCTCAAAGAAGCCGTTACCGAAGTCAACGAAGCACAGATATTTGCCGACAAGAAAGCTACCGATCTCGCAACGGGTAAGGAGACCAACATCCACGACACGATGCTGGCCGCCACTAAAGCAGAACTTAACTTCAATCTTATGGTTCAGGTCCGCAATAAAGCTCTCGAAGCCTATCAAGAAGTCATGCGCATGCCCGTTTAATTGAGGTGAGGTTAGTCTTTGGAAAAGATAAATGAATTTTTCAGAAAATTCAGCGAAGGAGTAGGTGGATTTTGGGGGGGCTTGAGTCCCGTCAAAAGACTTGCCTTTCTTGGTGCCATTACAGTCGTACTAGGTGGCTTGCTTTCGCTTCTTTTCATAAAAGATTCGACTGACATGGACTACCTTTATCAGAATCTCAGTGAGCAGGATAACAACGAGATCGTCGCTGAGCTTAAAAAGCAGCGTCTGACGACTTTTAGTATGGACGACAAAGGCATTTTGGTGCCCGCCGACCAGGTGATACCTCTACGTCTAAAACTCGCTGAAGAGGGCATGCCCACACGCGGTATGATCGGCTGGGAAAAATTCGATGATCAAGATTTTACTCGAACCGAGTTTGAACAAAACATCAACAAGCTAAGAGCCATACAAGGCGAATTAGCTCGGACAATAAGTTCGCTGGACGGCATCACATCGGCCCGGGTCCACATCGTAACCCCCAAAAAATCTCTCTTTCAGGAAGATGCACAGGAACCCACCGCGGCCATTTACATCAAGCACACGCGGGGCAAAGAACCGAACACGCGTCAGGTTAAAGCCATAACCCATCTCGTATCTCGCTCAGTCGAAGGCCTCAACCCTGATAAGGTCACGATCATCAACCAGGAAGGCAAAATGCTGACCAAAGTTGAATCCGACGACCCGACGACCAAGATGACTCAAGAAATGCTTACCTACCGCCGCACTATCGAAGCTGAGCTCAGCTCTAAAATCAAGTCTCTGGTCGGTCGTGTAGTGGGTCAGGAGCGCGTCGATGCCAAGGTCGATGTCGACGTTGATTTCACTCAAGAAGAGCAGAATATCTCTGATATTGACCCTGATAAGGTGGTCGTTCTCTCGTCCAACACGACCAATCAAGAGATGGCCGGCGCCGGCATGAATCCCACGGGTATTCCGGGTGCAAAATCCAATGTACCTGGCGAGCAGGAAGAATTAGCCGTCAACTCCAATTCAACGAAGAGCAAGCGAGCCAGCGAGCGCGTCAACTACGAGGTATCGAAGACCAACCGACACAAGGTTCTTCCTGTGGGATCGATCCGCCGGATCTCAGCTGCCGTCATCGTTGATGGGTCTCAGGTCTATCCCGCCGACGGCTCGATGCCGGAATTTACAGCCCGCACCCAAGAAGAAATGAAAAAGATAGAGGATCTCGTCCGATCGGCAATCGGCTTCAAGGAAAGTCGTGACGAAGTCAAAGTGCACAACATGATGTTCGAACTCGCGCCGACCCAGGTCGAGGCCATCAAGGAGAAAAAGCAGGAGAACCGCCGATACATCTCGACTCTGGTGGTGTCTTGTGTGATCGCTTTGGCCCTCGTCTTCTTCTTTGCCTTCATCGTTAGACCTTATTTCCGCTGGCTGTCGCACGATCCTGAGCGGAAGCAGAAGGAAGAGATAGTCGAAGAATTCAAGCCCGACCTGGAGATGGGCAGTATACAAAATGTTCAAATCAAAGAGGACATCCCCTTTGAGAAGCTGACGCCCCAGGAACAGATCCTTTACCTGGCGAAGCACGAGCCAGGCAGGACGACAGAGGCTCTACGGATCTTACTGAATCCCCATCAGACACCACATTAAGCTAAGGCGGCAGGCAGTCGATGAGTCAAACGTCGCACAAGAAGCAAGGACGCTTCATCAAGAACGATGATCCCGTGAGAAAAGTCTTGAACATTACGGACTTTAATCTGATGGACATCTGTGAGAAGCCATTTACCTATCACGACAACGCTGCCGCCAATGTCATTCATCAGCGCCTGCATTCTGAAGACGATCTCGCTGAGGGCGTTAGGGACTCCTATGAGATCGATTCAACTTTTCCTCATGAAAGCCGACCAGTCATTCGCCCACTAGACTTTACGGACGAGTGGCGTCGTCAGAAAAAACGCATGGCGAGCCGAAATCATCGACTCGACGACGAGGAAGAACTCGATGATGGGCAGTCGCGAGAATCAGTTATAGACCTTCTCGCTGCAAAATACAGTGAGATCGCTGACGAAATCAAATCATATGACCCATTTTTCTATTTCTTGCCTGAATTTCATTCGGCACCTAGGCGTCTGCTCCAAGAAGCGGCCCCTTTACCTAAGGTAGCAGCGACTCGCAGCAACCCGGCTGCAGCCAGCCCTGCCCGCAGTCTCGACACTGAAATTTTCAAAGCACCTGCGCATGAACCTATGCACCAGGAAAGCTTTATCCCAATGGCCCCTCAGCATCAGCTAGCTCCTCCGCCCAAGGCCCCGGAAATTGATGAGGCAGAACTCGAAGAAATCCGTAAAACAGCCGAGGCCAGTGGCTACCAACATGGATTTCAACTGGGGGAAGAGAAGGGCACCTTAGCTGCTCAGCAAAAAATCGTCGAGATAGTCGAGCAGCTCGGAATGGTCTTAGAAAATCTCCACGGGATGCAGGCCAGCATCCTCACTAGCGTCCAGGACAATTTTGCAATGATCTGCCAAAGCCTTATCGAGGGTCTCTTGCAGCGAGAAATCAATATCGATCCGGAAATTTTGGGCAAGATTATTGAACGAGCTGTGGCAGAAGCCTTACCGGCGGACGAGTATCGCATCCACGTGAGTGCCAAAGCTTTCAAAAGTCTAGCCCAATGGTCGAATCAGTCTCTACGTGAGAACCTGCGAATTGATGAGAGCCTTAGTGACTTCGCATTCCGAGTTGATGGCAAACACGCAGTAGTCGAAGCCAAGCTATCCGATATCATCAAAGGGCTACTCGAACGGACCGATCTCAATCTCTTCGAAGCACCAGCAAGCATGGAGCGGGCTAGCTAATGGACACCCCCCTCCTTCGCAAGTTTAACGGCGCGCGTCTTCGCTCAGATTTTGATAGTATTGCCTGGGATTATAAGGGACGCGTTACCGACGTTGTGGGAACGCTGATCGAAGCGACTTTACCTGGAAGTCATGTCGGCAGCATTGTGACCATTGTGGCTCCCGATAGACGCGATAGTATCGTCGCCGAAGTGGTAGGTTTTCGCAAGGAGCGTGTCCTTCTCCTTCCCTACTCTCACTTGCAGGGTGTGTCGCCTGGTTCAACTGTGCAGGCTCGCCGGACCTTTACTCAAGTCGAAATCGGTGAGCATCTTCTAGGTCATATTATCGATCCTTTTATGCAACGCCTGGATCAAGGCCCGCTGCCTTCGGGCAGTCATACTATGCTCTGCGATATAGATAAGGCAGCACCTAATCCGATTGAGCGGGAACGCATCGATGGCACGATGTCTCTTGGTGTGCGTGCCATGGATGGTCTGCTAACTTTCGGCCTAGGTCAGCGCATAGGCATCATGGCGGGATCAGGCGTAGGTAAGAGTGTCTTGATGGGCATGATAGCCAAGAAGAGCGACGCCGATGTAAACGTAATCGCCCTCATCGGTGAACGCGGCCGTGAAGTCCGGGAATTTATCGAACGAGATCTGGGGCCTGAAGGTCTTAAACGTTCGGTTGTCGTAGTAGTAACCGGTGATCAATCGCCCCTGATGCGCATCAGAGGGGCCAAGCTCGCGACGAGCATCGCTGAGTACTTCTCAGCTCGGAATAAAAACGTCATGCTCATGGTCGACAGCCTTACTCGTGTGGCGATGGCTCAGCGAGAGATCGGTAACGCAGTTGGCGAGCCGCCAACAACCAAAGGTTACACGCCTTCCGTGTTCGCCCTCTTACCCAAGCTGCTCGAACGGGCCGGTCCACAGAAGAAAGGCTACGGCAGCATCAGCGGGCTCTACACTGTCTTGGTCGATGGGGATGACTTCAATGATCCCATCGCCGATGCGACCCGTTCAATTCTCGATGGGCACATTGTCCTTACGCGTGAACTGGCGATGAAAGGTCACTTTCCCGCTATCGACATCACAGCCAGTGCCAGCCGGGTAATGTCTGACATTGTCCCCAAGGCTCACTGGCAGCAGTCTAACTACTTTAGAGAGTTGCTAGGTACCTTTAACAGCAGCCAGGATCTAATTCAAATCGGCGCCTATCAGCCAGGGACTAACCCGCGTCTCGATGAGGCTATCCGCCTCATGCCTCTGATGGAGGCTTACCTGAAGCAAGGCATCCACGAATCTACCAATATGGATGATGCCTTGACCGGCCTTCGTCGGGTCCTCTCAGGTCAAGCCCACGTGCAAGCGAAGCCGCGAAGCTGAAGGGGAATATAGATAGTGAGCAGTCCCGGCAAAAAGCAGCAGAAGATCGGACCCCTGATTAAAATCAGGCAGATCCAGTATGATCAGGAATCGGCTGTTCTTTCGCAGCTACAGCTCAGGCGGCAAGCGGCGATCGGCGAGCTCCAGGTCTGGCAAAGCAAGTACATGAGCAGCATCGATCAGCTCAACAAGGAACGTCAGTCACCGGAACGCAAGATGCTGGAAGCCCTCGAGCGATCGGTAGACCTAGCGAAAAGCCAGTGGTACCAAAAACTGAAATCCCTGCGTGAAATCGAGTATCACGAGAAGATGCAGATGCAGCAGGTTTTCGAAGCTCAAAAACGGCTGCGCATGCTCGAAAAGCTCGATGAGCGCTATGAAAAACAAGATCTTCAGCATCTCAAAAAAGCCGAACAGAAACAGCTCGACGAATTCGCGATAATAAACGCGAGGCGCAAGGGCGCTGAATGACGAGGACAGCATGACGATTTCTCAGCTTCTTACTCGCTTTAGCATTCCAGCCATCCTGATCGCCAAGATCTTGGTCCTGGGCTACATTTTTTTGGGTGATAAGATCAACCTGCAAGTTGGTGAGAAACTGGCGATGGGAGTCGATCAAGCGGGTGCTGCAAAGACCCCCCCAGAAGAAATCCCACCGGTGAGCGCGTCGACTCCAGAGCTTAGCGAAGAGCCAGGTGAAAAGAAGCGTCGGAGCTTTCTGGACGATCTTCTCAATCTCCCTAAGATCAGCAGCGATGATCTCAAAAAAGATGAAATTGGCCGCTATATGACTCTCATCGAAAGAAAGCAGAGCCAGGTAGAAAACCGGCTCGGAGTCCTAAGATCGCGCGAGGAGCAGCTCAAAAATCTCGAGTCTTCTGTCAATGAAAAGCTCAAAAAGCTTGAGGAGGAGTTGCAGTATTTCCAGCAAACTTTGCAGAAAGAAAAGCAAACCCAGGGTGAGCGCCTGAATAAGTTAGTCGAATTTTATCAGAAGATGGAGCCGAAAAAGGCCGCGCCAGTTTTTGAAAAATTAGATCGCGACCTTGTCGTTTCGCTTTTTAACAGTATTCCCCAGAAGCAGACGACGCAGATTCTAGCCCTCATGAATCCCGATCGCTCTGTCGAGCTCTCCGAATATTACGGTCGTATCCGCTCTGGCAAAGAGTATGAACTTCTAAAAGAAGTCAACTTCTCGCTGCGGAAAGAATTCGAAGACTGCAAGGGTCTCCCGCCTGGCGTCCAATAAGAAAAAGGACTATCCAGCTGCGCTTTCTTGCTCGCAGCTTCACTACGTGGCATAGTTTGCTGCTTCAACCGGGCTCGCCTGCATTCTTGCATTTTGACTTAGTTCGAAGGGACTACTATGCGCCTTCTCTTTATGGGATCCCCTCTTGAAGTGACTAGCCTTCTTGAGCAGTTATTATCCCATTGCCAGGCTGGCAAGCATCAACTTATTGGGGTTGTGAGCCAACCTGCGCGTCCAGCTGGTAGAAAGCAGCTTCTTACCGATCCACCAGTCGCAACTTTTGCTAAAGAGAACAACTTGCCGCTCTGGCAGCCGGAGAAGGCAAGTAGCGCAGACTTTCTCGCGACTCTGGAATCGCTCGCGCCAGATGTGATTATTACAGCAGCCTACGGTCAGATTTTGAGTGAGAAATTCTTACAGATCCCTCGCCGGGCGACTATTAACGTCCACCCTTCGCTCCTGCCTGCCTATCGCGGTGCTACGCCTGTACCAGCTGCGCTCCTCGATGGCTGCAGCGAGACTGGGCTAACGATACTGTTTACAGTGAAGGCTTTGGATGCAGGTGCGATCATTGTTCAAAAAGCTTTTCCCATCGACCCTATGGAAACGTCTGAAGAACTGACGCCGCGACTCTTCAATGCCGGAGGCCCGCTCCTGCTGGAGGCTCTCGAGAAACTTGAGGATCCTGAGTTCAAGGGTAGAGAGCAAAATACTGCTGAGGTTACCCACTGCAAGAAGATACTGAAGACCGATGGTGCCGTTCTCTGGACCAAAATCGGGCACCGACTTATAAATGAATTTCGGGCTTTTAAACCCTGGCCTGGATCCTTTACAGCTTTTCGGGAGCAGCGGATCCTCATCGAAGATATGCGCCTTGCAGGATCCGGAAACGTGAGCTTGGCACCGGGCCGTTTTATCTACGACAAAACCCTCAAGGCGCTGCGAGTTGCCTGCGGTGACAGCGATAATATACTTATTTACAGGCTCAAGCCCGCGGGCTCAAAATCGCTAGATGCCATGGCGTTTTGGAACGGGGCCCGCCTGCAAGGCGAGGGACGCTTCGAGCCCAGCCTCTAAGGAATTGCTATGCTGAGCGAATCACATCGGCCTCTGCGCGTTGCGGTTGCCGCCTCTGGAACGGGCCGCAGTCTGCAAAATCTCGTCCTGCAAGAGAGTCGATTTAACTATCGAGTCGAAGCGCTCATCAGCTCAAAGCCGCATAGTCCAGCTGAGGATTTTGCTCGCAAGAGGCAGCTGCCCATCTTTCAAAGTTCTTTTGGTAAAGAAGCATCCCTAACGCTTGCGCATGAGCTAGATAACTGGCTGCAAGCCAAAAAAATCGACACAGTTGCTTTGGCTGGCTTTTTGAAGCCTTTCCCCATTCTGGCATCCTATGCTAGAAGTACTGTGAACATTCATCCCGCTCTGCTTCCAAAGTACGGAGGTAAAGGTATGTATGGGATGCACGTTCATCGCGCCGTTCTTGCCGCAGGCGAGGTTTTCTCGGGTGCAACTGTTCACTTTGTAACAAGTGAGTACGACGAAGGCACTATTATTGCCCAAATCAAAGTCGATCTCAAAGACCTTGCCGAAGCCGAGTCGGTCGCTGCACGCGTGTTCGAAGCAGAGTGCGTTCTCTATCCAAAGGTGCTCGATGGACTGAGCAGCGGGCAGCTGCCTCTCCCCGAAGGGGGAATCTTACAAATGGAGGAATTAACTAGTGGCCACTTCACAACTCACTTTCGATAACTTTATGCAATCGGTCTTTCAATTCAACGATAGACAAGCCGGGGTGAGTCTGATCTTTAATCCTGACACCGAGCTGTTTAGCTACAATGCCTATTGTCTGGAAACTAAGATCATGAAAGAATTATTCACCGTTGAATGCGATTATTTAGACGAAGCGCTTAACCTAATCAACGAAGAATTCGGGAGCTGGGACCTTGTCGACCTCTCTGCTAAAACTTCTGGGTGTGGGAGCTGCGCGGCGAAATAGCTTTAAGCGCGCTTCCTTTAAGTCCGCTAGCGCATTCCTCTTTCTCTGCCTCCCTTCTACGAAAGCCTTTGCCCAAGGCGAAAGTACAGTAAGCTCGCCTCCATCCATAAGCTGCGAACTCCTATCCCGCGGACCTGATGTTCAACTTCTTCAGCAGGAAGCTACGCTCCATACCTTCCTCGCCGACTTGCTGAGCACCCTGCGAAGCAAAGACTACGATCAGCTTGCAAATTTTTTTCACCCTGGCACTCGAGTCGGCAGCAAGGTCGGCGAAAAAATTGAACTGCTTCTGAAGAATCGCTACGACCGCCCCTGGCAGTTTTCAGTCTTTCGCATTTGGCGCCTAAAGTCCAAGGAAGGTAGCAAAGGCCTTGTGAGGGACTGCCCGGAAAGCCAGAGCGCAACCATCATCACCCAGTATGGGCACGAAACTCAGTTTGCAATCTGGTTGCAGATAATGGGGCAAAACGAACTTGGGCGGTTAGTGTTGGCCGTCGCTCCCCAGCACGGAAAAATGAAAATAGTCGGCTTCCGCATTCAGCAGTGGACCGAGCTTGGCGAAGACTGGGAAGCGTGGAAGACGCGAGCCGACACTTTTTTACAGAAGAACAACCGCATCCAAGCCTACTTTGCTTACGACGTCGCCCAGAAGCTCCTGGCCGGCGAGGACTTTGTCATTTACCCTCAGCAGCGCGCCTTACGCAATGCGCGAGACGAGATCTTTACCCAGCCACAGATCGTGAAGCTCATCAACGATCAATTAAAAATCCAATCGATCGCCTACGTAGGCGGTCTTCTAGCAAAGGAGGGTACCGGCATCCTGATCCGAGAGATCGTTTCACCGGATGAGTCGACCCACAAGCTGCATGAACTTTGCTTCCAACGCGGATCTTCCCTTTTGGTAGCCGGATGGCTAAAAGAAAAACAAGGTCTCCGCTGCAATTTTATTGTTGCAGGGATGGACCCAACGCAGGATTCTCCTCTAGGTGGCTTTTATCTCAGTCCGAGTGACTTGAAAAACCCCAAAAAATAGTCTTTTTCCCGTCCCTCTTCCGTAAGGAGTCTGGCCCTCTTCGCAGGGCTTCTCCGAAATGTGATAGACTGAGTACATAGCCACAAACATTCTTTCTTTGTCTTTGCCGAATAGTCGGCCATCCAGAGTCACGAACTCGAGGGGATAGGCTGTGTCGAGCAGCGCACTGCAAAAACTACATTCTTTTCATCGCGAACTGAACGCTCATGCACTCGAAGGCGCTCGGTACTTCACCGGTTTGAATTCCGAGGAAATTGCTGAATACTCGCAGAGTTTTCAGCGATCTCTACCGGGAAGCTTCGAGCATACGGATGCCGGATCGCTCTTGAATCAGCTGGCTAGCGCCCAGATCCTACTTTATGGCGATTTTCACACTCTAAAGCAATCACAGCGCGGATTTCTGCGGCTCCTCTGTCAGATACGCGAGCAATACCCCGAACGCCCTATGATGGTGGCACTAGAGATTTTCAATGCCAAAGATCAACAGCTGATTGACGATTTTCAGTCTGCCCGCATCACGGAGGGTTTGTTTCTCAAGAAAATCGACTATCACAATATGTGGGGATTTCCTTGGGAAAACTATCAACCGATCGTTGATTACTGCATCAAGAGCAGGATTCAGATCAAAGGCATCAATTCCCAGTTCGACTCACCCAATCGCTTGATTCGACGCGATGAGTTTGCAGCTATGGCTCTCAATGCGTGGGCCTCGAGTCATCCCGAATATCTATCGCTTTGTCTCATCGGTGAACACCACCTCGCAGACAGCCACCTTCTTAATCGACTCGATCGACAGCACCGCACCATTCGTGTCGTAGCTAATGTCGACGAATACGCGCTGCAAACGCTCAAACTACCACTCGCGAGCTCAGAGTACCTCCAGCTGGCTCAAGACTTTTACTGCATAATCAACACAGCTCCCTGGTTGAAGTGGCAATCGCTCTCGATGTGGGAAGAGCTGCACGCAAATATGGATCCAGGACCTTTCGTCGATGAAGGGGACCTCTACACTGAACACCGCTATGATTTTGATTACCAGCTTCTGCACATCTGCAAGGCTATCAATGATTTTCTTGGTTTAGGCGTTTCGAGCAGCGAGTTGAGCAAGTTTGATCTCTACCTCCGGCCCGATCGAAGTATGATCAACCACCTCAAGGGCAAATTGAATCTGGATCGCTTCGAGCTAGCCGCAGCCGAAGAGGCTTTGCAGTCTGGGGGCTTCTACTACTTGAGCCCTGCCCGTTCGATACTGATACAGGATGCGTCTCTCTGCCACTTTGCAGAAGCATCAGGGCATTTTCTCTATGATACACTGCGCCATGCGTCGAACGCTGAGCGTGAATCGACTCTGGTTGAAAGGGTCGAGCGCCACGTTTGCAGTACGGTAGCTGCTCTTCTCATGAACCCGAGACACCCGACTCTCAAAGCCCGCGACCTCGAAGAGTCTACGCTCCTCATGAAGCGAAAGCGCCTTCTAGGACGCAATCGGACTCGGCGCGAGACTTACCGCACCATCCTGCAGCTCTACGAAGAACTTATGGGACCTCTTTCCCGCATGAAGTCTCTGCACAAAGAAGCTCTCATCGACAAAGATCGCCGACTCGGCTTCGCTTTGAGCCGTCAGCTCGGGGAGATGATCGGCTCCTCGCTTTTTCATCAGGTCTTGCACCTCGATGAGGCTCGGATGCTAGACTGCCTGCAACTGGTGTTTCGTGGCCAGCTGAGCGATCAGACGAAGCTACTCAGAGACCTCAGCGAAGGCGCGAGCTACCCAAAGTCAGCATCCTAGCCCGCTGAACGTATTAAAGCATAAGCAGTATAGGTTCTTCGTAGGATGAGTCTGAATAAGCCTCTTCTTCTTGCTCGGAGTCGGGACTATCATCGCGCCCATCTCTGTAGGCCCAAAGTCGCCACAGCTTGCTTTCCGCATCAAAAACGATCCACTTCAAGCTATGGGACCATCCAGCAGATGCCAAAGCCTCTACGATCAGCTTGCGGGTTCGGCTAATGAGTTTATTGAGATTACAATCGTACGATTGAGTCATGCGCTCGCTGGCCGCACCCTTATCTCGACTCTGGCATCCGTAGACTTCCTGCAAAATGCACTGTCTGTCGACCTGCAGACTGACGTCTGCGAAGAAGCTCGCGATAAGCTTAAAGGTCAAAGGCCGACTGGCGAGTGGAATAAAGATTCCGTTAACGCACAAGTTGGTACCAAGCAAACGGATTTCTGGTTCGGGCCGAGGGCTTCCGTCGAAACGTAATCCGGATGTTCGAGGCGACATATGGAAAATTATCGCCTCTAAGGCCGCCTTGATATAGGGCTGAGATGCGTCAGAAGTATTGGGAAGGTACTGCAGTAGGATTTGAGGCCAATGTTCCATAGGGCGTCCTTCCATGAGAGGCTCGCTGGGGGTCCGTCGCTTAGTTAAAAGCCAGGACCACAGTGGATTTGAGAGCCTCATCAATGACAAAAACCCTGCAGATCTGCAAGAGACATGGACTGATTTTAGAAGAAGAGAACATCACCCCGGGTAGCGGTCTTGTCATCTTCCTCGGTAGTTTGTGCTGCGTCCTTCTGAATTTTCTCGTCAGGTGTATCGAAATCAAGCACTTCGCCTTGTTTCGCATCGCTCTTTTTGAGGGAAGGAGCTTCCGTAGCTACTTTCGGGACGCGGGCCTCGGCTTCAGTGCTTACTAGGCTGACCGGCGATTTGCTGCCGCTGGCTTGTGATGCAGGCCCAGGAGAAGGCGAGGAAGAGCCGCCTCCTCCAGAACTTTGACCAACAGCAAGTCGATAGCCACCGGCATCAGCCTTGGCCAGAGTGAGCTTGGAGACCATTTCCTCTGCCAGATTAGATATCTGACGAATCGGTATAACGGCAGCTTCCATCTCCTGCCTCGTGATGTCCTGAAACTGGAGACTTAAGATGATCTGATCGATGTTGTGGGCAACACTTTGGGAGCTTACGACCGAAGAATCTACTAGCTTCGAGAAGACCGAGGTGGACTCACGAGCGGTCGAGAGCAAGGACTTCACAGCCCTATCAACGCTGTCCTTCTTGCTTTCCGTTTTAGATCGGTTGTCGGTGAGGGACTTGGAGATAGCTTCCACTGAGTCATTCACTTTGCCCACGATCTGGGTAATATCGTTCGAAGCCTGATTGGTTCTATCGGACAGCTTTCGCACTTCCTCGGCAACAACGCTGAATCCCCGGCCGTGCTCACCAGCTCGAGCCGCCTCAATCGCAGCGTTGAGGGCCAAGAGGTTGGTTTGATCGGAGATGTACTGAATATCTTCCGTGATCTTATTGATAGTCGCGGTATTTTCGAGGATAGCTTGAATCGACTGCGAGTAATGGAGGTTGAGTTTACCGTTTTCCTCTAACATCGCTGTCATGTCCTGGAGCAGCTTGAGAGCGACCGAGATCACACCTGAGAGGGAGAGCTTGTCTTCGTCTTCTGGATTACGCTGTGCCGGGTCGCCCGAGAACTGCTTATTGATCTCGTTGGATTCCGCCAGGTGCTCCTGGGCCTTTTCATAAATAGATCGAACCTTGTCGCCGATTTCAATTGCCGAGGTTTCGGTATGATCGACGACGGCACCCATCTGCTTTTGAATTTGAGGTATCAGTTCGAGTATATGGCGCATCAGCTTCTCTTGGGCTGCCAGGTGCTCATCGCGCTCGGAAAGGTGGGACTCCAACTGTTTGATACGATCATTGAGGCGACCTGCCTCTTCCGTAGCCGGCGCTGAAGAATCGCGACCACGGCGACTTTCCCATTGGACTTTCAATTCGTTAAACTGGCTTCTCAGATGGCCGATTTCACTATTTCTTTCGCCAAGCTGCAGGCGAAACTGCTGGTTCTGTTCGGAGAGGGCCTTCTGGGTCGCCTCCATTTCAGACTTTTCAATATTGAAACGCTTTTCCAGCTGATTTTTTAGCAGAATGGCTCTTTTCTCAGCCAAGGAGTCGAGCTGACTCGCACTTTCGCTAGAGAGGGCTGGTTCCTGCTCTGCCGGACCTTTTTCGGCGCCTTGGCTCGGCTTTGTGCTCATCGCCTGCAGGAACATCAGGCCCCACATGAAGGCAATGAGAGCGGGGGTAACGAAGCCCTTATATTCAAATACTCCTGAGAAGCCTATAGTCACCGCCGGCAGCGTTGCCAAAGCAGTCAGAAGAAAGGGATCACGCAAAGTCTTGAACATTTATCTGCCCCTTTTGGAGACCAGGAAACCTAGCATGCAATGCAATGTTTCTTTTATCGGTATACTCGACTGCCACTTGATAAATATCTGCCTGTGAAAGCTCGGCCCGCTCTTCTAAACTCCCAGATTACTTAGATAAGGCGCTTGTTTTTGAACTTGAACCTAGCGCTGCCAGAGATCGTCCAGTTCCGTCCGCCCTTTATCTAACCTAGCTTGTGCGTAGCGCACTTCAGGCAAGCCCGGCTCGCCTTTGTCTACCAGAATTTTCCAGAGACCCTCGGCTTCACGCCGGTAGCCCTGTTGATAGCTCTGCTCGGCTACGTTCCAGATCATGGCCGCCGTAGTCGGATTGAGAGTGAGATAATCGCGTCTCAGGTATTTGTCGGCCAGGAGGCTGATACTGCCCTCATAGAGTCCAATTTCAAATTCCATGATCGAATAGGCGCAGTTGGTTTCAAAGCGCAGAAGGTCCTTCAAATTGTCATCTATGAAATCAATAGCCAGCTTGTCTGCTCCCGTCTCGAGTCCTCCGCGCTCGGATTTCTGCTTTTGGTGACGGTCGAGCAGTGGATAGACGAGATCGCAGCCGATCGAGACGTCGCGATCAGACCAATGGATGGCCAATTTCAAAATCCATCCCAGATGAAGCTCAGATAAGGGCTGAGCCAGGATACGGTTTATCGCCAGGCGATACTTGAGCTCTGGCTCCACGTCCAACCCTAAACTCCCCATCTGTTTGCTCAGACTTTTATTTTTCTGCTCCCACAGGCTCCGCTCCCCCGGCTTAGCTTTTGCCCCTAACTCAACGAGGGCAGTCGCCAATCGTAACCAGCCTGTTTCGTCGAGATTCTGCCGCGCATAGGCCGAAAGAAAAGGGAGAGCTCGTTCCGACTGATTGATGTCGACGTAGGCCATGAAAAGCTTAGATGCCAGCTGATCAGATACCACAGGGAACAGGACTTTTTGAGTAGCCTCGAAAAACTTGACTGCCCCGTAGGCATCCCCCGCCTTAAAATAGCCATCTATATGCCGCGCCTGGACTTCCCGCACTGGAGTCGCCAGTTCTTTGAGAAAAGCTGATTCCGGATAATGAGACACAAAGGTCCGAACCCTATCGACCATCTCTGCCGTTCGTTCGTGTTGAGCGTAAGATCCAATCTCACAGGTCCAGGCCAGCTCCTGCGCTGGAGCAGGTATCAAGTCGGCCGCTTCTTTGAGCCCAGCGAGGAGGGTTCGGGCATGAGCAATATTGTTGCCGTCGTAGAAGGGTAGCTCGAGACAGGCTAGCCTGATTTTGGCGAACGGAGTCGTACTGTGCTGCCGAAATTCATTGCTATGCTTGAAGTAGGCTAGCTTGGCTTTTTCGTAATTGCCAAGGGCGAGCCAGCTGTCGGCTATGCGCAAGGAGATAAGAGCCTGCATATCGAGGTCGAGTTCTTCATGGGCTAGCGGCAGCATAGCCCATTCATCATCTTCACGGGTACTTGGCATGGCCGCTGCTTCCTGGGCATACTGTAAAACCTTGATAGCTTCTTCGAAACGACCCATCCAAAAGAGGGATTCGCCCCGTAAGACGTACTGAGAAGGCCGAACTGATTTCAGTTCTCTGTCGATGCGACTCGCGAGCGCATAAACTTCTTCGGCTAGCTCAAAATTGTTTAAATCGAAGTAAATATCGCCTATGCGGGCAAAGATTGCGGCGGCGGTATCAAGCTTAGAATCCTGCCTGAGAGCCAGATCCAGCTCGCGCACCGCTTCGAGGTAGTCGTGATTGCGAATATGGGTCTCGGCTAGCATGCGTCTCAGGTCGGTGCGAAAGTCGCTTCGGCCGGTCTTGCGGAGATAATCGAGGCCGAGCGTCGTGGCGCCAACCACCCCTGCCCAACGTTCATAAACGTAATAGATGGTGGCTTGATTGTAGTAAGCACGGGGCGCGATGCGATCGAGTAGCGGGTCAGGAAGATCTTTTTTCCGATCAAAGGCCCACGACATGAAAGTAGCCGCATTGACAAAACTCTGTCTCACGTCGTGAGTGTGGTAGTCAAAGCCAGTGCTTTTCAAAAGGTCTAGACCGGTATAGAGAAATGAAAAGGCGATAAAATAGTCGGCTCTCCTATGTTGCTCGTAGTCTTTTCCATAGCGAGCCCTCCCGCTCAACCAGGTTTTTCGGGCGTCGTCGAGCTGACCATCCAAGAAGAGTTTGCGTCCGCGGTTGAGGTGCTGTACGGCCCTTCCCTTACCCTCAGTCTGCGGGAAATCGTCAACCAGCGACTTATCTTGCAGCGGAGCCAGACCTTGGAACTTAAACTGGATTTTCGGCAGGGAAAGGGGATAACGCCAAAACACTTCCTTGCTGTTCGACCTGGTAGGGGCCTTCTCATCGAAGTCGCCGACGAACATAAAATTTTTGACAAGGTCTTCAACCGAACGCGACGCAAGGGGGTCTTCAGCTGCCTTCGCGGCAGGCTTTCGATTTTTGGCCTCGGCTAACTGATAGAGACTAAGCAGTAAAGCCAAGAGGATAGCGCACGATTTTTGCAAAGCACCAAACCCCAAGCAAAAGGTCTGCTACTTTTTCGGCAGAAACGGCCAAACATTAGAGGGGAGGGGCGGATGTTTGGGAACGACGCAATAGATCCGAATGATAGTCTTTGACAGCTTCGGTAACATTCTCAAGTGTTTCCTTGACCATCACCGATTCGCCATTGGTGAAGAAAATCAAGGTATCGGGAACCGCTTCGAGATACTTGATCGTCTCGAGGTTGATGAGGATCTTTTGATTGTCGAGCTTAGTCAGCATTATCATCGTAAGGCCTCTCGGGCCAGTCTTTGACTGGCGGTGCTAGGTATACTATGGTACGTTCGGACCCGTTTTTGAGTCAACTTATCGTCTAAGAGGTTCCCCCATGCAGATCGATGCACTCCAGACCCGCGCCAAAGATGCCAGCATGAAGTATGAGCGCGTATGGAGGTTTCTTTGACGTTGCTATCAAAGAAGAGCAACTCAAAGATATAGAGGCCGAGATCGAAGCTCGACCGAATTTCTGGTCTGACCCGCAAGTAGCAGCCCCTATCCTCAAAAAGAAGAGAGCCCTCGAGCTCGCCGTCAATCGAGCACACCAACTCACCGCCAATCTCGAAGATCTCAATGCCGCCTTGGAGCTGGCAGAAGAAGGTGGTGAGGAATACGCTCTTGAGGCTCATGGTCTGCTTGAAAAGCTGGAGACCGAACTCAAAGCCCTCGAAGTCCAGAGTCTGCTAGGCGGTGAACTCGACTTCAATGATGGACTTCTGACGATCAACTCGGGAGCCGGTGGCACTGAATCCTGCGATTGGGCCTCGATGCTCTTCCGTATGTACCTGCGCTTTGCCGAGCGTAAGGGCTGGGCCGTTGAAATCCACGACATTCAGGATGGTGACGAAGCCGGCATCAAGAGCGCGACGATCGAAATCAAAGGTCCATTTGCTTTTGGTCTTCTGAAAGCGGAAAACGGTGTTCATCGCTTGGTGCGCATAAGTCCTTTCGATTCAAACGCTAGGCGCCATACCTCCTTCGTGTCTGTATTCGTATCGCCGATCATAGATGACGAAATTCAAATTGATCTAGTTGATAGTGATATTCGAGTGGATACCTATCGCGCGTCAGGTGCAGGTGGACAGCACGTTAACAGAACTGACTCAGCCGTGCGAATGACGCATATGCCGTCTGGAATAGTCGTCGCTAGTCAGATGCATCGATCGCAGCACCAGAACCGCGACCAGTGTTTGAAACTCCTTAAATCACGCCTCTACGAACGCGAACTTGAAGAGCGTAAGAAAGCTCAGGCTGTGGTTGAGGGTGCCAAATCAGACGTGAGTTTTGGGAGCCAGATTCGGAGCTACGTCCTTCATCCCTACAAACTCGTGAAAGACCACCGCACGGACCTGGAGAACTTCAGTCCCGACGAAGTCCTTGACGGTGATATAGACGCCTTCATCAATGAGTACCTCGCTGCGATGCACACCAAACCCGATGCAGCTGTAGGCCATTGAACCTTTTCCTTCCTGCTCAAGTCGAAGAAGATTTCAGAACGCCAGTAAGAGCAAAGAGCAAGCAAGGCTGATGTTTGCGCTGGCTTCACCCCCGACGATTCTTCGTCTTAGCGAATTTTTAAGAACTAGGCCTTATCTTGTGCAGTAGAAGACATCGAGAATGTCGCGAGGAAGGGCACCCTTACTCAAGTTACATACACGATAAAGGGTTCTAAATCATTTTTTGACTTACCCAATTTTCCTCGATATTCTGTTATCAGGTTCAATCACCCAGCGGACCACCTATTAATATGCACAGTGGCGACAGCACGATACAGGATTTTTCCCGCATCGGGACTGTCTTTCAGACTCAAACAGCGGATTCTGAGTCGAACAGTATTTGTCTTCACTGGCTATTACAGCTTATTGTTTATTTAGAGCAGCGACATCGTCCATTACCAACGAGGGGCTAGCATGGATGCGAGCAAGTTGATCAGCGCCATCACGCAGCACGAATTTCATGACCAATATCAGCAGCTGCACTGGTCGGGTGTCTTCAAGGACTACCTGGATATGGTGATTGAACAGCCTGAGATTGCTAGGACCGCTTTCCAGCGCGTCTACGATATGATTGCAAGCTATGGCTTTGAGACTTACACAGAATATAAAAAAGAACTCTTTCACTGGAAGTTTTTCGACGATCCATTTGAAAACGGACGGGACGCTGTTTTTGGTCTGGATATTCACCTCAATAAGCTGGTGAACGTCTTTAAAGCCGGCGCCCAAAGATACGGCCCAGAAAAACGCGTCATTCTCCTCCATGGCCCCGTTGGATCAGCAAAATCGACTATTGCTCGCCTTTTGAAAAAAGGTCTGCAAGTCTATTCGCAACAGGACGAAGGTGCTCTCTACACTTACGTGTGGACCGATATCGGCGATATTCTCTCGATGGAAAACGAGATGGCCTGTCCGATGCATGAGGAGCCATTGCACCTCGTTCCAGCCGATCGGCGTCGCTACGTGCTCGAACTGCTCAACAAGAATCTTGACCGAGTAGATATGGTTCATATCGAAGGCGACCTCTGCCCGGCTTGCCGTTACATCAACAATAAGCTCCTCGAGCATTATCGAGGCGACTGGCAAAAAATGGTCAGTAATCACATCCGCGTCAGGCGATTGATACTGTCCGAGCAAGACCGCGTGGGTATAGGCACGTTCCAACCGAAAGACGAGAAAAACCAGGATTCCACCGAACTGACAGGCGATCTCAACTATCGCAAAATTGCACAGTACGGTTCGGACTCTGATCCCCGCGCCTTCAACTTCGACGGTGAGTTCAACATCGCTAACCGCGGTATTATCGAATTTGTCGAAGTTTTGAAGCTGGACGTCGCTTTCCTTTATGACCTACTGACGGCGAGTCAGGAACACAAGATTAAGCCGAAGAAGTTCGCCCAGACAGATATCGATGAAGTCATCATCGGCCACACCAACGAACCTGAATATCGGAAGCTTCAGAGCAACGAATTCATGGAAGCTCTCCGCGACCGAACGGTGAAGATCGATATTCCGTATATCACGCGCCTCAACAAAGAGGTCGAGATCTACAAGAAAGACTTCAATCCCAAGACGGTTCCGCATATCCATATCGCTCCTCATACGTTGGATATGGCTTCGATGTGGGCTATCTTAACGAGGCTGGAAGAGCCTAAAAAAGCCAATCTGACGATCATGCAAAAGCTCAAACTCTACAATGGCAAGAACATCCCTGGTTTTACCGAGGATAATGTCAAAGAGCTGCGCAAAGAGACGACGCGCGAAGGTATGGAGGGTATCAGCCCTCGCTATATCCAAGACAAGATCTCGAACGCTCTCGTGGTCGACAAGGGTAACGGCTGTCTCAATCCCTTCATCTTGCTCAACGAGATGGAATCGGGAGTGAAGACTCACTCGCTTATCCGCGACGAAGAAACCAGGAAGAAGTATCGCGAGCTCTTGTCGCTGGTAAAAATGGAATACGAAGACATCGTGAAGCACGAGGTGCAGCGCGCAATCTCGGCTGACGAGAGTGCCATCGAAAAGCTCTGCGGCAATTACATTGATAACGTAAAAGCCTACACTCAGAAGGAAAAGGTCCGAAACCCCTACACGGGAGAGTCGGAAGAGCCAGATGAGCGCCTGATGCGTTCGATTGAAGAGAAAATCGATATTCCTGAATCTCGCAAGGATGACTTCCGACGCGAAATCATGAACTACATCGGTGCTCTCGCCCTCGATGGTCGGGTCTTTGACTTCCGGATGAATGAGCGCCTCCACAAAGCCCTAGAGCTCAAGCTTTTCGAAGATCAAAAAGACACTATTAAACTCACAAGTTTGGTGTCGAACGTCGTCGACAAAGAGGCTCAAGCCAAGATCGACGTAGTCAAGAACCGTCTGATCAAAAACTACGGCTACTGCGAGATATGCGCCAATGACGCGCTGGGCTTTGTAGCCAGCGTTTTTGCACGCGGCGATGTCATGAAGAAAGACAAGAAGTAAGGCTTAGAGGGGGGAAGCGAACGGCAGAGATGTCGCGCCTCCCCCCTTCGCTGTCTCTGTCTCCAGCGCTCAATAAGGGGGAACGATGGCTATGAAGATGGAATCGGATCTAAACCGATTCAGAAAAATAGTCCGAGGCAAGATCAAAAAAGAACTGCGGCGATTCATTTCGAGCGGTGATCTGGTCGGGCGCCAAGGCAACAAGCGCATCACGATTCCCTTACCTCGGATCGATATACCCCACTTCAGCTTTGGCGGCAAAGAGAAGGGTGGCGTCGGCCAGGGTGAAGGTGAAGTGGGAGACACTGTTGGTCAAGGTCAACCGCAGCCAGGTCAGGGCGAAGCTGGTGATCAGGAAGGCCAGCACAATCTTGAGGTCGATGTCACGCTCGAAGAGCTGGCACAGATTCTCGGAGAAGAGCTAGCTCTCCCTAATATCGAGCCACGCGGCAAAGAAAATCTCGAAGACAAAAAGTATCGCTATTCTGGGATTCTCAAGCAGGGTCCTGAATCTCTCCGGCATTTCAAACGAACCTACAAAGAAGCTCTCAAACGCAGTATCGCCAATGGCGACTACGATCCTGAAAATCCCATCGTCATTCCGACCAAAGAAGACAAGCGATTTCGCTCCTATCGCATCACCCACGAAAAAGTAGCCAATGCGGTTATCGTCTACATGATGGACGTTTCTGGTTCAATGGGCGACGAGCAGAAGGAAATCGTCAGACTTACTGCCTTTTGGCTCGATACCTGGTTGAGCACCCAGTACAACGGTCTCGAACGCCGCTACATCATTCACGATGCTACGGCTCGCGAGGTCGATTCGGATACCTTCTACAAAACCAAAGAATCCGGCGGAACTCTCATCAGCTCCGCTTACAAGCTTTCTCTTAAGCTTATTGAAGAGCACTTCAACCCTATGGAGTGGAACATCTACCTCTTTCACTTCTCCGATGGCGACAACTGGTCCGGCAACGATACGGCGGACTGTATGCGCATTTTGGAAAGTAGCCTACTGCCCGTCTCGAATATGTTTTGCTACGGCCAGGTCGAATCGCGCTATGGGTCGGGACAATTCCTGCGAGACTTGCACAAGCACTTCGGTGAGACCAATGAAGGTATCACTACCTGTCAAATCAAGGATCGTGACGCGATTATGGATGCGCTCAAAGTATTCCTCGGCAAAGGAAGGTAGTCATGACCTACAATACCCAGCTTACACCTGAGTTACGCGATATTGCCTCCCAGCTCCACGCGGCGGCGCGGGGCGCCGGGCTCGACGTCTTCGAGACGATTTTTGAACTAGTGGACTACAAGCAACTCAACGAGATCGCCGCCTATGGAGGCTTTCCTACCCGCTACCCGCACTGGCGCTTCGGGATGGAGTACGAGCGCCTGTCGAAGAGCTATACCTACGGCCTGTCGGTGATCTATGAAATGGTGATCAATAACGATCCTTGCTACGCCTATCTCTTGCGCGCCAATAACCTGGTTTCGCAGAAGACGGTGATAGCCCATGTTTTCGGGCACTGTGACTTTTTCAAAAACAACTATTGGTTCACGCGGACCAACAGAAAAATGCTCGATCAGATGGCTAACCACGCCTCGATCGTGCGCCGCTATATTGAAGACGTCGGCCACGACGAGGTCGAAGACTTTGTCGACTGCGCTCTGTCGCTCGAAAATCTCATTGATATTTATGCTCCCTTTAATCA
Source organism: Oligoflexus sp. (assembly GCA_041736305.1). Lineage (GTDB taxonomy): Bacteria > Bdellovibrionota_B > Oligoflexia > Oligoflexales > Oligoflexaceae > Oligoflexus. Next base: position 6,810 of record JBGSTX010000118.1, on the reverse strand, counting down.
AGCCACCCGGCGGCCAGCTCCGGCCGACGAAGAAGAGACCTACCGTGCCGAGCCTGTGCATAAGCTCCAGTCCAAAAAGTATATGGACAGTTACGTCAACCCTAAGGATTTTTTAGATCAGCAGGTGCAAAAGCAGGAGGATAGGGTCAAAAAGAAGAAATCCTTTCCCGAGCAGCTGGAGCGCGATGTTCTAAAATTCCTTATCGAATATGCCCCCCTGAACAACTGGCAGAAGCGAGTTCTCGGCATCATCCGCGACGAATCCTACTACTTCGCTCCTCAGGGTCAGACGAAAATTTTGAACGAGGGTTGGGCCACCTACTGGCACAGCCGCATGATGACTGAAATCCATCCTCTGGCGGATTCGGAGATCATTGACTACTGCGATCAGCATTCCGGGGTGGTAGCCGCGGCCCCTGGACAATTGAATCCCTACAAACTTGGTCTGGAGCTTCTGCGCCATATCAAAAGGCGTTGGGACAAGGGGCAGTTTGGAATTGATTACGTTAACTGCGACGACCCCAAAAAGCGCGCTGATTGGGATACCAAAGTCGGGCTCGGCGACAAAAAGTTGATGGAAGTACGACGGATTCACAATGACATTACCTTCATCGATGGTTTTCTCGATGAAGATTTCTGTCATGAGAACAAGCTCTTCCTCTACGACTTCGATCGCCGTAACAATCGCTACGTGATCAGTAATCGCAACTTTGCGGAGATCAAGCACCAGCTTCTTTCGCAACTGACCAACTTTGGCCAGCCCATCATCTGCGTGAAGGATGGCAACTTTAAGAACAGAAACGAGCTTCTGCTCGAGCACCTTCACGAAGGCTCCGATTTGAAGCACGAATTCACCCTGGAATGTCTCAAGAGTCTCTTCAAGGTCTGGCAGCGACCGGTGCATATCGAAACCATCATCGAAGACGTCAAACGACGTGTGAGCTTCGACGGTTCGAGCCATAACGTGGAGAAGATGTAATCATGTCCCTAAGCCGGCTTTGGGCGTTCAGGGGCTGCCTCGGCGCCCTAGGCTCTGCTTCTGCTTTTGCTTTCCTTTGTCTCCAGACTGTTTCCAGCCCGGCATCAGCTGCTATTACAGCCCCCGCTGACGGGCAGCGTCTGCCGGCGATCAAGCAAGTCGCGGTGATGCCCGTCTATTGGCAGGGACAATTCCCTGAGGGACATCCCTTTGCTTCGCTTCGTCAGCACCTTGATCGAGCTTTCTCGCCACTAGCCCAGGCGTCAAAACGCTTTATTTTTACCAACGATGTAATCACGGCCGATCTTTGGGCCACTCCTGAAGGCAGGAAGGAACTTACCGACGAGTACGAGATCGACGCCATGCTCAATCTCAGCATAACTGCTCAGAATGATGTCATGCTCTGGAGCGTCCGCTTATTAGACCCGAATCTGAAGACCTATCTGAGCGAAACGGAAAGAGTACCTTACAGCTGGTTCCTTGCCGCCAGCCCCAGTGAGATCGATCAACGACTGCAAAATTTGACTTATCGGCTCCTCAACCGCTACCCCATAGATGTTTTTATTACCTCTGTCCAAGGGCGCTTCGTCAGTCTCTCAAGCGGTAGCACACAAAATGTTTTCGAAGGTGATGAGTTGAGCTTCTATGAAACGAAGCTTAAATCCCAGCACCCAGTGGACGGTTCTTGGCTGAGCTTTGAGCAAAAACTTCTCGGCAAAGCCAAGGTGATCGAAAGCAAAGAGCAATCTTCCATTGCACAGATCACCTCGCTCTCCTACGAAAACGCTTTAGGCGTGGGCGATGGCGCCAAGGTCGCAGGTATCGCGACTCGCCGATCATTTCAGGCAGCTCCACCCGCTGAGCAACGCTATATTCCCGTAGACAAGGATAGTGCAATAGTTCAGGCGCCGGGAGATTGGCAAAAACCTTTGACGAAAGTGGAACCGCCATCCTCCCCAGTGCCAGCTCGCGAAGTACCTAAGCCTGTTGAAAAGCCAAATCCGCCCCGTCTAGCTGAGGCGCCTTCAAACGAAACGAAGCTTCCTCCGCAAGCTCAACCCACGCCTGAAATGCCTATTCCCAACGATGAACGAAGCCCCATGCCCTTGTCTTCCAGCGGAGGAGACGAGATGGACATTAGCAACTGGATCGCTACGACCTTTACTGAAACCAACTTCATTCCGGGCATTGAAAGTCTTAGCTTTCGAGGCAGCAACAAGCTAAGCAGCAAATTGCCCACTTGGCTCTTGAATCGCCTATCCTTGCGCGGACACCATGATTTCTCTAGCGAATGGATGGGTATCCATACCGCGACCTTGCGCATGGGTTCGTCAATCAAAGGCGATTATCTCGGTGCTTCGGCGCAAAGCGAGATCCTGTTTAAACTTCCTATCCTCAATGCAGCCGTGCCCAGCCTCAATCGACTTCTTTTGGGTGGGCTGGCTCGAATTGAGACTTTAGGTGTAAATGGAGAAACCTTCGGTGGCTGGGACATAGCGCTAGTGGGGCCAAGTTTTCGTGTTCAAGGGAGCCAGCACCTAGCAGAGCTAGTTCAAACGATCGACTATGACTTTGCGTTTCACTATTTCGTAGCTGCGCTTGGTTCGGCAGGCATAGCTGGTAAAAAGCGCGACCTCACGGATGGCAGTGCCTTTGAAGTCGAGCTGGGAGCTGTCGTCCGGGGAAAGCCAGACGATTGGGAGTGGGGCGGTCAGATCCTTCTGCACGACGGATCTTGGAGCCTCAGCAAAGGTTCGCTTAGTCATGAAGACTGGAGCATCAGCCTACTAGGTCGTCGCAAATTCTAAGCCTTGATCAATATTCTTTGCCGCTGATGCTTGGGATACATGAGTTTCATGGCCAGCCAAACGTCGTCGATGGCCACCGATGAAACCGAACTGAGACCGCACTCTTCACCGAGCTGCCAGATAAGATCGCGTGACACGTCTGAGGCTGGGCCTTTCTTCCAGCAGACCCAAATCATCCCGTCAGGCTTAATCGACGCTTTCAGCTGCGGCAGTTCGAGCTTCATCTGCTTGCTGCTCTCGTAAAAGCTCAGTATAAGATCATGCTTTTTGTCCAAAGCTTCAGGAGCTTCAGCTCTGCCTCCACAAAAAGCCTGAATCTCTTCAGGAACATGCAGAAAAACTGCGCTTTTTCCGTCTTTAAGTCCCAACTTCTGCAATAGGAGGCGCGAGGATGCTTCCATAAGAGAGAGGCCTTTAATGTTGTGGTTTCTTTTATTATAGCATGTCTGAAGCATCCGGAATGGATGACCGCCTGGCATTGGCATGATGTTTGAAAATGCTTAACGATGAAAAGTCTTTTGAGAGGCATTGAGAGGCGGCAGCTAGGAGCAGTGTATGTCTTTGATCCGACCGAGTTCTTATCTTTTATTATTGGTGTTTATTTCCGGTGCCTTTTCTTTTGCCATCACTCTTATGCCTGCACTTTTGGCTGCTACTGGGCAATTGAGTCCGATTATGGCCAGTCTTGTCCTGGCCCTGGCCTCCCTCTTGTCCGGATTCTGGCAACCGATAGTTGGTCGCTGGCTCGATCAAGGCCGCGTGCTCTTAACTTTTCTTATTGTCGCCTCAGCATATAGCTTTGGCATCATGATCTTTGTTCCTGAGAACACGGAGGGCATCCTGCTCATTCTGGGAGCACTAGCCCTTTGCCTGGCCGTGACAACTTTAAGAACAGTCATGTCACTAGCAATTATTGGGCGTTTGCAAGGCAAAGACCGTGAGGAAATGGCTGGAAAGCGTTACCTGGTGGCCAACTGCTCTTTGGCAGTCGCTTCGGTTCTGGCCTTCACCTTTCTTAAAACTCATCGAGCCGCTCTCCTCTGGCTCGACCTGGCTACTACCTTAATTTTGCTTAGCGGAGCTGTTTACTACTTAAAACGTCAAAGACTGCAGTCTCCAGGTTCCACGACTTCGAGCCAAAGCATACGGAGGCTCTTAAAATCGTCCCTACAAACTAATGCCTCCAAGCTTTTAGGACTGTGCCTCATCACAATTGGCTTTTTGAGTCATATTACATATCTGCCGCTCTTACTGACTAGCAAGGGCTTGCCCGCAGCGGAAATGAACGCCAAGATCTTGCTCCTCAACACGACTCTGGTCGTACTAGGAATGCCGCTTATTCGACGTCTAAGCCGGAAGTGGTCGCTAGGGGAAAAAGGCTTCGTCGGCACTCTCCTGCTGGCCTTTGGCCTAGCACCAATACCGCTTCTCAGCTCGCTGCCAGCGCTCCTCCTGGTTACCGTGGTTTGGACTATTGGGGAGATGCTTTTCATTCCCTGGGAGCAGGTCAAGTTCTACGAGTGCTTCCCGGACAGCGAACCAGGCTTGGCTTCTGGAGCGATCACGTTCTTAATGTCGCTTTGCCAGGTAGTATCACCCTTACTCGGTACTATCCTGCTTATCTCACCGCTACCCCTGGCCGCGTTTCTGCAGTGGGCTGTACCTCTGTTCGGGCTGGCGCTCTTCTACTGGGGAGATAGCGCGAAGGTATGGGTTAAAAAATCGGGAGTTCTACGGCGAAAGGCTGCCTAATACTAAAGGCTGTCTCAATAATATCTTAAAAGTATAAGCAGACATGCTAGGGCAACTAGACTTAAGAAATTTTCTGCATGGCATTCGTATCTCACTACTAGTCGACGAAAGTTCTGTAACCATGAAAATAGTCTTTCTATTCTCCACCTTCTTCTATAACGGCGAAGGGTGCGGCCATCTTGAGTTCTTGTCTTCTTTCTGTTCTTCTTATGAGGAGCGATGAGATCGATTCCATATCGGTCTGTTAATTGCTTATCCAACGGATCTGAGTCATACGCTTTATCACCGATCAATCGTTTTGGTAGGGCGTTGAGAAATCGCTGTTCTATGGTCTTGATCACAAGTTTGACCTCGTGGGGGGAAGCGCTTGCAATATGGATTGCGATTGGAAGACCATGGCGGTCTGAGATTGCCATGATTTTTGTTCCTTTTCCTCGCTTTGTTTTTCCTACCAGAAGCCCCCCTTTTTTGCGGATGCAAATGTTCCGTCAATAAAGCATTCGCTGAGATCTATTTTTTTCCTCTCGTATAATTCAGCCGTGATTATATGCAGAAGCTTTTGAATCAAGCCGCTAAGTGTCCACTTTTGAAACCAGCGATGCACCGTTTGCTAAGGTGGATAGCATGAGGGTAGCTCTCTCCATGGTGTCCCCGTACGCAAAATCCAAATAATTGCATCGATGAGGCGTCTTTTGTCCGTAGGCGGTCTACCAATGCGATGATCACGGGCTTCTTGTAAGGACCTTAGCAAGCTCTCGATGACAGACCATTGTTTGTCGCTTAGTATCATTCCTATTCTTCCTTAGGCAGAATCTCTTAAACATTTTTGGAGGATGTTCGCACAAGACTTCTTGTTGAAACATAAATTATTATGGTGATTAAATGCCGAGAATCAATTATTTTTGCGTTCGCATCATACACCAGTAAGCAGTGAGTAAATTATGGTTAGAGCTAAAGGTGCAAAAAAGGGAGAGTGGATTCATCGAGTCCAAAAAGTTCCTTTGCCCGGAATGCCTGATCATGAATTCCAAAAACTTGTTTGCATGCGGGCTGACGCATCGTGGCTATGGAATAGTCTTGTCGACTATCATCGGTGGGCGAGATTAGGCCTTGTACCTTATTTTTCTATGTATGATTTAGCCAAGCAAATGACTGGCATGACACATGTTTTAGATCTTGGACTTACGACTCAATCCCAAAACCTTATCTTTCAAGAATTCTTGGGTGTATGCGAAACGGCTCGGACCAATAGAAAGAACGCGGTCTCGGAAGGACATACAGAAGGATGGAAAACCTGCAAGTATCCATGGCGGCAAAGAAGGGGCGGACGCGATGTCCATTTTGATCGACGTGACTGTCGATATGTTAATGGTGGAATATTGTTTGCACGGGCTAGGGAAATTAATCCTAAAAAGCCGGGAAAGCTAAAAAAAAGAGAAAGTCTTTTCGCTCCGTTTCCCGCTGGCATTCCAAAGAATACGAAAGTCATCACCATCCATTACGATCTCTCTGAAAAGCGCTTTTATCTCATCTTTAAGATAGCGGAAAGACTACCATCGGACGTAAAAGATAAAGTTCTTCCTGTGAAGTATGCTGGGATCGATCTTGGTCAGATTCGTTGGGCTGTGATTATAACGGAAGACGGTAAAGGGCTGAACTTAAAGGGTCGAGGCTTTCGCACCATTCATCAGGGATACGCAAAGAACGTAGCCTTTCGGCAATCAAGAATTGATCGAAAAAAGCGTGGATCCAGCAATCGAAAAAAAGAACTTCAAAAAAAGACGCATGTTATTCGTACATTTCACAATAGAAAGATGAATTTTCTTCATACAAACTCGCGAAAGGTCGTCAATTTTTTACGCATCAGAAAGGTCAACGAAGTCTTTGTCGGCGATTGCCGCAGCGTAGCTCAGAAAGAGAGTGGCAAGAAACAAAATCAAGCCAATAGCTCCTGGCCGATAGGCGATTTTTTCGGAATGCTCAGCTATAAGGGGAAGACGGACGGAATCTCGTTTCAATGGCATAATGAACGATATTCGACCAGACAGTGTCCGGATCCATATTGCCGCAAGCATAATAGGGTTAAAGGCAGAGTTTATAAATGCGGTGAATGCAGTTTAGTCGCCCATCGAGATGCGGTGGGGGCTTGGAATATCTTATCTTTCGGCATGGAAACATGCGGGGCAGAGCCGCCAAGGTTTTCGCCTGATTATACAGCACTTGAGAATCAAAAGTATCGTGCCCCCGTTGCACTCAAAGGTACCAAGCGGA